>NZ_JBMPIX010000019.1:0-86119 GCF_049341065.1 Pacificoceanicola algae | reverse complement strand
CAGCATGGTCTTCGTCGAACCGACCTCGGCCTGCCGGATAGATCTTGTCGCCTCTACGTCCACGATCACGCCGTGGTCCGTGTCGATCAGGTAGTTGTCGGAATAGCTGAAGAATGCCGGACCCTTGCGGGCTGCGGTCCACTGGCTGGCGGGGTCGGAATGCGACGTGAACTTGGGTTGCACCTCGCTGGCCGCACCAAACGCGGCCTCGTCCAGCGTGGCGAGATACTCACGCACGGCGCGGGGCGCGTCAGCGGGATCGATCTGCCCCGCATCCCACTCTTCCTTCGGCGTCGAGTTCTGCTTGTTTGCATCGGCCTCACCTCTCGGGATATTTGCTGCGCAAATACCCTGCCGGTCAGTGGATCAGGCTCGCGTCGATGGCCATGCGCTGTCCGCTGACCAGGCCCTCCTCGATGCACCGCGCGACGGTCGTCTCGAACAGGTGCCGCAGCAATTCGCTGTCGCGGAAACGCCCGTGCCGGTTCTTCGAAAACGTCGAGTGATCCGGAACCCGGTCGCTCAGATCCAGGCGGCAAAACCAGCGATACGCCAAGTTCAGATGCACCTCCTCGCAGAGCCGCCGCTCCGACCGGATGCCGAAGCAGCACCCCAACAGCAGCATCCTGATCAAGAGCTCGGGATCGACCGACGGCCGCCCGGTATGGCTGTAGAAATCGGCGAGGTAGCTGCGGATGCCGGACAGGTCCACGAACCGGTCGATGGAGCGCAGGAGGTGGTTTTGCGGGACATGATCCTCCAGCGAGAACTCATAGAAAAGCGCCGGCTGCGCCTCCTGCCGCGGTCCCATCATCGCCGATCCTCCCATTCCCTACAGGAATTGAATCAGCCAACGGCCCTTCAATCAAGGGCGAGTTTTTCAACAGAATACGCCCAATCTGATCGTTCAAGTGTGCCGCCTGTGCAAGCCCGAATGTATGCTTTGCAAAGGTATTGACACTTCCGCATGGTCATCTGGGAAACACCGACAAGGTTGGCATCAGCCTAAGGCGCTGCCTTACAGGCAATTCAACATCTATCGTGGCGCGTCGCCTGATAGTCACCGGATCAGCGTCTCTCTCGGCCCTCAGGAGACTTTCACTGGACCTTGCCACGTTGCTTTGCCGCTTCATTAGAGCGGTCATCTTTGATCGGAGCAGCGCGGGACTGTATCTGGCGCGGATCCATTGGTCCGGATTTAGCCAGTTCGCGTCCGGTTTCTCGTCCGCGACGTTCCGTTCCCGCACCCTTTGATCGCAGGCCGGTATGCCGGTGAAGGCCGACTTTCGCTTGCGATCTTTCCAGGATCCTATCGACTAATCCGACGGGTGATGTACCTTGCGCAATGCCAGATAACCCGCATCAATTCCGGACGCCGAACGTGGACACCGAACACACAGACCTTGCGATCCATGCCCGTGGGCTCGTGCGCCGCTTCGGGGATCTGACCGCCGTGGCGGGGATCGACCTCGAGGTGCCGCGCGGCATGATCTTTGCCGTGCTGGGGCCGAACGGCGCGGGCAAGACCACGCTGTTGCGGATGTTGGCCACCTTGACGCCGCCCGATGCCGGAAGTGCCTCGGTGATGGGCCATGACATCGCCACCGCGCCCGAGAAGGTGCGTTTCTGCATCGCGATGACGGGTCAGTTCGCCTCGCTCGACGAGGATCTGACGGGGCGTGAAAATCTGGTGATGCTGGCCCGCCTCTGGGGCTTTCGGCCCGGCGCGGCGCGGGCGCGGGCAGACGAATTGCTCGGCGCGTTCGAGCTGTCAGCGGCGGCGCGCAAGCAGGTCAAGGATTACTCCGGCGGAATGCGGCGCAGGCTCGACATCGGGGCGTCGCTGATTGTGACGCCCGGGGTCCTGTTTCTGGATGAGCCGACGACAGGGCTGGACCCCTCGGCGCGTCAGGGCGTGTGGCGGCTGATCCGGCAGCTTGCCGCCTCGGGCGTGACGATCCTGCTGACGACCCAGTATCTTGAAGAGGCCGATCAACTGGCGGACCGGATCGCGGTGATCGACCATGGCCGCAAGATTGCCGAAGGCACCAGCCGCGAGTTGAAGGCGGCCACCGGCTCGGGCGTGTTGCATGTCTCGCTGGCCGACAACGGCCAGATCGAGGCCGCGGCCGAGCTGTTGTCTGCGCATCTGCAAAGCGTGGTGCAGCGCAGCCCCGAGGGGGCCGAGCTTTCGGTTCTGGCCGGTGACGCGGCTGCGGCAAATGCGGCCATCGCGGCGCTGATCGGGGGCGGCATCGCGCTGGCTGACTTCCGCATGGGCACGCCAAGCCTCGACGAAGTCTTCTTTGCGCTGACCGGAAAGACGGACGCATCGGATCCCGAAAACCCAAAGGCCCTGCCATGACCGATCAGACCGCGGACGCCTCCAATAAAAGCGCCCGAAAGCCCGGAACACCCGGCATCGCGGCCCTGCGCCGGGTGCCCCCGCCGACGCCTCCCGGGCCGCTTTCGAACGCGCTGGTCTTTGGCTGGCGCGCGATCCTGAAGTTCCGCCATGTGCCCGAACAGTTGTTCGATCTGGTCATGACGCCGATCATGTTCACGCTGCTGTTCACCTTCGTGTTCGGGGGCGCGCTGGCCGGATCGACGGGCGACTATCTGCAGTTCTTCCTGCCGGGCATTCTGGTGCAGACCGTCGTGTTCAACTCGGTCTATTCCGGCATGGGGCTGTCCACGGATTTCCAGAAGGGCCTGTTCGACCGCTTCCGCACGCTGCCGATCTGGTCGCTTGCGCCCTTTGCCGGGCTGATGGTCGGGGACCTGCTGCGCCATCTGATCGCGGGCGGGATCATCCTGGGCATCGGGCTGATCCTTGGCTACCGCCCCGAAGCGGGTCTGATCGGCACGCTCGCCGCCTTTGCCATGCTGTTGACGATCGGCTTTGGCATGGGCTGGGTGTTCATCGTGCTGGGTCTTCTGGTGCGCACGCCAATGACTGTCATGACCCTGGGCTTTACCATCCTGTTTCCGGTCACCTTCGCCTCCAACATCATGGTCGATCCGGCGACCATGCCCGACTGGCTGCGCAGCTTCGTCGAGGTGAACCCGGTGTCGCTGATGACCACCGCGCTGCGCGGGCTGATGTCGGGCACGGCCAGCGTGACACAGATCGGTCTGGCCTTAATCGCGCCGGTCGTTCTGACCCTGACGCTGGCCCCTGTGGTGCTGTGGCTTTACCGGCGCAGGTGAGGCTGTCGGTTGCGTAGGGACCGAAGCGGCAGGTGCCAGCGTATGACAAGGCCGCTTCGGTATATGGTCGGGTACAAAGCCGGGCTGCGATAGTGCAGCGCCTTGAGCGAAGTTGGTCTGGTCCTTCTTCGGCAAGGTCCCGCCGCGAAGCATCACGCGGATTGGGCTGCCGACCGTGTACGAACATGAAAAGTCATTTCATGGTTCGACCATTGATCTGGGACATTCTCCGACCAAAGAAAGGATGAGTTCCGCCATGGCCCGGTCACCCTCCGCAGGCGGTGGAATTCCCGCAATGGGTCATTGCCAACTGAACCACGACACCTTTCATCATATTCGGTATCGATCTCTAATCGCGATTATTTAACGGTCCTGCCAAGGCAGAGACAGTGTTAGTCCCGTCTGGCCTTTGCCTGAAGAAGCGCACGCTCCAAGGCCGCGAAGAAATCTCTGCGCTGAACAGGCTTCATCAAACGTATGTCTGTTGGCCGCAGACCGTTGCCGTGAACCGTTGCTTCCTCGGCGTATCCTGACATGAAGATCGCCGGAAGCTCGGACCTTATTGCACGCAATGCCTTCACCAATCCGGGGCCTTGAAGATGCCCGGGCATGACGATGTCCGTCACGACGATATCGAACTCTGGATCGAGTTCGAAGATGTCCAACGCGGCATCGCCGCTTTCTGCTGCAACGACGTCATATCCACCGCGTTCCAGGGCATGCTTCAACGCTGCGAGTACGTCAGGCTGGTCTTCTACGAGAAGGACGCGCTCACCCGCACCAGACGAAATTGCGGCATCGGTAGATTTATCTGTTACCCGCGTTTCCTCGGTGTGGAGCGCCGGGAAATACAGTTTGAACGTGGTGCCAACGCCAGTTTCCGAGTAAACGCGAACGGTACCACCTGTCTGCTTCATGAAACCATGGACCATCGACAACCCGAGCCCGGACCCGCCTTGTGGCCCTTTGGTGGTGAAGAACGGCTCGAAGATTTGTGTCAGGAGTCCCTCCGGGATGCCGGGACCATCGTCGCTGACGGCAAGCATGACATATCGTCCGGCGGGAATGTCTTCCTGCCTTTCATCGATGTAGTCTTCATCAATCCGAAGGTTTTGCGTTTCGATGGTCAAGCGGCCTACGCCTTCCATGGCGTCGCTCGCGTTCAGGATCAGGTTCAGCAACGCACTTTCGGTCAGCGAGCGGTCAGCGCGGATCTTCCAAAGCCCCGCCAGCAATGAGGTTTCTATTCTCACCGACGCGGGCAACGTGCGCGCGGCCAAGGCTTCGACCGCACGGGTGACTTCGTTGAGATCAAGCACCTGAGCCTCAATCGGCGAGCGGCGGGCGAACGCGAGCATGTTCCGGACCAGTTCCGCCCCACGAAGCGTTGCGTCGATAGCATTCTTGGTAAACTTCGCGCGCTCAGGGTTCGCTTCATCGTCTTGCAGGAATTCGAGATTTCCCAGAATAACCGCGAGCAGGTTGTTGAAATCATGCGCAATGCCCCCGGTCAGCTTGCCGATGCTTTCCTGCTTCTGCGCGGCCGCTGCTATCTTGGCCTGGTCCTCGGCGTTCTGGCGACTTTCGTACAAGTCCGAGACGTCATCGAGAATGACAACCGTTGCTATGTCGCCTGCCTCGGACCGCAGGGCCGGAGAGCTCGACACGCGAACATAGCGTATCGCGTCGCCTGACGTGTTCCGCCGCATCAGGGCAACCTCGCCTTTCAGGTCGGAGCCGGCCAAGGCTCTGCGGATCGGATGCAGTTCCTCGTCCAACGGTTCTCTGGCCTCAGGATCGAGGAAGGCAACATGCGTCGGCCACGAAGCCGTGCCATTGGCCGCCACCTCCGGGATCATCGTCCGGGCGCCGACATTGGAAAACGCGATTTTGCCTGCGGGGTTGAAGCCCAGGATCGCGCTTTGTGCGGTATCGAGAACGGCACCCAGCCGGGTCGAAACGCTCTCCATCGCTTCGGCATGGCGCATTGCCCGTCGGCGCCCCTGCAGCACAAGCAAGAACACGGCCAGCAATGCCGCCGACAGAACAGCTGCGACAATGATCTGGGCAAGGCGAATACGCTCTTCCGACCAAAACGGCGGCGCGTCGAACCATCTCGATGCCAGGCTTCGGTATTGTGCGGACCCGATGAATCCCTGGATCACCACGTTCAGCCTTGTATCAAGGTCCCCTAGGCCGGGCCGCATCGCTATGGCGAGGTCATTGCGGAACACGGGTTCGGGCAGACGTGCGAAACGATCAGCCGGGCCATTCGTCGCGAGATAGGTTTCAAAGGCACTTCGCGGATAGAACAACGCGTCGATGGTCCCGTCTTCGAGCGCCTCCACCGCTGCTTCAGGCGTTTGAAGCAGCCGGAGGTCCACCCCAAGCTCAAGTGCGATCTCCTCTCTCAGCGGCGCTGTAAAGAGAATTCCCACCCGACCGTCGACCGGTGCCAGCGGCAAACGTGCGTCTTCAGCACGGACGAAGGGGACATAGTCGATTGTCTGGATAGGGACCGTGAACTGCAGGAATTCCTTCTCGGTCTCTGTCACGCTGCGGGCGGGAAGCACATCGAAGGCACCGATGCGTGGACCTCTTGACCAGCTTTCGAGCGAAACGACCTCGAACCGAAGATCCAGCCCAGCCCGGTCGGCCAGTTCCTCGATGATTTCGACGGCGAAACCCGTCACCGTGCCATCATCATTGACCACGTAGTAGGGGGGGAAATGCGTCACCCCGACGCTCAGCACATCGGGAGCTGGCGGAGGTTTCACCATATCCCACAGGCTGCGCAAATCCTCCAGGTCCCCGCGCTGTTCAAGCCGGGCTATCGCGCTCTCGATCCGAGGCATGAGGCCCGCTTGCTCGCGTCGCAGAGCCACGACATGAGCGAAATTGCCTGCGGAAATGGCCCCTGGGCCGATCAGCGCGTCAAGACCGGTTGTCGAAAGCGTTCTCCGCGCCAGTGAGGACAACGCCAGCACCCCGTCGACCTCCCCGCCAAGAGTCTTCGCGAATGCCGTAACGAGGTCGTCGTATTCGACGACCGAAATGCCTTCAGGCAGCGGCGTTCGACTTGCGATTGAATTCCGAACGGCACCCAGCGACGCGCCTTCCAACGTTGAAAAATCAGCGGCGGAAGGTGCATCATGGCGCTGATAAAGGCGCAGCTGTGTTTCTGCGATGGGATCGGTGAACAACAGGAGATCGGCGTCAAGCTCGGCGCGTCCCGTATCAACGAACAAATCAGTTTCTCCGTCGCGGATTGACTGGAGGGCAGCCTCGGCCGTGGGATACTCGACCAACTCGACGTCTATTTCTGCTTCCTCTGCAATCTGCCGGACGAGGTCGATGAAAAAGCTGCGCGGCGTACCATCCGGTTCCACAAACCCGGATCCCGAAGCTTCACTCCACGGCATGCGCAAAATGTCCCGGTCACTCTGCTGTGCCGTGGTGGGCGAGCCTTGCAACAGAAGGATAAAGGCAAGCAGCAGCGTGAAAAGAACCGGAAAGGCATATCTGTAGGCCGCTGGTTTCAACTCGTGCATTTCCTTGATCTCAGAGTCGGTACTACTCTGCGTTGTGTCTTGGACTGGAGAACACCTGCTGCGATCGGAATCAAGCTATATTACCTGCGCGGCAGCAAACTCTGTACGGTGTCTCGCCAGGTCCGGTTGCCCCTCACCTTAGCTTGCCTTGCTACGCCGGGATGATCGCTGTTTAGCCTTTCTCGGCGGATTTCGAACAGCATGGGTTCTCGCCCAATGATACAGAACCTTTGCACGAAGCCCAAGATCCCTGTGAGGTGGGTCGAATGACTGATTTCAGGTGCCTGCCGGTTTTGGCATTCTATCGAACAGCGGCACCGAGCGTGTCTTTGCCAAGGGCAATGCGACCGTAGACAAGGCGATTCGCAGGCAAAGGCTACCGAAAATGTTGTTCTATGTGGCTGACGACAATATCGAATTTGCAGAGTATTGTACGCAGGTCGCTCGCCGGGAGGGGTGGACAGTTGAAGTCGCGCAGAATGGCTCCGACCTTTTGGACAAGCTGCGACAAGGGAAAGAACCCGCACTTATACTGTGCGACATCCAAATGCCAAAGTTGGATGGCATAGAAGTTGAACAGAAGCTCCCCAAGATCAACCGAAAACTGAGGGTGCGGTTCAAGGCTCGGACGGAATATGCCACGGACAGATTACTCTTGGATGGTTTTGTTTTTCCGAATGGCAAAATCGAGCCCCTTATGGACTCGGATCCCTGAAACTTACTTCGCAATCCGCGCAGATATCGCAATGGTGACCAGGTTCCATCGTTTAAGGCAGCGAAAGGTTGGCCCAAAACGGACGCCCGACTTCCTTACAATTGCTGAGGAGCGGCACGGCACTTCCGTCGTTCGATGATTTAACGGGCTCTCTGAGCCCGATTGCGATCATGAGGTCGGTCAATAGCCGCAGTGTACATCCATGTGTGTCCGATACCCGAGATCTGTCGTGCTGGCTGAGATCTACGGTGGATAAATCACTCGAATAGATGCTGCGCCTCTTCTCGCAAAATCGCCTTCAACTTATCGATACCGACTGGTTTCGTGATGAAACGACCCGACTCAATTCCACGTGCTTCCGCAATCATGTGTGCTGCAAGTGCAGTACTGAACGAACCTCCCGTTATAAAGCGAATGCGCAAGCGTCTATTGATCGACTTCAGCTCCTCGATCGCCTCGATCCCGTCGACTTCGGGCATGTTGATATCCACGATCATGAGCGCTGGCCCATCCTCGGATGCTACCGCGGCTGCGAGGATGGCACCGTTGGCACAGGTCGTCACTGACCAACCTTCCGATTTCGCGACACGCGACACGAATTGTGAGAACTCTTCATTGTCGTCGGCCACATATAGTCGCATCCTTTTTCCTCCCTTTTTCAATATGTTTCGGAAAGCAAAAACCGACTCTACTGCTTCCTTAACTTCTGAAGTCGACGCGCAAGCTGGTCGCGCGTGAAAGGCTTCGATATCAGTTCGACTTCTGGGTCGAGCTGGCCGTTGTGGACGATTGCATTCTCCGTGTAGCCCGACATGAAGAGTACCTTGATAGTCGGCCAGAGTTCGCTCGCGAGGTCTGCCAGACGCCGTCCATTCAAGCCTCCGGGCAGAACGACATCGGTGAGCAGGATGTCGTAGGATCGGGTCTTTAGGAGCTCAGCGGCGGCATCTCCTGAGAGCGCAGTGTCCACTGCGTAGCCCAACAATATCAGCGTGCGCTCGGCATAACGCAGTATGTGCGGATCGTCCTCCACCAGCAGAATATGGCCATTCGCACTTGCCCGCCGGGCCGTTGAAACAAGTTGCTCGCCGGATTCGGCTCCAGAATCCGCGGTATCACGGGGAAAATACATCTTGACCGTCGTGCCGTGCCCCTGCTCGGAGTAGATCTTCACGTGACCGCCGGACTGCTTGACGAAGCCGAAGACCATGCTGAGGCCAAGCCCGCTGCCTTGGCCTACGCCCTTGGTGGTGAAGAATGGCGTGAATGCCTCGCGGATGACGTCCGGCGTCATGCCCGTCCCGGTATCGGTTACCGCGATCATCACGTATTGGCCCGGCGTCACCTCCGAATGCTGCGCGGCATATTCCGTATCAAGTCGGGTATTCGCGGTTTCGATGGTCAGTCGACCGCCAAGGGGCATCGCATCACGCGCATTCACGGCGAGGTTCAGCAAGGCATTCTCGAACTGTCCTTGATCGAGGCGGGCCTTCCACAGCCCGCCAGCCCAGACGACCTCGACATCCACGGTCTCTCCCAAGGCACGTCGCAGCAGCGGATCGAGGTCGCGCAGGACTGTGTTGAGCGATAGGGACTGCGGCATGAGCGGTTGCTTGCGGGCAAAGGACAGCAGCCGCGAGGTCAGCGTCGCCCCGCGCAGCGCTGCGTCGCGGACCGCATTGGCAAGCTCCATCTCGAGCGCTTCCGGACGGTCTTGCTCGATCTCGTCGATAATTAGCTCGGCATTCCCCAGAACCACCGACAAGATGTTATTAAAGTCATGTGCGATCCCACCAGTCAGTTCGCCGATCGCCTGCAGCTTTTGCGCATGCCTCAGATCGGTCTCGACGTTGACACGGCTCAATAGACTGGCCAAGGCTTCGGATAAGATCTCGACCTCGGCCGGGAACTCACAGGGCCCTTGCAACACCAGGAACGACTTTGCTTCGGATCCGACGAACAGGGGCCATACCCCGAGATCGCTCAAGTCGCATGGCGTCTTCGCGACCTCGTTCAGAGCCAAGCGCAGCGTTTCGATGCGGTCGTCCTCGGGCATATCCCAGAAATCGGCCAGTCCCATCGGCAGGCGCATGAAGGCATTCCTGTCGAAGCTTTCTGCCAGTCGGCCGTTCAAAGCGCGCAGCAGTAGCTTTCCCGCCTCGACGCCGATGATCGCAGCGCCCAGATAGTCGCAAGTTCTGCACAGCGCGTCCAGTGCGTTGTTCAGACAGGCGGGATCGCTTGATTCAATCTCCGCAATATACCGCACCGCGACCAGTGTCCGGTCCCGCGCCAGGGCGTTGCGTGACAGCTCCGCCTCAACCGCTTTGCGGTGTTCGACTTCAAAGTCGAGCGCTGTGATCTTGTCGGCCAACAGCCGAAAGCGTCGAGACAGCTCCGTATCGGCCTTCAGCGCCAATGCAATCAGGGGCCGGCCTTCCTCCCCGGCGGTACGCTGCCCTTTTGCCGTCAACGGTGCCCCATCTGACAGTCGCCGGACGCGGGCAATCAGCGGGCTTGTGACGGTGGCCGCATCGGCGAGGAAACGGTACAGCTGCCCATCATCGCTATCGAGCAGATCAGACAACCGACAGGCCGGATCGGAAAAGCTCGCGACATCAAGCAGGTCCATGGCGCGAGGGCTGGCGTACAGCAGCGTATGCGACCGCGCGTCGACAACCAGAAGCGCCTCGTCAGTCAAGGCAACGATTTGCTGAAGCGATAGGGACAACGTTCGCGGCATGGGCAATACTCAGACAAACGCGCCAAAGAAATCGGTCTCGTTTCTCTGCGGTTCGTTCTTCGTTTCCTTGAGTTTCACGACCACGCGGCACCGAGCGTCGCCGCGGGCGATCGCTTCCTCGATACCAACACGGGCATAACCGAGGTTCTCGGCCGCGATGTGGCCGAAAACATTGGCCGTCATCCTGCAAAGGGAGGGGCGACCGATGACCTTGTCGCCGAACGGGCAGGCCGAGTTGACCAAGGTGATCGCCTCGTCGTCGATGCACTCGATCGAAAAGCCGCCGTCGATCCGTTTCTTCAGGTGTACCAGCGCCGATGCGACCTGCGCCGGATCGAGCCGTTCCGTATTGCAGGCGACCCGATATTCTTGATTCAGCGCTCGCCCGATCAACAGGCCCACGTGATTGACATAGGCCGAGGCCTCCTGCTCTCCGACGGTCTCTTCAAGAATACCTGCCAACTCCCGGATTACCGAACGCATGAAACTGTCCTTGTCCAGTCCTGGCACCGGTTTCGCGTCATCAAATTCCATCATGATCACAATCCTTCGGTTCCGATCAGGCCTATTCGCAAATTTAGAATGCATCTTTTTGGCGTCGATGGCCAGTTCAGCTGTACCAACGTAATGATCGTCAAGATGGACCTGTCGCGGTTTGATGCCGCTCCTTTGATAGCATTTATTGCGGCAAAGGAGACGAACTATGGGAACGAAACGGACGTACGAATTCCGGGCTGATGCGGTGCGGATCGCGCTGCCCAGTGGGCTGACCAGAAAGCAGGTGGGATCAGATTTGGGCGTTGGCCTTTCGACGCTGAACAAGTGGATACCGGGGCTCGCAGGGGTCGCTTACCGCCACGCAAGAACGCCAGGCCGCGGAAGCCTTCGTTCGCCGGCGCGATCGCCCGAAACGAGGCGCTGCGCGCGTCCAAATACCTCGGCCGCGCCATCCGGCGCAAGTGGAGCGGATACCACCGCCAAAGCCGCGCCGAGACGAAACTTCCCGGGACATTTCCTGCGGAAATACCCTGCCGGTCAGTGGATGCATTGCGTGAAGCTGCTGGGGCAGAGCCTCATGGCGCGCGACTTCGATCGCCAGATCGCCGAACTCCAGATCCGCGCCGCCGTGCTGAACTGCTACACCGCGCTCGGCATACCTGTCACCGAGCCCGTGGGATAAGTGCATCTGGGGAAAGGGGAGGTCCGGGCTTCACCCTTTTTGCGCAACAAAGCCCGTGTTCACCCGTGATCTGGCCCGGGCAAACCGGGTGTCGGGGCAGATGCGGGCAGGCATCTGCTGGGGCAACACCTACCGTGCGATCTCGCCCATCGCGCCGTTCGACGGCTTTGGCCAATCGGGTTATGGGCGCGAGGCGGGGATGCAGGCCCTTCTCGACTACACGCGCACCCGCATTAAATGGGCTGATACCACGGGCGAGCCGATGTCCAACCCGTTCGTCATCTGCTGCTGTGGCAGGTTTGTAGTGCCCGCGCTTCATGGTGGGCCTGCGATGGCGCCCTGTGCTCGGAGGCGTTCGATCTCGGTTTCTTCGTAGCCGAGCGCATGTCTCAGGATGCTGTGCGTATCTTGTCCGAGAAGGCTTGGCGCTTGCGCCGGTGGCCCCATCAGCGAGACCAAAGGTGTGCCCTCAATCGCTGATGTGTCGAACCGCCCCAGCCGGGAGATCGCGACAAGCGTTGTGGCTAAGATCGGCAAGACCAAAAGCTACGCGGAGAAACCGGCGGGGCAGACCGCAGGCAGCATGTTCGAAACGGCGTGTCAGAACTTCATCGACGACTGTTTCAAGCAACTCCTACATCTCCGCCCCGGTGCCTTCGAGGTCGCGAAGGGGCAGGCCATCGCGCAGTTCGACCAATATGCCCATCTCGAAGAATTGCGTATCCTGTCCGACAAGAACAAGGAGCTTCGGACCCTCCTCGGGAGCGATTATCTCATCAAACCGGACGTTGTCGTCCTGCGCCATCCCGAACCGGACGCCAGCATCAATCGGAACCGGCTTCTGGTTGACGACACCGTGGCAAGGAAGACGGCGTTGCGGGAGGCGAATGGGGTCAAGCCTACGCTCCATGCTTCGGTTAGCTGCAAGCTGACGATCCGCTCCGACCGCGTCCAGAACACCCGCTCGGAGGCTCTGAACCTCGTCCGCAACCGCAAGGGACGCCTGCCGCATATCGTGGCCGTAACGGCAGAGCCAGCGCCTTCACGCATCGCCTCGATCGCCATGGGCACAGGCGACATGGACTGCGTATACAATTTCGCCCTGCCAGAGCTTGTCGAGACCCTGCGTGAGCAGGAACGTGAGACGCTGGAGTTGGTCGAAACCATGATCGACGGTCAGAGGCTGCGCGACATCGCGGACTTGCCGCTCGACTTGGTGATCTGAACACGCAGCCCTCAGACGCCGCCACAGACACCCCTCCGCCTCCGTAGGCGTCATACGCCCCCCTCGTCACGCTACGGCCAACAGAAAGGGCGCACAGAGGCCCTGCCGCTACGCCGTGATGCTGTCACGCCCCTGATGCTGTCACGCCTGATGCCCCGCGTTAGCGGGGCGGGAGCCTCATCCAGCCCCGCCCGTTACCTTAGCGATCCACTCACAGCCCGCATACTTGTCGCCGATCTGCCTGACGTGGGTATAGCGCTCCAAGCTCTTCCATGCCTTGTGCCCGGTCACAGCGGCGAGTTGAGGCACGGTGCGCCCCATCTCCGCCAGTCTGGATGCCCCTTCGTGGCGGAGGTCGTGAAAGTGCAGGTCGTCGATCTCCAGAAACTTGCAGGCATCGGTGAAGCGCCTACTGACCGTGTCCTCGTTGAACGGGAAGATGCGCTCTTCTACCTTCGGCATGGCCGCGATGATGGCGCAGCAGGGGTCCGGCAGTTCCACCATCGTGTCCACGCCCTTTTTCTTGCCGGGGTTCTTCATTCCGCGAACCATGATGCGCTGGGCGTCTGCGTCGTAGTCCTCCCATGTGATCCGGCATATCTCCGCCTGACGGCGGGTGCTGAACAACGCGAAGGCGGTCACGAGGTGCATGGGCAGCGTGCGCTTGTCCGCCAGCGTGGCGCGCTGGAAGTGGTCCATGAGCCGGTCCAGTTCGTCCAGCGTAGGACGCCGGGAGCGCTCGTCGGATTTGCTTACGATGCCCATCTTCGAGCAGACCGTATGGGCGTCCCTGACAGCCTGCTGGTCCAGCGGGAATCCCCACAACGGGCGTGCCACCGCGAAGACGCTGGAGAGGTGCGACAGGTAGTTCCCTGCCGTTGAGGGGGAGTTCAGTCCGGGGCGGTCGTAGAGCGACTGGACGAAGCTCACGATGTGCTTGGACTCGATTTCGTCGCAGCGCATCTCCGCGATGTCATACTCGGTCCTGATCGTCCGCAGGACTTGGGTCTTCGTGTCGCCGATCTCCTGCATGGACTCTTTCTCGTATCGGTCGATGGCATCCCCCAGAGTGACGCGCTTCTCGCTCCGTTTGCCGATCTTCCGTCCGGCTGCAAATTCGGCGTCGATCTCCCGCTCGCGGGTCTTGGCCCAGGTCTCTGCTGTCTTGCGTTTGTCAAAGGTCTTGGATTCGTTATATCGCTCTCCCCCAACGGTGCGGACGATCTGGGCCATGATCTTGGTTGTTCCGTCCTTGCGGCGGCGTTCGGCGAAGGTTGCCATCTCGTATGACTCCGTAGATTTAGGTATGACTCGGAGTCATACGGTATGACTAAACGGGGGTAATTGGGGCAAAATGAGCCAAAATGGTATGACTCGATGAAGGCGGAAAATACATCAAAAACAAGCGCATCAAGGGCTTATCGCCTGTCTATTGCGCCGATGATGGATTGGACCGACCGGCATTGCCGGTTTTTCCATCGGCTGATCAGCCAACATGCCTTGCTATATACCGAGATGGTGACAGCGCCTGCTTTGGTGCGGGGCGGGGCGGTGCATTTGTTGGACTATAATCCAGAGGAACATCCCGTCGCTCTGCAGCTGGGCGGCTCGGACCCGGGCGAGCTTGCCAAGGCGGCGCGGCTGGGGGCGCAGGCGGGTTATGATGAGATCAACCTCAATTGTGGTTGCCCAAGTGACCGGGTGCAATCGGGCACTTTTGGCGCGGTGCTGATGAAGTCGCCGCAGCTGGTGGTCGATTGCGTGCGCGCCATGCAGGACGCGACCCAGACCGAGATTACCGTCAAATGCCGGATTGGTGTGGATGACCAGAACCCCGACGAGGTTCTGCCCGAGTTCCTATCGATGCTGGGTGCCAACAATTGCAACCGCATCCAGATCCATGCGCGCAAGGCCTGGCTTCAGGGGCTGTCACCCAAGGAGAACCGGGATATTCCGCCGCTGGAGTATGATCTGATCCAGCGGATGCGCGGTCTTTTCCCAAACCTCCACCTGTCGGTAAATGGCGGGATCGAAACGCTCGATCAGGCCTGCGACTGGCTGGATCGGGGGCTGGACGGTGTGATGATCGGGCGCGGGGCCTATCATCGCCCGTGGGACATTCTGGGCGCGGCGGATGAGCGCGTCTTTGGAACTGCGCCCAGCGGCAAGACCGCCGAAAGCGTTGCGCTGGAAATGCTGCCTTATATCGAGCGGCACTTGACCTTGGGGGGGAAACTGCATCAGGTGACGCGCCATATGCTGGGCCTATTCGCAGGACGCCCCGGCGCACGGAATTGGCGGCGGGTGCTTTCGGAAGGGGCCTCGCGTGCGGGTGCCGGGCCGGAGTTGGTCGAAGAGGCTTTGCTGGAAATCGAGCAAGGACGCGCCGCATGACCTATGATATCCCGACCCTTCTTCCCCTGTTGCTGCTATTAATGGCGTCCTCGGCCTTTGCCGGGGTGTTGGCAGGGCTGTTTGGGGTCGGCGGAGGCATCGTTTTGGTGCCGGTTTTCTTCTTTGTCTTTTCGGGTCTGGGTTTTGGCGGCCCGCAGCTGATGCAAGTCTGTCTGGCGACATCGCTGGCCTCGATCATCGTCACTTCGATCCGGTCGGTGCATTCGCACAACAAAAAGGGCGCGGTGGACTGGGACGTGCTGAAAACATGGGCGCCGGGCATCGTGATCGGCGCGGCGCTTGGGATGCTGACAGCGGCGAGCCTCAGGTCTGCCGTGCTGGCGGTGATCTTTGGCGTGCTGGCCGGGCTGGTGGGCCTGTATATGGCCTTTGGACGTCAGCACTGGCGTCTGGGGCAGGCCATGCCGACAGGGATCGCGCGGGCAATGCTGTCGCCACTGGTGGGCTTCATGTCGGTGCTGATGGGCATTGGCGGGGGCAGCTTTGGCGTGCCGCTCATGACGCTTTACAACATGCCGATGCATCGGGCAGTGGCGACGGCGGCAGGCTTTGGTCTGCTGATTGCGGTGCCGTCGGTGATCGGCTTTTTGCTGCTGGGTGTCGAAGGCGCGCCGCCCTTTACCATTGGCGCTGTGAATCTGCCTGCCTTCTTGATCGCGGTATCGATGACGCTGATCACCACGCCTTGGGGGGCGAAACTGGCCCATGCGCTGCCAGCGATGACGCTGCGCCGAATCTTTGCGGTGTTCATCCTGATCGTGGCCGCCAATATGCTGCGCAAGGCGCTTTGGGGCTGATCGCTGGACCCCGGATGACGGGGTCCGCGCCTGTTTTCAGCTTAGGGGCTGGCGCGCGTCCAGGGCCCCCTCATATCGGGTGATCAATCCCTGCCGAGCGGTCAGATTGTTTCTGGAACGGCGATAACATCATAAAGATATTGGCAAAAATGTGGCTTTAGTGAACTGTTAACCCGTACAATTTTCGGGGGAACGTTATGTTTTTACTTCTATCCTTACTTCCACTTCTTTTGATCGGCAGTCTGGTCGGCCTTGATGGCGGAGGTGGCGACGACAATGCCGTTGATAAACCGGTTGATCCAGCAGATCCGACCGAAAGTACAAACGGCGACGATTCCGTCGATTTGGGGCAGGGCGACTCTTTCTATCAGGCGCTGTTTGGCAATGACCTGATCTATGCCGGCGATGGCAATGATGAGGTCGAAGGCAATGGCGGTGATGACACTTTGCATGGTGAAGCAGGGGACGATAGCCTCAGCGGGAACCTCGGTGAGGACAAGCTTGTTGGCGGCGACGGCGACGACTATCTGTCCGGCGGCGCCAATGACGACAAACTCATTGGCGAAGCAGGCGATGACACCGGCTTTGGCGGTGACGGCGACGACAAGATGATCGCGGGTGCGGGCGACGATTTCTTTGACGGCGGGACCGGCGACGACACCCTTTATGGCGGCTACGGCGACGACAGCCTGACTGGCGGAGAGGGCGATGACCTGCTCTATTCCAGCGCCGGGGATGACACGCTGGACGGCGGGGCAGGAGATGATTTTCTGCGCGGTGAATATGGCAGCAACCTGATGCGCGGTGGCGATGGCGACGATCATCTAATGATCAACCGCTATGGCGGTCAGGGCAGCGGCGATACCTTGATCGGTGGCAACGGCGACGATTGGCTTGAGGGCGGCAACCAGAACGACAGTCTGGATGGCGGCGACGGCGATGATGAGATCATCGGCTATCGCGGCGAGGATACCGCAGATGGCGGTGCAGGCAATGACACGATCTCGGCGGAATATGTCTTTGGCGGAGCCGGTCAGGACGTGATTGATCTGAACGGCGCCATCGAGGTGGCGGGCGGCGAAGGGCCTGACACTCTGGTTTACACATTCGATGCGGTGAACACGCCGTCGGGAACGGCGGCTGTCATCTCGGATTTCGACACAACGGGGCCTGATCAGGACGTTCTGCTGGTCGAATTGCCAAGCGCGCTGTTGGCGACATCCTCGGTTAGCGTGACGGCCTCGGGGGGCGATGCTCTGGTCAGCCTGACCGTAGATGGGCAAAGTTTTGACGTCGCGACGATCGCGGGCGGAGCGGGCAGCTTTGGCAGCGGCAATGTCACCTTGATGGCGGCCTCGGCCTGAGGGTCATGGGCGGCCCGCTTTTCACCGGGACGACCTGTGCCGCCCCCCTTGGGAACCTCTAGCCCAGTTCGCGTTTCAAACGCGCCGCCCGTCCACCGCGGCGTTGCGCAATCTGTGCCCGGCGGCCGGGCAATTCGGCCATGACGGCGCGGCGTGTTTCGGGGGACAAACGGGCCCATTGCGTGATTTCATCAATCGAGCGCAGGCACCCGGTGCACAGGCGCGCCTCGGGGTGGATCACGCAGACCTTGGTGCAAGGGCTTTCGATTTCGTCGCGTTTCCAGATTTCGTCACTCATAACAGACCTTTACCCAAGGTGTCGCAGGCGGTCCAGCGCCCCTTGCAGAATATACGACGCGGCGACGTGGTCGATCACCTCAGCGCGACGTTTTCGCGACGTATCCGCCTCCAGAAGCGCGCGCTCGGCGGCAACGGTGGACAGGCGTTCATCCCAAAAGGTGATTGGGCCATCCCAAAGTCTGGCAAAATTGCGGGCAAAGGCACGGGTCGATTGGCAGCGCGCGCCTTCGGTGCCATCCATGTTGCGCGGCAAGCCAAGAACGATGCCGGTGATCTGGCGCTTCTTCAGGATCTCCATAAGGGCGTCGGCGTCGACCGTGAATTTCTTGCGTTTGATGGTTTCCAGAGGCGTCGCGATGGAGCGAAGCCCGTCCGAAACCGCCACGCCGATGGTCTTGGTGCCAAGGTCCAGCCCGGCCAGCGCCGTCATTGGCGGCAGATCAGACGCGAAATCGGCTATATCGTCATGGATCATCGGGCTGTGCCTTTGGTAAATCTAGGAAAGGGGGCGCGCGCCCCGTAGGGGAAAGGACAAAGCACGGGCGTCAGTCCGCAATCCCGGCGCTTTCGGCGGCAGCCCGGATCGTGGCCAGCATGTCGGGTTTGTCAGCAAAGACATTTTGTGCCTCAGCCCAGATGGCCTTGGCCTGATCGGTATCGCCCAGAACGCCCAATGACGAAATCAGCCGCGCCCAATCCTGCGGCGGCCCTCCCTCAGAGGCCAGACGGTCAGAGAGTTGGCCGACCATGCCCCGGATCATGTCCTGCCGCTCTTCGGCGGTCATAGTGGCCGCGTTGGCCACATCAGCCTGGCTGGGGCCGCGTTGGCCCGGCAGTGCGGGCAGTTGGTAATCCGTCACGCCGGCGCGGAAGGCCAGATCCTCCATCTGCTGGCGAATCGGCGGCATCCAAGGCGCGTTGGCGGGGCTTTCGCGCAGCAATGTATCCCACATGCGAAAGGCCACGTCCGGGCGCCCGGTCTGCGCCATCATCAACCCGCCATAATAGCGTGCGACACCGTTTTCCGGATCGCGGGCCAAGGCTTCTTCCACGGCTTTTTGCGCCTCGGGCGAGACATAGCCGCCCGCCGCGATCACCATCATGTCAGCGAGATCGGCGAAATCCTTGGCGGTGGCCTCGTCGCCCTTAAGTTCTGCGATGCGGGCCAGCGCGACAGCGGCCTGAGCGTAATTGCCAAGTGCCGCCTCGGACCGGGCGAGCAGCACATGACCCTGAAGGTCATCGGGGCGCGCAGCCACGGCATCGCGCAGGCGTTTGACCAGATCGATGTATTCCTGCGGTGCATCCACGGGCGGGGCGGCGGGCATGCTGGCCTCTGCCTCGGCCTGCGCGGGGCGGTTTTCAAGCGCGTCCTTGGCGGCCTCGATCCGGCCCTTGAGCGGCAAGTCAGGATAGCCGGGCGCGCCGATCAGCATATAGACGCCAAAGCCCCCACCGACGACCAGCAGCGCGACCAGCGCCGCCATTCCTTTGCTGCCACCACTTTTGGTGTCAGAGGTCTTGGCAGAAGCAGCTTTGGCATCAGCCGACAGAATGCGGCGCGAGACCTCGGTGCGCAGGCGCTCGGCCTCTTCGGGGGGAATGACGCCGCGCTCGGCGTCGCGCTCGATTTCCTTGAGCTGGTCGCGATAGACCTGCAAATCAAATGCTTCGGTCGGGATCGCCTCGGCCTTGTTGCGCACCATGGCCCGCGCCAAAAGCGCCGCCACTGCCAACCCCATCCCTGCCGTAACGATCCAGAACATCATCGGTGCTTGTCTCCTATTCCGCCCAATGCATGTATAGGCGTAGGGCGCAGGAAAAAAGGGCAAATGGCCGCACAATGCCCGCCATGGGCTCCCATGTCGCAACTGCACGGCATTGTGACGGTTGCAGCCGCCGCCCAACGGGCTATCACCTTTAAGGAAACCCTTGAACGGCCATTTCCGGATTCGACGCCATGACGCCCAAGAAACGCTATTCCGTCTTCGCCATCGCCCGAGAGGCAGCGCGCTATCACACCGGTTGGCAACGCGCATGGCGCAAAGCCACGCCCAAGCGGCGGTACGATGTGGTGATCGTCGGGGCAGGCGGGCACGGCCTTGCCACCGCCTATTACCTTGGCCGCAATTTTGGCATCACCAATGTGGCGGTGATCGAAAAAGGCTGGCTTGGCGGCGGCAACACCGGGCGCAACACCACGATCATCCGCTCGAACTACCTTCAGGATCCATCTGCCGCGATCTACGAAAAGGCGCGCAGCCTGTACGAGACGATGAGTCAGGACCTGAACTACAACGTCATGTTCTCGCCGCGCGGCGTGATCATGCTGGCGCAGACCGAACACGAGGTGCGCGGCTATCAGCGCACGGCCCATGCCAACGCCCTGCAAGGCGTCAAGACCGAGTTCATTTCGCCCAAGCGCGTCAAGGAAATCGTGCCGATCATCAATCTGGCCGGACCGCGTTATCCGGTTCTGGGCGGGTTGTGGCAGGCCCGGGGCGGCACCGCGCGCCACGATGCTGTGGCCTGGGGCTATGCCCGCGCCTGCAGCGATATGGGCATGGACATCATCCAGCAATGCGAAGTCACCGGCATCCGTCAGGAAGGCGGCAAAGTCAAAGGCGTCAGCACGACCCAGGGCGAGATCGACTGCGACAAGCTGGGCATCGTCGTGGCGGGCCATTCGGGCGTGCTGGCGGAAATGGCGGGCTTCCGTCTGCCGATCGAATCCGCGCCGCTTCAGGCGCTGGTCTCGGAACCGATCAAGCCGGTGATGGACTGCGTGGTCATGGCCAACACCGTGCACGGCTACATGAGCCAGTCTGACAAGGGCGAAATGGTCATCGGCGGCGGCACGGACAGCTACAACGCCTACACCCAGCGCGGCAGTTTCCACCACATCGAAGAAACCGTGCGGGCGCTGATCGAAACCTTCCCGATGGTCTCGCGCCTCAAGATGCTGCGGCAATGGGGCGGCATCGTGGACATGACGGGTGACCGCTCACCCATCCTGTCGAAAACCCCCGTCGAAGGCATTTTCATGAACTGCGGCTGGGGCACCGGCGGCTTCAAGGCGATCCCCGGCTCGGGCTGGGGCATGGCCGAGTTGATGGCGCGCGGCCACTCGCCCTTGACCGAAGAATTCACGATGTACCGTTTCCGCGAAGGCAAATTCATCGACGAAAGCGTCGCGGCGGGGGTGGCACATTGATGTCAGTCGTCCAAATTTCCCGCCCAAGGCGCTTTGTGGTTCGCGCCATTGCCTTTGTTTCGCAACCCGCGGAACACAAGGAAAAGTGCGACGATCAACAGCAGTGCCAAGGGCGCAATCTGCAAATAGGGCGTGATATCAAAGCCTTCTTCCATGCGGCTCAGGCTATGGCAGCGCCGCGTTACATGTCAAAAGGAATGGCCCCATGCTGATCCTTGAATGCCCCTGTTGTGGCGTGCAAGCCGACGAAACCGAACTGTCCGCTGGCGGCGAAGCGCATCTGAAACGCTTTGGCCCCGGCTCCGATGACGATCAGTTCGAAGGCTATCTTTTCATGCGTGAAAACCCTAAGGGCGTGCATTTCGAGCGCTGGCGCCATGCCTATGGTTGCGGCAAATGGTTTCTCGCTGCGCGCGACACCAACACCATGGAAGTCTTCGGCACCTATCCCGCCCAGACAACCGAACCACCAAAACACATCAGGGACGCCATCACCGCCAAACGCCCCGGCTGGTCGTGGCGCGACTTTTCCTGATGTTCCACTGGTCCAAAAATATCCTCGGGGGGTCTGGGGGCAGTCAGCCCTCCAGCGCCAACCTCAAAGCAAAGGCGTCTGACACATGAGCACCCGTCTCGCCAAGGGCGGTCGTCTGACCGACCGCAGTACACAGATCGAATTCACCTTCAACGGCAAGCGTTTCAAGGGCTTCAAGGGTGACACGCTGGCCTCGGCGCTTCTGGCGAATGACCAGATGCTGGTGGGCCGCAGCTTTAAATACCACCGCCCGCGCGGCATTGTCGCCTCGGGCGCCGAGGAACCCAATGCGCTGGTCAACCTTGGCCAAGGCAACACCCACGAGCCGAACCAGCGCGCCACCACGACCGAGCTGTTCGACGGGCTGCAAGCAACCTCCCAGAACCACTGGCCGAGCCTCGAATATGACGTCGGCGCGCTGAACCAGCTGGTCTCGCGGTTCCTTCCCGCGGGTTTCTATTACAAGATGTTCATGTACCCGCGCAGCTTCTGGAAGCATGTGTACGAGCCCTTCATCCGGCAAAGCGCGGGCCTTGGCAAAGCCCCCGATCCCGAAACCCGCGATCCTGACACTTACGAGCATTTCTATGCTCATGTTGATGTTCTGGTGGTCGGCGGCGGCGTTGCCGGGCTTCAGGCGGCGCGGGCGGCGGGTGAAAGCGGTGCCAAGGTGCTGCTGATCGAACAGACTGCCGATTGGGGCGGTCGCACGCTGGTCGATGGCGGCGAAATCGATGGCAAAACCGCTCAGGATTGGGTCAGTGAAACCCTGCAGGTGCTGGATGATCTGCCAAATGTCACTCTGCGCAGCCGGACCATGGGGGCAGGGGTTTATGACCACGGCTATGTGCTGGGCTATGAGCGTCTTACCGATCACAACCCCAAGGCAGACGGCCCGCGCCATCGCCTTTGGAAGATCCGGGCCAAGCAGGTGGTTACCGCCACAGGTGCCATCGAGCGCCCGATTTCCTTTGCCGGCAACGATATTCCCGGCGTCATTCTGGCCAGCGCGGTGCGTGACTATGTAGTGAACTACGGTGTCTCGATCGGTGATCGCACCGTGGTGGTCACCAACAACGACGATGCCTATCGCACCGCTCTGGCGATCCATGAGGCCGGCCTTTCGGTTCCGGTCATCATTGACGTGCGTGTTCATGCGGTCGACCCGGCGCTTGTGGCGCAGGCCAAGGCGGCGGGTATCGTCGTGCATCAGGGGCAGGCGGTGGCCAAGGTCAAAGGCGGCAAGCGTGTCACCGGCGTGGTCATCAGCTCGCAAGCGGGCGAAGGTGCCATGGTTGATGAGATCGCCTGCGAATGCGTCGCCATGTCAGGCGGCTGGTCTCCGGTGGTGCATCTTTGGTCGCATTGCGGTGGCAAGCTGACCTGGGACGTGGAAAACGCCTTTTTCCGCCCCGATCCCAGCCGCGCGCCGACCAGCCATGATGGCCAGCCTTTTGTCATCACTGCCGGCACTGCCAACGGGTTCCTTCACTTGAATGACGCGCTGCAAGATGCTCATGAAGCAGGGAAAACTGCCGCCGAGCGTTGCGGTGCCCGTGCCAAGGCCGGAACCGCCGCTCCGCAGGCCGATGCACCGGCCGAAGCTCTGATGGCGCCGGTCTGGCTGATGCCGCAGGGCGCAGGTATTGAACTGCGGTCAAAGTCCTGGCTCGATTATCAGAACGACGTCAAAGTTTCGGATGTGCAGCTGGCTGCGCGCGAAGGCTATGAGTCGGTCGAACACACCAAGCGCTACACCACGCTGGGCATGGCGACCGATCAGGGTAAGCTCAGCAATATTAACGGTTTGGCAACACTTTCTAACGCGTTGGGTGAGGATATCCCGCAGGTCGGCACAACCACCTTCCGCCCGCCTTATACGCCGATCTCGATGGGCGCCATCGGCGGCGAGGCGCGCGGCGAGATCTTCCAGCCGCTGCGCAAGACCCCGATGCACGCCTGGCACGCGGCCAATGGCGCCGAGTGGGAACCCGTCGGCCATTGGCGGCGGCCCTATTGCTTTACCAAACCGGGCGAAAGCAAGCACGACGCCGTCATGCGCGAGGTCAAGGCAACCCGCGACAGCCTTGGCCTGCTTGATGCGTCGACCCTTGGCAAGATCATCGTCAAAGGGCCGGATGCTGGCCGGTTCCTCGACATGATGTACACCAACATGATGTCGACGCTGAAGCCGGGCAAATGCCGTTACGGCCTGATGTGCAGCGAAAACGGCTTTCTGTCCGACGACGGCGTGGTTGCGCGCATCGATGATGAGACCTTCTTGTGCCACACCACTACAGGCGGCGCGGATCGCATCCACGCCCATATGGAGGATTGGCTGCAGTGTGAATGGTGGGATTGGCAGGTCTATACCGCCAATGTCACCGAACAACACGCCCAGATCGCCGTGGTCGGCCCCAATGCCCGCCACCTGCTTGAGGCGCTCGGCGGCATGGATGTTTCGAAGGAAACATTGCCCTTCATGGCTTGGGCGGATGGCGAATTGGCGGGCTTCCCGGTGCGGGTCTATCGCATCAGCTTTTCCGGAGAGTTGAGCTATGAAATCGCCGTGCCCGCCAGCCACGGACAGGCTTTCTGGGATCTGTGCATGCAAGTTGGCGCGCAGTGGAACGTGACGCCCTATGGCACCGAGTGCCTGCACATCATGCGGGCCGAGAAGGGCTTTATCATGATCGGGGACGAAACCGACGGCACCGTGATCCCGCAGGATCTGGGACTGGACTGGGCGATCTCGAAAAAGAAAGAGGACTTCATCGGCAAGCGCGCGCAGGAACGCAGCCATATGGCCGATCCGAACCGCTGGAAACTTGTCGGGTTGGAGACACTGGACGGCAGCACCTTGCCCGATGGCGCCTATGCGGTGGCTGAGGGCAGCAATGCCAACGGCCAGCGCAATACCCAAGGCCGCGTGACCTCGACCTATCATTCGCCGACACTGAACAAAGGCATCGCCATGGGTCTTGTCCTGCACGGCCCGGACCGCATGGGCGAAGTGATCGAATTCGCCCGCGACGATGGCGTCACGATGATCCCGACCAAGATTGTCAGCCCCATCTTCTATGACCCGGAAGGGGAAAAGCAGAATGTCTGAACCTGTCAGCCCCCTCAAGAACGCCAGCTATGACGGGCTGGTCCAGATCCAGGAAGTCGGCCCGCTGGGCATGATCACCCTGCGCGGCGATCTTGCTTCGTCTGACATCAAGAACGCAGCGACGGGCGTCGCGGGGGTCGACATGCCCAAGCAGCGCGGCGCCAATTGCGTGGACGAACGCGGTATCCTCTGGATGTCCCCGGACGAATTGCTGGTGCTCTGCCCCTATGGCGAGGCCGCAGTCGCTTCGCAAACCATGACAAGTCTGCTCAGCGGCAGCCATGCGTTGGCCGTCAATGTATCCGACGCGCGGGCGGTGTTTCACATCACTGGTGACAAGACCCGCGAAGTGCTGGCCAAGCTGTCGCCCGCCGATCTGTCGCCCGAGGCTCTGCCTGTGGGCGAGCTGAGGCGCACCCGTCTTGCACAGGTCGCGGCAGCCTTTTGGATGCGCTCGGAAACCCATGCGCAGGTGATCTGCTTCCGCTCGGTTGCGGACTATGTCTTTGACCTGCTGAAAACAGCGGCACATCCGGCAAGTGCCGTATATCACGACTGAAAATTGTCTGACGGGGGTGCAGAAAAATGACGCTGTTTGGCGTCTGATGGCTTGTGGTCGTGTGATGGATTGGTAATTAGGGGGCACCAAACCAGAAGGATTACCATGTCACGATTTTTTTCTTCCGCCCTGCTTGTTGCGCTTATCGGTGTGTCCGGCACTGCCAATGCGAAATCCGTTGGCTATGAGTGCAAGATCGACGCCAGTGCAGGCCAAGGGTGGCTGCCCGAAGTTCTTTTCATCGGGCATGATCAAGTGGACGATTCGGTTGTCGTCTCGGACCCGATCATTTTGCATTACAACGATCGCAAGCCAATCAATGGCCGCGTGAAGACCGACAACAACAAACGCACGACGTTTGCCTGGACTGTCAAAATCAAGGACCGCTCCAACCATCGTGCAACGATCAACTACACGGCGACCTATCTCAAGGCGACAGGCGTCCTTTCTATGTCCGGGCTGCCGCTTGGCTATACCAATATTTTCACCGGCAAAGGCAAGTGCGAAGTCAAGCCGCTGAAGTAAGTGTACCGCCGACCGGTGGTGTGCCGCAGTCTTTGGGC
The DNA here is from genome assembly GCF_049341065.1 of Pacificoceanicola algae. Lineage (NCBI taxonomy): Bacteria > Pseudomonadati > Pseudomonadota > Alphaproteobacteria > Rhodobacterales > Roseobacteraceae > Pacificoceanicola > Pacificoceanicola algae. The sequence continues at coordinate 60,636 of NZ_JBMPIX010000019.1, read as the reverse complement.
TGCGGCGTTTCTATGTTAGGACATGGAATTGAGATCATGATGTTTACACGAATTTCCAAGGCACTCGCGCTGGTTTGCGCCCTGACCGGGACGGCGGCACAGGCCGGTGATCTGGATCTGACCTGCAAGATGGATCGCACCAAGCGGGACTGGGTCATGCCGCAATTCAGCCTGTACCAACGGCCGAACGGCACCATCCAGATCCTCGACGGGGCGATTTACAAGCACAACGACAAAAAGCCTGTCGACGTGAAGGTGCGCAAGAACACGGCTGATGAATTCGACTTCACCTGGCGGATCACGCTGCCGTCGATGCAGGGAAACCAGATCAAGCTGAAGTACCGCGCGGTGCTGAAAAAGGCCACGGGCGCGGTGTCGGTCACGGCATTTCTGCTGGAGCGCAACCAGCGCAGCTTTGCCCGGGGAAACTGCGCGCCGCGCTGACCAATTCCCCGCCAGACCTTGACGCGCCACCTGTTCAGGGACAGGTATAGCGGCAGGACAATGACTTAACACGGAGGGGTCACCAAATGGCATTCGAACTTCCCGATCTTCCCTATGCGCACGACGCATTGGCAAGCAAAGGCATGAGCAAGGAAACGCTGGAGTATCACCACGACATCCACCACAAGGCTTATGTCGACAACGGCTCCAAGCTGATCGCTGGCACCGAGTGGGAGGGCAAGTCCCTCGAAGACATCATCAAAGGCACCTATGATGCCGGCGCGGTTGCGCAGAATGGTATCTTCAACAACGCCTCGCAGCACTGGAACCACACTCAGTTCTGGGAAATGATGGGCCCGGGCGGCGGCGGCATGCCGTCCGAACTGGAAGCGGCGATCAAGGACAGCTTTGGCACCGTCGAAAAGTTCAAGGAAGATTTCAGCGCCGCAGGTGCGGGCCAATTCGGCTCGGGCTGGTGCTGGCTGGTCAAGGACAGCGATGGCGGCCTGAAAGTCACCAAGACCGAAAACGGCGTCAACCCGCTGTGCTTTGGACAGACCGCGCTGCTGGGCTGCGATGTGTGGGAACATTCCTACTACATCGACTTCCGCAACAAGCGTCCGGCCTATCTGGCCAACTTCCTCGACAACCTGGTGAACTGGGAAAACGTCGCGGGCCGTCTGTAAGACAGCTGACGCCGAACAACTATTCGGCGAGGATGATATCGAAAACCGGGGTGCGGAAACGCGCCCCGGTTTTTCGTTTGCGGCTGGGCGCGGGGCAGGCGGCCGTGGCGATGTCCCGGCGGGTCACACCGGCCCTTGCATTGTGGCCTGCTGCAATGGTTTGCCATTCCGCCTGTGACGCAGCACAAGCCGCTCGGCCCGACCTTCGCACAGCAAAAGCCGCGCGGGCAGCAGGGTGTGGAACAGGTCAAGGTAGGCTTCGGCCTGACGGGCGGGCAGGGCGGCCAGCGTGGCGTCGCCGGGGTAGAAGCTTTCGCTCAGACAGCCCTCGGCGGAAACGATTTCGTGCCGGGCAAAGACCAGATGGACATAGCGCACAGCTGCGTCGGGCGGGATCTGCCGCACGCCCTTCAGAACGCAGAGCTTGCGTGCGGGCACCAGCGCCTCGGTCTCGCCCAGCATGCGCTGGACGATGGGGCCGCTGATCAGGACGCGGTGCTGGGGCGAAACCGTCAGATTGCGCGCGGGCACGCCATCGCCAAGTGTGCCAGCTTTGATCCTAATCGGGCACAGGTGCGGCGCGAGGCGCAGATCGGCAGGCGACAGGCGGCGCACCGCCAGTTCGCGCAGGGGCTGAAACCCGTTGTCCCGTGTCCAGACCCTGTCACCGGGGCGCAGCGCCTCGACAACGCGCGGGCCGGTCTTGGTCAAGACACGCGTGCCTGCGGTAAAACAGGCGACCATCACGTTGCTGGCAGTCAAGCTCGCCGGGGAAAAGTTCAACACCTGAACCGATCCGGCGCCAGCGGCGGCGGGCAGGGTGCCTTGGCTCAGGTCGATCACCGTGTCCGGCCCAACGGCCGTGGCGGCGTCCATCGCGTCTTGCAGGGTGTCGAAGTACAGCGACAGGTCAAGGTCATCGACCGTCTGGTCAAAGTCGCTGATCACATCTGTTTCCGACGCGGCCGCCTCGACCGTAAAGCGATCGGCGCCCGCGCCCCCGGTCAGGGTATCGCTGCCGGTGCCTCCGATCAGCGTATCCTGCCCGTCGCCGCCGTCCAGAAGATCGTCGGCTTCCTTCCCAAGCAGCAGATCGTTTCCCCCAGCGCCCAGTAGCGTATCGGCATTCACCCCGCCATAGATATCCTCGTGAAAGAACTGCCCCTGCACGGTGGTCAGGCTTGCCCCCAAAGTCTGCGCTGAGAGCAGCACGTTGCGTCCGAAATCATCGGCGGTGCGTGCATCCGCGCCTGTCAGCCCTTCGATGGTGGCGGCCAGCTTGGCGTAGTGGGGGGAAAACGATGTGACCTCGGCGAAATACTGATCCGGGACCGGATTCGGATAGTCGATAAAGCCCGAGCGCGTCACCGTCCCGATGGCATAGGTCTCGACCGTGCCGTCGCCATCGGAATCGTAATCCAGATAGGTGCCGCCGCCCGACATACCGGTCAGAACCTGCGCGTCGTTGATTGTGAAATAGCCGCCTGCATCGCCCCCGACATCCTGCGCGGTATAGCCGCCGATGGTGCCATAGGTTTCGTGCAAGGTGCCTTCCTGCCCGTCAAGCGAGGTGGCGCTGCCGGGATAGCCGGTGATATAGACTGTGCCGCTCAGATCGTTGGGATCATTGGCAATCAGCAGGGGCACCGACGGGCCATCATAGAATGACCCCGACGCCAGCGTGTCCCCCACATGCAGCGACATGTCATAGCCTGCCTTGATGGCATCGGGTGTGCCATCGCCATTCAGATCGTCACGGTAGGCATCCCACGGATCGGCCCCGGCCGGCAGGGTATAGTCGTATTCCACCGTATTGTGCTGCTCGGCCTCGCCGATCAACGAGCGTTGCGGGATCGCCTTCGAGGTGCCTCCAACCGTTGGATAGTGGTTGGCGCTGAAATAGATGCCGCCGCCAATATGCAACCCCGAGAATTTGACATCGACAGAGGCCAGATGGCGCGGCTCGGTCGAGTTCGGATCAACGATATAGACGGGCATCTTGCAGCGGGGCTCCGGCGTTTTGGGGGCGTTTCCCTGTCCGTGGGGCGGTCTTTTGGGTTAGGCGCGGAATGGGGCATGCATTGGGCAAAATTGCTCGGCAGCCGGAACTTTGCCGGTCTTTCCGGGGTTATGCTTAACAGGGGCTAAAGTACTGCGCGCGGACGCGGCTTAGTCTGCAACCCTGACAACCAAGGAGTGTTGATATGGCCATACTGACCAAAGGTACGTGGGTTCTGATTGCTGATGGTGAAAAAGCCCTGTTCCTGCGCAATGACCTTGATGCGCAAGACCCCGATCTGAACGTTGTGCGTATCGAACAGCAGGACAACCCGTCGGACCGGGAGCAATCGGCCAACCGTCCGGGCCGCAATACCGGCGGCAGCCCAGGCCAGAAATCGACCATGGACGACACCGATTGGCACGAATTGGCGAAAGAACGCTTTGCCGATGAACTGGCAGAGATTTTGTACAAGCAGGCCCACAGCGGCGCGTTCGGGCGCATTGTGCTGGTGGCGCCGCCTGCCATTCTGGGCGAGCTGCGCGGCAAGATGCACAAAGAGGTGCGCGACCGCGTTGTGGCCGAGATCGACAAGACCCTGACCAATCACCCGATCGACCAGATCGAAAAGCTGTTGACGCAGGAATTCGCTCTCTGAGATCTCGCGATGCCCTGCCGTCGGCTTTGACTTTCACAGCAGATCAGCCGCCCCTTGCCCCTGCGGGCGAGGGGGCGTAGCGTCGCGCTTTCTGGCAGGGCAATCGACTGAGGCAAGGCATGAGCGACAGCAAGACCGGCATTCTGGCCATGATCGGCGCTTGTATGATCTGGGGGCTGTCTCCCTTGTATTACAAACTGTTGACCAATGTGCCGCCGCTTGAGTTGCTGGCCCATCGCACGCTTTGGTCGCTGGTGACCTTTGCCGCCTTGCTGGCGTTTCAGGGGCGCCTTGGCGTGCTGCGCGAAACATTGCGGAGCCCGCGCGCTGCCGCGATCTTGGGGTTTGCGGCGCTGATGATCTCGGTCAACTGGTTTCTGTTCATCTTTTCCGTACAGATCGGCCGCGTCACCGAAACCTCGCTGGGCTACTACATGTTCCCCCTCGTAGCGGTGCTTCTGGGCGTTGTCGTGATGAAAGAGCGTCTGGGCCGCTGGCAATGGCTGGCGGTGGCGCTGGCGGCACTGGGCGTTGCGCAATTGACATGGGGTCTGGGCGCGGCGCCCTGGATATCGCTGACGCTGGCCCTGACTTTTGGTCTTTACGGTATCGTCAAGAAGCGGCTGAGCACCGGGCCGGTTGTCTCGGTGACCGCCGAAGTCACGCTGCTGTCGCCGATCGGGATCATCTGGCTGGGCTGGCTGCACAGTCACGGGCAGGGGGTCTTTGGCCATGACCTTCGCACTTCGGCGCTCTTGGCGTTTTCTGGGCTGCTGACAGCGCTGCCGCTGATCCTGTTTTCCAAGGCGGCGCAAAAGATCAGCCTGTCCACCGTGGGCTTGCTGCAATACCTCAACCCGACGCTGCAATTCTTCTGCGCCGTGGTGATCTTTGGCGAAAGCTTTACCGGCTATCACGCCGTGGCCTTTGCGCTGATCTGGCTGGCGCTGGCGATCTATTCCTGGGTCAGCATCTCTCAGGACAGGGCGCGCCGCAAAAGCGCCGCGACCTCGCTGGCCGAAGCGCCGCTCTGAACGAAATCCAGCAGGCTTGCCTCGGCAAAGCCGTGATCCACCGTATGCTGCAACAACCCGCGCAACGGCCCCCAATAGCCCATGGTATCCAGCAGGATGATCGGCTTGTCGTGCAGCCCAAGCTGGCGCCATGTCAGCACCTCAAAGAATTCGTCCAGCGACCCCGGACCGCCGGGCATGACCACCACCGCATCGGCGTTCATCAGCATGACCTTCTTGCGCTCGTGCATGGTTTCCGTGATGACAAAGGTCGTCAGGTCGGTCTTGCCGACCTCCTTGCGCATAAGGTGGGTGGGGATCACGCCGAATGTCTCGCCGCCGGCCTCTTGGGTGGCGCGGGCAATGGTGCCCATCAGCCCCACGTCACCTGCGCCGTACACCAGCCGCCAGCCCTCGGCAGCGATGATCTGGCCAAGGGCGGAGGCCTCGTCGGCATAGGCGCTTTGCGTGCCATAACGCGAACCACAGTAGACGCAGATGGATTTGGTGGACATGGGGGCGCTCCGAAGCTTGTGGAAAAGGGCTTTTGACCCTTGATAAGCTGGTTGATATACACGCTCAACCGCGCGCATGCGCGCGGGTCCGGGGGGATGGGAACAGGTCATGGAACTGCGATGAGCAAACTGGCACTCTATGCCGCGATAGGCGGCACGGGAACATTGGCGGCAGCGGCCGTTTTGGTTGCCACAGGCGTGATTGATCTGGACAAGTTATTGGGGCGTAAAGCTGCGCCCGTGAAGGCGGCCTTGGTCGCCCCGGAGGTCGACACGCCCAGTCAACCGGCGGCCCCTTCGGCGCCCGACGCCGCTTTGAAGGCGGACCCGGCGCAACTGCCCGCTGCCAAGCCGGACCAGTCCGAAGAAGCGGTGCTTCAGCCGCCGCAGGACAAACCGTTTGAAGCGCCGCAACCCGTGCCAGACCAACCGTTGGCTGAACCGCAGTCCGCGCCCGAACCCGCCGTGCAAACCGCCGAACCTCCAAAGGCCGCGGCCGCCCTTGGTCCTCGGTTCGATCTGGTGCGCGCCGAGCCGGGCGGCAGCACCCTTGTGGCTGGCGCGGGCACCCCCGGTGCCACGCTTGAGGTGATGGTAGATGGCGATGCCATGGCCAACACACAGATCGGCCCGGACGGCCGCTTTGTTGTCTTTCTGGACCTTGTCGCCAGCGATCAGTCGCATGTGCTGAGGCTGTTGCAAAAGCTGGGCGCCGAGGAACTGACCTCGGACGAGGAAGTGATCATCGCGCCGGTGCCGGTCGTCGCCACCGCAAAGCCAAAGCCAAAGCCGAGGGACGAGCAGCTCGCGGTGCTGGACCCCGGCAAACCCGGTCTGACCGAGACTGAACCCGCCGCACCCGAAACCAAACCTGCCCAGCCTGCGCCCGAAACGCGGGCCAAGGCACCGCAAGAGGTTCAGATCGCTCAGCCTGAGACTGTGCCGGCCAAGGCACCTCAAGTTGCCCAAACCGCCCCGGATGTGACCACGGAATTGGCCGCTGTGGCCCCTTTGCCCGCCGAAGCGCCAGAGGTGATCGCAAAGGACGCCGCCCCTGCGCCCAAAGCCGCGCCTCCTCCGATCAATCCGGCCCCAGCTACACAAGCGCCAGCGGTTCTGTTGTCCTCGTCGCGCGGCGTTGAGGTTCTGCCAACCGCACCTCTGGCCCCCGGCGACGTCGCGCTGGATTCCATCAACTATGACGAGGCAGGCGAGGTTTTGTTGTCTGGACGTGGCGATCAAACCGCCTTTGTCCGGGTCTATCTGGACAATGCCCCGGTGACGACCTCGCGCATTCGCGCCGACGGGCGCTGGCGGGTCACCTTGCCGGCGATCGACACCGGCACCTACACGTTGCGCGTTGATCAACTGGACGCGGCAGGCGAGGTCATTGCCCGCGTCGAAAGCCCCTTCCTGCGCGAAAGCCCCGAGGCGCTTGCGGCCGCCCCAGTGGGCGGGCCCATCACCGCCATCACGGTGCAACCGGGCAATACGCTTTGGGCGATCGCACGGAACCGCTATGGCGAGGGGATGGATTACATCAAGGTTTTCGAGGCCAACAAAGACCGCATCCGCGATCCCGACCTGATTTATCCCGGGCAGATCTTCGATCTACCGTCGCAGTGATCCCCAGACGGCTTCGCCCCTGACGGACCAAAGCTTTAGCGGTCTTTGAGAAACGCCTCGAAGGCCGCCAGTGTGCGATCCGACACGTGGTGCTCGATCCCTTCGGCGTCCATTTCGGCCACATCGCCCGGGACACCCACGGCGACAAGCAGTTCGACAACGGTGCGGTGACGCGCGCGCACACGGTCGGCCAGCGCGGCCCCTTCTTCCGTCAGAAATACGCCGCGATAGGGACGGGCGGTGGCCAACCCTTCGCGTTTCAGCCGGGCGATGGCCTTGGTTGCCGTGGGCTGGGCAACGCCCATACGTTCGGCAATATCGGCCACCCGGGCTTCGCCCAACTCGCTCAATAGATCGCCGATCATCTCGACGTAATCCTCAAGCAAGGCCACCGATTGCACCTGACGCGCCCGGGTAAAACGGTCGGCTTGTTGCTGCGGGTGATGCGGCGTGTCTGGCATGGGAGCTTTCCGGGACAAGGCGGTAGGGGTAATGTATAGCCAAGGCTTATCAGTCACACCAGTATATTCCAGGACCAAGGCCAGGCAATCTTGAATTTAGCCTTGTAGAAAAGATAGCTTTGGCTATATCTGCAAGACGCAGCCTTTTCCGGTATCCAACCATGCAGAGCCTGACCAAAAAGACACGCAAAGGCATTTCCGATGTGCTCAGCGGCGAGCGCCGCGATTGGCGCAGCCGGTTTCTGTTTGCCGGTCCGGCGATCATTGCTTCGGTCGCCTATATGGACCCGGGCAATTATGCGACCAACATTCAGGCGGGGGCGGGATATGGCTATACCCTGCTTTGGGTGGTTCTGCTGGCCAACCTCATTGCCATGCTGTTCCAGTCGCTTTCGGCGCGTCTGGGGATCGTGACCGGCAAGAACCTTGCCGAGCTGTCGCGCGATCATTTCCCCAAGCCCATCGTCTGGATTATGTGGGGCGTCAGTGAAGTGGCCGCGATGGCCACCGATCTGGCAGAGTTTCTGGGCGGCGCGATCGGCTTGTCGCTGTTGTTCGGCCTGCCGCTGATCGTGGGCATGACTGTCACGGCGATCGTGACCTATGCCATTTTGATGTTCGAACGGCAGGGCTTTCGCCCGATGGAGCTGATCATCGGCGCCATGGTTGGGGTGATCGGACTGTGTTATCTGGCCGAACTGGTGATCGCGCCGGTCGACTGGGCTGCGACCGGGCTGGGCATGATGCAACCGGTTCTGCCCGACAGCGCGGCGCTGACCATTGCGGTCGGGATCATCGGCGCAACCGTCATGCCGCATGCCATCTATCTGCATTCCGGGCTGACCCAGTCGCGGGCGGACGTGCGCAACGACGATGATCGGCGCAAGGTGCTGAACTTTTCGAACGTCGAAGTCGTTCTGGCATTGGCCGTGGCCGGGATGGTCAACATGGCGATGGTGATGATGGCGGCCAGTGCCTTTCATCAGGGTCACTCCGAGGTTGCCGAAATCGAGACCGCCTACCACACTCTGACGCCCTTGTTGGGCGCGGCGGCGGCGGGCATGTTCCTGACATCTCTGATCGCTTCGGGGGTGTCCAGTTCGGTGGTGGGGACAATGGCGGGCCAGATGATCATGCAGGGATTCCTGCACATTCAGGTGCCGATCTGGCTGCGCCGGTTGGTGACCATGGTGCCCGCCTTTGCGGTGGTGGCGATGGGCGTGAACGCCACGCAGGCCCTTGTCATGAGTCAGGTCATCCTGTCCATCGCGCTGCCGGTGCCGATGGTGGCGCTGATCATATTCTCGGCCCGGCGCGACATCATGGGGGCGTTTCGGGTTGGCCCCGTGTTGCGTGTGCTTGCGTTGCTCGGGGCGATTGCGGTGTTGAGCCTGAACTTCATTCTGCTGGCTGATTTCTTTGGCCTCTCCATGCCGTTTTTCGATGGCTGAGCCGCGTCCGACTGGCTGGGCGGGGCGTTTCCAAAAGCTTGAAAATCGGTAACAAACGGCCTTCTTGCATCCGCCGATGTTTACAGTGGCCCGGTCTATGGCCTACCAGCATAGCGAACCCGCATCATCGACAAGGGCCAAGGCAAACCATGACCACGCCGAACCTGAGCGCGCTTCGCCGATCCCTGCCGATTTTAATGGGGGTCGCTCTGTTCGGACTTGGCCTTTATGCGCTGAGCCACCTGATGCATTCGGTCGATCCGGCGCTGGTCATGGTGCAGATCAAGGCGACGCCGTTCAACGCTTTGGCGCTGGCCTTCTCGGCAACGGCGGTCGCCTATGTCGCGCTGATTGGATATGACGCGCTTGCCTTGCGCTTTATTGGGAAATCCCTGCCTGCCCGTGTCGTCTGGTTCGGCGGGTTTCTTGGATATGCGCTTGGCAATACCATCGGGGTCAGCATCGTTTCCGGGGCCGCCGTGCGCTATCGGATCTATTCGGCCTTTGGTCTCGACGCATTTGATGTCGCTACGGTTTCGGGCTATATCGCCGCCGCTTTGGGCACCGGCCTGACCTTGATCGGCCTTGCCGCGCTCGGCATTCATCCCACAGTGATCGCGCCGGTCCTCAGCCTGCCGCCCGATGTCGTGCGCTTTGGGGCGTTGGCCGTCCTGTTGGTCTCTGTCGCGCTGATCCTTTACATATCCGTCGGGCAGCGCCGGTTGCAGATCTGGCGCTTTGACCTGCGCCTGCCGTCCCCGAAAAGCCTCGCGGCTCAACTGGTGATCACCGTTTTCGATGTCATTGCTGCAGCCTTTACGCTGTGGGTTCTGATGCCGGCCGGAACGCCGGATTTCAGCTCGTTCGTTGCGATCTATGCCATCGCGACCATGGTCGGCGTTCTCAGCCACGTCCCCGGCGGGATCGGCGTGTTTGAAACGGTGGTGATCGGAACATTGCCCGCCAGCGCAGCGGTCAGCGATGCCGCGGCGGCACTGGTTCTGTTCCGCATCATCTATTATCTGGTGCCCTTTGCCTTGGGCTTTGTGCTGGTCTCGTTGAACGAGGCCCGTCTGGCCGGGGGCATGATCAGTCGCCTTGCGGGCCGCATCCCGGACAGTTCGCGCCCGGCCATCGAAGCGGTGCACGGCATCGCGCCATCGCTGGCGGCGCTCGTGACCTTTGGGTTCGGGGCTTATCTGCTGGTGGTTTCGGTGATCCCCTCGGCCCGCGACAGCGCGCTTGTCGAAGGTGAGTTCGTCGCGGCGCTGTTGCTTGAGGGCGGAACGCTGCTGTCGGCAATGACCGGCGTGGTCCTGCTGGTGCTGTCGCATGGGCTTGCGCGCAGGATCAGGGCGGCCTTCCTGCTGACGCTGCTTGCGCTGACCCTTGGGGCCTTTGCCGCCCTGTTGAACGATCTGGACTTTGAGACTGCGGCGCTGCTGATCTCTGGGGCGCTGCTGCTGCTGCCTTTCGCGGGCGGCTTCCCCCGACAGGCCAAGCTGACCGAAGGCGTATTCAGCGCGGCGTGGTTCCTGCTGGTCTTTGGCGTCGTGGTGGCCGCGGCCGGGTTCTTCTTTTTCCTGCATCGCACGACACCCTATTCCAACGATCTTTGGACCGAGATCGCGCATGGGGCAGACACGCCGCGCGCGCTGCGGGCGGGGCTTTTGGCCTCGGCGCTGTTGCTGACCTTTGGCGTATTCACCGCCCTGCGCCCGGTGCGTCGCAAACCGGTGTCGGCACAGGACGCGGGGGTTCTGAGCGCCGTCAGCGCGATCTTGGACAGGGCAGGGCAACCGCAAGGCTGTCTTGCGTTGTCAGGGGACAAGCAGTTCCTGTTTTCCGACACCGGCAGTTCGTTCCTGATGTACGGCGTGCAGGGGCGGCGCTGGGTGGCCTTTGGCGATCCGATCGGCAATCCGGCGGAATTTCCGGCCCTGTGCTGGGCCTTCATTGATCTGGCCCGCCGCGCCAACGGCCAGCCCCTTTTCTACGAAGTCGGCCCGGAAAACCTGCCGATTTTCGTCGAGATGGGTCTGGGCCTGCACAAGGTCGGCGAAGAGGCTATCGTCCTGTTACCAGACTTCAGCCTGAGCGGCAGCAGCTTCAAGTCCATGCGCGCGGCCTACAACAAACGTCTGCGCGAAGGGCTGTCGATGGAGATCACGATGCCGCCGCATTCGCCTGCGCTGATCGAAGAGTTGCGGGTCATATCCGACAGTTGGCTAGGCGGCAAATCGGGGCGCGAAAAGGGCTTTTCCGTTGGCCGGTTCGATCCGGACTATCTGAACCGCTTTCCCATAGCGCTGGTGCGGCGCGAGGGGCGGATTCTGGCCTTTGCCAACATCATGGCGCCCGGCGATGGCCGCCAGATCTCGATCGACCTGATGCGCTATCTGCCCGAGGAGGCCTCGGGGATGATGGAGTTCTTGTTCCTTTCCCTGCTCGAACACTTCCGCGACATGGGCGCGGCAGAGTTCAGTCTGGGCGTGGCTCCATTGTCGGGTTTGTCGACGCGCTCGGTCGAACGGCTTTGGAACCGCTTTGGCCGCTTCATCTATCGCCACGGCGGTGCTTTCTACAACTTTGAAGGGCTGCGGGCCTTCAAGCAAAAGTTCCGCCCAGAATGGCGGCCGCGCTATATCGCGGTGCCGCCCGGGCTGTCGCCGACACGCGCGATGGCGGATGTGGCGTTGCTGATCGCGGGCGGGCCGCGCGGGTTGATCGGGAAGTGATGTGCCGGGAATAACGCTCGACCAGATCCTGCCGTCTATCCAGTCGCTTGGCATTCTGGGCTATTGGATCATTGCCGCTGCCTCGATGCTCGAGGCGTTCTTTCTGACCGGCGTTGTGATCCCCGGGACTCTGATCGTTGATGCGGGCGGGATTCTGGTACAGCGCGGCGTGCTCGACTATTTCGATCTTGTCTGGTTCGTGGCCATCGGGTCCATCCTTGGCAGCGAAGCCAGTTACTGGACCGGGCGGCTGGCGAAATCCACGCTCAGTCCCGGCTCTCGGTTCATGCAATCGCGGGCCTACGCGCGGGCGCAATCGCTGTTTGCCCGGCGCGGCGGGATTGCCCTTGCGCTGGGGCGGTTTTCCGGGCCGGTCGCGGGGCTTGTGCCCCTGGTCGCGGCTCTGGCCGGGATCGAGCGTCGGACCTTCGTGATCTGGAACATTGTCGGGGCGATCCCCTTTGCCTTTGCCCATGTGTCGATCGGCTACCTGCTGGGCGGCGCCTTGGGCCATATCGGTGCCCGTGCGACCCGCCTTGCCTTGCTGCTGGGCGTTCTGGCCATCGTCCTGATCTTGGTCTGGTGGCTGTTGTTCCGGCTTTTCCGGCTGTTGCCGACAGCGTATTCGCTGGCGCGCGCCGCATTGACGGCCATCGCCGAATGGCCGGTTCTTGCGCGCTGGCTGTCCGCCCATCCTCAGGTTCGGCAATGGCTTGCACACCGCTTTGACGCGGACAGCTTCCTTGGTCTGCCACTGACCTGCCTTGCGCTTGTCTTTGTCTATGTGCTGGGCGTTTGGGCGGACGTGACCTTGGACTTTGCCCTTTCGGCGCCGGTCTTTGGGATTGATCAGAACGTCGCCCAACTGGCCCATCTGTTCTGGTCGCCGGTCATTTTGCGGATCGCGGCGCATGTGACGGCCTTGGGCGACAGCCGGGTGATCGTGGCCCTGCTGGGGGCGACTGTGATCTGGCTGCTGCTGGCGCGTCGCTGGGCGCTGATGACGGGCCTCATGGTTGCGGTTCTGGGCAATGTGCTTTCGGTCGCGCTGCTGAAAGCCATCTTCGCGCGCCCGCGCCCGGAGCTGGCTTATTTCGTCGAAACCTCGGGCAGCTTTCCGTCAGGCCACGCGGCAATCTCCATCGCCTTCTACGGGACGCTGGCCTATGTGCTCTGGCGGTTGGGGCGGCTGGGGCAGGTCACCGGGTTCATGTCGGCCAGCATCCTTGCACTGGCCATCGGGTCCAGCCGGGTGATCCTGATCGAACACTACCTGAGTGACGTGTTGAACGGTTGGCTGATCGGCGGTCTGTGGCTGTTGGTCGGTGTCACCGTGGCCGAGTGGCGCCTTCACCAGCGCATGGGGTTTGGCACCGATACCGTTGCACTTTCGCGTGGGGTGGCCGGGGTTGCCGGCATTGGCGCGCTGGTCGCCTTCGCCATCTGGCAGATCACGGGCTATGACAAGGCGCTGGCTGTCCGCTCCTCACTTCAGGCCGATCAGTTGATCGCGGCGCCCGAAGGCATCCTGTCCATGCCCAAATACCAGCCCTATGCCGAAACGCTGATCGGCGACCGGGCCAGCCCAATCAACCTGATCGTGGTGGCAGCAGATCAGGACGCGGTGGCCGCGCTGATGACGCAGGCAGGGGGCACGGTCACGGCGGCCCCGACAACGCTTGGAAGGCTTGCGGATCTGGCCAGTGAGGCGATCCGGAAAAAAGCGACTCCGGCCAACCTGATCCTTCCGCTGTTCTGGTCCGGTATGCCCGATGATCTGGGGGTGCAGTTCGACACTTCGGGGGCCGCACCGCTGATCGCACGGCTCTGGCGCACCGGGTTTGTCACGTCCAGCGGCGGTCGCGTCTTCGTCGGCTCGGTCACGCCGGACGACCGGCTGGCCGAAACCGCGCCGACCGAGGACGAGGTCGCCAAAGCCCGCGACCGGCTGATCGCGCTGGTTCGCCAGACCGGCCTGAATGGCCTTGAAGTCGCGATGTCCGCAGGCGGTGACGTCGGCATTATGTCCGTTCAGTAAGCGCGCCTTATCCCGCAAAACCAAGGCGGTGCGGTCGGTCCTTGGGCCTTGGCTCTGGTATTCCGCGGCGCAGCGCCTTACATCGCGGGGACGTGATGTGAGGAAGACAGATGCCACCTGTGCAAAGTGCCGCAGAAATCGCAGCCGAAGAACGCCGCTCGGGCTGGCGGACCGTCCGCAAGGTCGGGCCCTATCTGTGGCCGGACGACAAGCCTTGGGTCAAGCAGCGCGTGGTCATGGCGCTGGCGCTTCTGGTGCTGGCCAAACTGATCGCCGTGGGCACGCCGATCCTGTACAAACGCGCCGTCGACAGCCTGTCCGGCGAGGTGCCTGACCTGATGCTGGGCGCTGTTGGCCTGACCGTGGCCTATGGCATGGCGCGGCTGATGACCGTAGGGTTCCAGCAGCTCCGCGATGGCATCTTTGCCAAGGTCGGGCAGCGCGCCTTGCGCACCCTTGCGCTTGAGACCTTCACCCATATTCACCGCCTGTCCCTGCGCTATCACATCACCCGCAAGACCGGCGGTCTGAGCCGGATCATCGAGCGCGGTGTGAAGGGCGTGGACTTTCTTCTGCGCTTCATGCTGTTCAGCGTTGGCCCTTTGGTGTTGGAGCTGACGCTGGTCGCAGGCGTTCTTTTCTACCTGTTTGACGTCTGGTATCTGATCGTCGTTACCGGGGTGATCGCGCTTTATGTCTGGTTTACCTTCAAGGTTACCGAATGGCGGGTAAAGCTGCGCCGCGAGATGAACAAGCAGGACACCGATGCCAATCAGAAGGCCATCGACAGCCTGCTCAACTTTGAAACCGTCAAGTATTTCGGCGCCGAGGCCCGCGAAGCCGCGCGCTATGACGTTGCGATGAAGGCCTATGAAGGCGCGGCAGTCAAAACCGCCACATCGCTGGCTTTCCTGAACTTTGGCCAAAGCTTTCTGATCACCTCGGGGCTTGTGGCCGTCATGACGATGGCGGCGCTGGGGGTGCAGGGCGGCAGCCTGACCGTGGGCGATTTCGTCATGGTCAACGCCTATATGATCCAGATCACCATGCCGCTGAACTTCCTTGGCACGGTCTACCGCGAAATTCGCCAAAGCCTTGTGGACATGGGCGAGATGTTTGACCTGCTGGAACAGCCGCAGGAGGTTTCGGACAAACCCGGCGCGCCCGAACTGGACGTGCAAGGCGGCGTTGTGGAACTGGACAGCGTCAAGTTCGGCTACGATCCCACGCGCCCGATCCTCAAGGGCGTGTCGGTCAAGGTGGGCGCCGGACAGAACGTGGCGCTGGTTGGCCCCTCCGGATCGGGCAAATCCACCATCGGGCGGCTGCTGTTTCGGTTTTACGATGTCGGCGGCGGTGCGATCAGGATCGACGGGCAGGATCTGCGCGATGTGACTCAGGTCAGCCTGCATTCGGCCATCGGCGTGGTGCCGCAGGACACGGTGCTGTTCAACGACAGCATCCGTTACAACATTGCCTACGGTCGCGACGGCGCTACCCAGGATGAAATCATCGAGGCGGCCAAGGCGGCGCAGATCCATGACTTCATCACATCACTCCCCGAAGGCTATGACACAGCCGTGGGTGAACGTGGGCTCAAGCTGTCGGGCGGTGAAAAGCAGCGGGTGGGCATTGCGCGCACCTTGTTGAAGAACCCGCCGATCCTGCTGCTGGACGAGGCGACAAGCGCGCTCGACACCGAGACCGAAGCCTCGATCCAGGACGCGTTGAAACGCGCGGGCGAAGGCCGCACGGTGATCACCATCGCCCACCGCCTGTCGACCATTGCGGATGCAGATCGGATCGTGGTGTTGCAAGAGGGCGAAGTTGTCGAAGAAGGCACGCACGACGATCTTCTGGCGCGCCGTGGCCGCTATGCGGCGCTTTGGGCCCGTCAGCAGGCCGAGGAAGAAGAAGCGGCTTGAAGGGCCTGTTGATCGGGGGCCGGTGGAAACGCTTTCGCTGATTGGTGTCGCGCGGCTTTGGCGGTTCGCCACCGCGAATGCTTGAATTGGTAAAATCATGTGACCAGACCTGTTGCCTATCGGAAACTTGGGGCTTATTTGGGATCTTGGCTGCAACAAGACCGGACAGGGAGAGACAGGCATGTCGCAACGGGTTGAACGGAGCGGGCTTCAGGTCGCGCAGGAATTGGCTGATTTCATTGAAACCCAGGCTCTGCCGGGCAGCGGTGTTGAGCCTTCGGCCTTTTGGGCGGGGTTTTCGGAACTGGCGCATGAGTTTGGCCCGCGCAACGCGGCGCTTTTGGCCAAACGCGAGGATTTGCAGAAGCAGATTGACGAATGGCACAAGGCGCACCTGGGCCTGCCGCATTCGCACATCGAATATCGCGCCTTCCTTGAGGACATCGGTTATCTTCTGCCCGAGGGCGAGGATTTCCAGATCGACACCTCGAACGTCGATCCCGAGATTGCCAGCGTTCCCGGCCCGCAGCTTGTGGTTCCGATCACCAATGCACGCTATGCGCTGAACGCGGCCAATGCCCGTTGGGGCAGCCTGTATGACGGGCTGTATGGCACCGATGCCATGGGATCGCTGCCGCCCAAAGGCGGGTTCGAGCGCGGCCGCGGCGCCCGCGTTGTGGCGCGGTCCCGTGTTTTTCTGGATGAGGCCTTCCCTATCATCGGACTGAGCCACGCAGATGCGCGCCGCTATTACGTGCACAAGGGCGCGCTGCTGGTGGACGATCAGCCCCTGATCGCGCCCGAGAAATTTGTTGGCTACAAGGGCCACCCCAAGGCGCCGGATGCTGTTTTGCTCCAGAACAACGGGCTGCATGTGGAACTGGTCTTTGACCGCACGCACCCGATTGGCGCGCGCGATCAGGCGGGGCTGGCTGACGTTCGGCTTGAATCCGCGATCTCGGCGATCATGGACTGCGAGGATTCCGTCGCTTGCGTCGATGCCGAGGAAAAGGTGCAGGCCTATACCAATTGGCTGGGGCTGATGAAGGGCGATCTTGAGGACCGCTTTGAAAAGGGCGGGGAGGTCGTTACGCGGGCCCTGCATCCCGATCTGACCTTTACGGCCCCCAATGGCGGCGAGCTGACGGTCAAGGGGCGTGCGCTGATGCTGGTGCGCAACGTCGGACATCTGATGACCAACCCTGCGGTGCTGTTGAAAGATGGCTCCGAGATTTTCGAAGGGCTGATGGACGCCATGGTGACCGTGCTGATCGCGCGGCACGATCTGAACAAGGACAGCGGTCTGCGCAATTCGCACGCGGGGTCGGTCTATGTGGTCAAACCCAAGATGCACGGCCCCGAAGAGGTGGCCTTTGCCAATGAAACCTATGGCTTTGTCGAAAAAGTGGTGGGTCTGCCGGAATACACCGTCAAGCTGGGCATCATGGACGAGGAACGCCGCACCAGCGTGAACCTCAAGGAATGTATCCGCGCGGCCAAGCATCGTGTGGCCTTTATCAACACCGGCTTTCTTGATCGCACTGGCGATGAGATCCACACCTCGATGGAGGCTGGGCCGTTCAGCCGCAAGGATTTCATCAAGCGCAAGGCCTGGATCGGCGGCTACGAGGCGCTGAACGTCGACATTGGTCTGGAGTGCGGGCTGTCCGGACGCGCGCAGATCGGCAAGGGCATGTGGGCCATGCCCGACAAGATGGCGGCCATGCTGGAAAGCAAGATCGAACACCCAAAGGCCGGTGCGAACTGCGCCTGGGTGCCGTCGCCCACCGCCGCCACACTGCACGCGCTGCATTACCACAAGGTGGATGTTTTCGCGGTACAGGCCGCCCTGCTGAAGGGCGGGCGGCGCAGCCATGTGGATACGATCCTCGATATCCCGCTGGCGGCTTTCCAGAAGTGGACGAAAGAGCAGATCGCCCAAGAGGTCGAGAACAACGCGCAGGGTATCCTTGGCTATGTCGTGCGCTGGATCGATCAGGGCGTCGGCTGCTCCAAGGTGCCGGATATCCATGATGTGGGCCTGATGGAAGATCGCGCGACCTGCCGGATTTCCAGCCAGCACATCGCCAACTGGCTGCACCATGGCGTGGTGTCGCGCGACGAGGTTATGCAGATCATGAAGCGCATGGCCGAGGTTGTGGATCGCCAGAACGCCGGTGATCCGTTTTACAAACCGATGGCTCCCGGCTTTGATGGTATCGCTTTCAAGGCGGCCTGCGATCTGGTCTTCGAGGGCCGTGTGCAGCCTTCGGGCTATACCGAGCCGGTCCTGCACCGCCGCCGTTTGGAGCTGAAAGCCTCTTGAGCCAAAACAAAGGTGCCACCGGGCAACCGCGCGGCGCTTGAAGAAGGGGGGCTTTGCCCTCCTTCTTGCTTTTGGCAGGGTCGGGTCACTCCGGCCCCTACGGCAACCGCTCCGGCGTGAGTTGCCCGTTTTGCAGGCACTGCGTGCTGCTTGTGCATTTGCGCAGGGTGCTTCATCTTTCGCTAGTAGTCGCTATGGTTTAATTATGGCGCAAAGGCATGGAGCAAGACAGATGGCGCGGCCTATCGTTGGGATTATCGGCAACCAGCATTTGATCAATGATCAATACACCGTTCACGGCGGCGGTGAGATGAATTCAGAGGCGGTGGCCGACGTTGCGGATTGCCTGCCTTTGCTGGTGCCGGCAGACCCGCGCTTTGTCTCGGTCGAGGAGCTTCTGGACACCTGCGACGGCTTTTTGCTGACCGGCGGGCGCCCCAATGTGCACCCCGAAGAATACGGCGAGACATGGACCGAAGCCTATGGCGCCCATGACAGGGCGCGCGATTCGATCACCTTGCCACTGGTGCGGGCCTGCGTTGAGCGGGGGCAGCCCTTTCTGGGGATTTGCCGCGGCTTCCAGGAGGTCAACGTCGCCATGGGCGGCACGCTTTACCCCGAGATTCGCGATCTGCCGGGGCGGATGAACCACCGCATGCCCCCCGATGGCACGATGGAAGAGAAGTTTGCCCTGCGCCATCAGGTCAGCCTGACCGAGGGCGGCGTGTTCCACCGCCTGTTCGGCGCAACCGAGGTGATGACAAACACACTGCACGGGCAGGGGATCAAGACCCCCGGCAAACGTGTGGTGATCGAAGGCTATGCGCCCGACGGCACACCCGAAGCGATTCACGTCGAAGGGGCCAAGGGCTTTACCCTGTCGGTGCAATGGCACCCGGAATGGGACGCGGCCAATGATCCCGTCTCGCGCCCGCTGTTTATGGCCTTTGGCGATGCGGTGCGGGCTTGGTCGGCGGGCAAGGCAGGCGATCTTAGGCGCAGCGCCTAGGGGTTACAGGATGCCCAAGCACCCGGCGCGGGGAAAACCCGGCCGGGGCCTGACGCTTGGGTCATCGTGCCCTGAGGACCTTTTGCATCGGTTGTGCGACCCAAAACCCTAAGGGAGCGAGGTTGGCTCACAAGCAGTCTGACAAGTTTGCAGCCCCGTATTTTGCAGCCCGTGTCAGATCCGATTCCAAGACTTTGGCGATTATTGGTTAACGCGGTCTTGGACCACCGTGCGCCGCCTTGCGTCAGGACAAGGCGAGGGGCGCAAAAACGCGTTAGACTTAGCGCATCGAACTCAAGGAGGAACCGATGCGCATTCTGATCACCTATGCCTCGACCGAGGGGCAAACCCGGAAGATCTGTCGCTTTGCCGCCGATCATCTGGTGGACCAAGGTCATAGCGTCGAGTTGCTGGACGTCCGTGACGCCGAAGGGCTTGAGCTGGGCCGATTTGATGCGGCAGTTTTGGCCGGGTCAGTGCATGTCGGGAAGATCCAACCTGAACTTCTTGATTTTGCGAATGAAAACGGCGCGGTGCTCCGCAAACTAAAGACGCTGTATCTACAGGTCTCGGGGGCTGCGGCGGGCAAGGATCCGCAGGAGTGGGCCGATCTGCGCAAGATCGCCGATACGGCGGCGCGTGAATTTGGCTGGCACCCGGGCCGCACCGAGCATATCGCCGGGGCCTTTCGGTTTACCGAATACGACTTTTTCAAATCGCTCGCCATGCGCTGGATCGCCTCGCAACATGGCCAGACAGTGGACCCGCATCAGGACACGGAATTCACCGATTGGGCCGCTTTGACCAGGATTCTTGACGACTGGGCAGCCGGTTAGGTCACGGCGGCGATGGCGGCGCGCAGGGCCTCGGGGGTGCAGGCGTCGATGTCCAGTTCGAAAAAACCGCGGTTTCGGCGCAGTTTGTCGTTCGGCCAGTCCCACCAGTTCAGCCCCTGCAAAAGGGCGATCTTGTCCTCGGAAAAGCGCATGCGCAGAACGCGCGCCGGGTTGCCAGCGGCGATGGCATAGTCCGGCACATCGCGGGTGACGACGCTGCCTGCGCCGATCACCGCGCCATTGCCGATGGTCACCCCCGGCAGAACGATCACGCTGTCACCGATCCAGCAGGCGTTGCCGATGCGGGTTTCCCCTTTGGTCAGACGTGACACCTGCAAGTCCGAGCCGATCACCTCGCGCTGCGCCTTGCCTTGCATGTTCAGAAACCGGGTTTCGTGGGTTCGGTCGCGCACAACCAGCCGCCCGCCGATCGCGCAATAGGCGCCGATACTGCAATTGGACAGGTGCGAGGGCGCGTTGATCCGGGTGTGATCGCCAATCCGGCAGCCTGCGCCGATATGGCTGCCCTTGGCAATCTCCACACCGCGGCGTCGAAAGTCGCGGTCGCGTTTGTTTGTGAAGCCCCACATCAAGCCTGACTCGCGTTTCCCTGATGACGCGCTCTAGCCCTCAACGTCGGACGGTGCAAGCGCGCGATAGGTCAGGCAACGCGGGCGATGCGGCCCTGTTGGTGTTCCAGCAGCATCCGCGCTTCGAAGGCACGCAGGCAGATGCGGGCTGTTTCACCGTATTGGGCGGGATCGCTGCGCAATACCGGCATGACGCGGAACAGTTCCTCTCTCGAGGCGGCATCCAGCGCACCCAGGCCATTTTCGCCGGCGAAAAAGCTTTCGGTGGCCATGCCCTCGGCATAGATCACCTGATGGCGCTCGAACAGCAGGTGAATATAGGTCACTTCGCCATCGGGCGCGCGCTGCACGGTCTTGCCGTCGATCAGATGGGTGGCGGCGGCAAAGACCTCGGGCGTGCCAAAGAGAAGCTCGGCGTGATAGCCTTCGATCAACATGCGGTGCTGCGGCGAAACCGTCAGCGCACGCTGGCCGCCGAACAGATGCGGCGCAATCCGGATGGGGGCGTTTTCGCCCCGCGCCAGCATCCGCCGCGCGCCTTTCCACAGCAGCGGCTGCAAGCCATTGTCGCGGGTGACGATCAGATCACCAGGGGCAAGGCTTTCAATCGGACGCGGGCCGGTATCGGTCAGGATGCGCGTGCCGGGGGTAAAGCAGATCACGCTGTCGATGTTCGAGAACGAGACAATCGTGCCGTCCAGCAACGTCACCGTCCCGGTCAACTCTCCGCCGGTGTTGTCGGTGATGTTGATGGTCGAACGGTCGGCCAACCCGTTCAGGTCCAGCGTGTCGCCTGCGCTTTGCCCGCCGGTTTCGCCTTCGATGGTGATGGTGCCGGGGGCTTCGCCGGTATCGACCAGCGTGATATAGTCGTCTCCTTCGCCTGCGTTGATGGTATCGCCGACACCGGCAAAGATCGTGTCGTTGCCAAGCCCGCCCAAAAGGACATCGGCGCCGATGCCGCCATCCAGCGTGTCGCTGTCCGCTCCGCCATCAAGATAGTCGTTGCCCGCCCCGCCCAGCAGCGAGTCGGCCCCTTGTTCACCATAAAGCGAGTCGTCGCCGCCCATGCCGTCCAGCGTGTCGTCGCCAAGCCCGCCGTAAAAGACGTTGGTCCAGTCGGGGCCCTGAGCGTCATAACCGGTCAGGCTGTCGTTGAAGTCCGACCCGATGATACCGTCCAGACCGCCGAGGCTGACGTCGCCCGTGGCATGGCCGCCCGAGAATGTGTTGGTGGTCAGGTTGACCGTCACCGCCGCATCGGACGATTCGTAAGACGCAAAATCCAAGCCCGAGCCGCCGCTCAGCGTGTCCGCCCCGGCGCCGCCTTCCAGCGTGTCGTTGCCGGTCCCGCCCAGCAGCGAGTCGTCGCCAAGCCCGCCATTCAGACTGTCGTCGTCCGCGCCGCCATCCAGCGTATCGTTGCCCGTCTCACCGAACAGCGTGTCATTGCCCGCGCCGCCAAGCAGGCTGTCGTCGCCCACAGCAATCGGCACGGCGTCAAAGGTGATGTCGGTGACCCAGATCCCCTGCGTGTTGGTCTGACCATTGCCATAAATGATCTCGATCGTGGCGACCGGCCCGGCAATATCGACAAGAACCGACCCACCCAGCTGGTTGGGGTCTTCGGCCACGGCCTCGGCGGTGATGGTATTTCCCGACACCATATCACCGCCGCCCACCGTCAGCGTGACAGGCACCGGGTTGCCGTCTGCGTCATAGGCGTTGATGGTGACGATGTCCGTGTGGTTCGCGGCGCCCCAGTCGATGTCGTTGATACGGAACTGGACGTTCTCGACTTCGTCTGCGGCGACGCCTTCGGAACTGGGGGTGAATTCGATGGTCGTCGTCGAGGTCGGGCCATCGCCCTGACCGAAAAGGAACAGCGACGAATTTGGGTCAAAGCCGCCAGCCGCATATTGCGGGGTGGCGGTGTCCACCTGAAAGGTCGGGGCGTTGTTGCCGTCGTTGGTAAAGCCGACAGTGACATCGACGGTGCCGGTATCCTGTGTAAAGCCGCCCGACAGATCGGTGCCATTGCCGCCTTGGTTGGTCCAGTCCAGCGTTTCGGCGATATTTGTTGGCGAGTAGCTGCCATAGTCGCCATAGACCAGATCCGCGCCATCGCCGGCATCGACCGTATCGTTGCCTTGCCCGGCAATCACGGTGTCGTTGCCTGCCCCTGCGCGGATGTCATCGTTTGGATTGCCGCTGTCCGGGCTGTCGCCGTCCGTGTCTACAAAATCGGGATCAATCAGGTCATCCAGCCCGGTGCCAAAGACAATTCCGTCTGAGGGGCTGACATAGCTGGGGGCGGTCACGACGGAGGAGGTGGTGAGCGTATCAACCGGACCATAGGAAGGCACGAAGTACACGTTACCATTGGTCGCCAGGTAATAGCTGCCGGGTTCTTGTACGTTGTTGTAGGAGTTGCCGTTCCATGTGCCGGACCAGACCCATTGGCCCGTGCCGATCACCGTGTCAGTTGTAAAAGTGACCAGACCGCCACTGATGACATCCCCGGAATCGAGACTGTTGTCACCAAGGGTGACGAGATACCCATTGGGCATACTGATACTCCTGCCTCATCCCGCCCGGTCTTTGCGCCGGTGCCGGAACGATCCGTCAGCCAATGGCGCGACGGATGTTTTGTAAAACTCAGGCAGAGTCTGGTGCGAAGCCTTTGATTTCGAAAGCCAAACAGCCTGATTAAAACAATATTAATCAAGATTGTGGCAAATTTGCGAAAATTGGAAAGAATTTTGAAACAATACGCCCGACCGCAGGGGCCGGGCGCTGGCATTGTTTCGGTTCGGGCCGAAAAGGGCCGCTTTTCAGACGTAGAAGTCGAAGGTTTTGTTAAGTGGCAGTTCTCGGGCTCGTTTGCCCGTCAGGTCAAAGATGGCATTGGCAAGGGCAGGGGCAGCGGGGGGCGTTCCCGGCTCGCCAATGCCATTCAGCCGTTCCTGATTTTCGAGGATCTGCACCTGCACAGGCGGCATTTGCGACATGCGCAGCGGCTCGTAATCGGGGAAGTTCTGCTGTTGCGCGACACCGCCATCAAAGGTGATCTCTTCTCCGATGGCGGCGGACAGGCCATAGGCCATCCCCCCCGTCAACTGTGCCTCGATGATACCGGGGTCCAGCGCGATGCCGGGGTCGGCGGCGATCCAGGCATTGGTCAGGCGGATCAGACCGTCTTGATCCTTGACCTCGATGACCATGGCGACGGGGGTGCCGAAGGAATAGACCATGGCAAGACCGCGGCCCACGCCCTCGGGTGTCTTGCCCGTCCAGCCGGACATGTCGCGCACCGCTTCAAGGCAGAAAAAGCCGGGCAGCCATTCATCGCGGGTCAGCTTCAGGCGCATTTCCATCGGATCGGCACCGGCGGCATGAGCCAGCTCGTCCATAAAGCTTTCATGGAAAAAGCCGTTGTAGCTGGCCCCGACCGAGCGCCAGAACCCCAAGGGCGGCGCGATATCGGCCAGATGGCCGTGCACCCGGTAGTTGGGAATGCCGTAAGGCTGGTTGAAGATGCCGTCGACAATGCTCTTGTCCGGCCCACTGGGGGCAAAGCCCATCCAACGCTTGAGCGCCTGCGCCGCGATCGAGGGCGAGGAGACCTTGGCGTCGAAGGCGATCGGCAGGCCGTCCTGTACCGCGCCCTTGATCCGCGCAATGGCGGGCGGGCGATAGAAGTCGTGGGTCATGTCCTCTTCGCGCGACCACGTGACATTGACCGGCGTGCCGGGCAAGGCCTTGGCGACGCGGGTGGCAATCACGGCATAGTCGAATTCGCCGCGCCGGCCAAAACCGCCGCCCATCAAGGTGACGTTGACCTCGACATCCGCCTCATCGACCCCGGCTTCATCGGCGCAGGCCTTTTGCAAGAAGACCGGCCCCTGATTGCCGCACCACAAACGCAGTTTTTCGCCCTCGAACCAAGCGGTTGCGTTCAAAGGTTCCATCGTTGCATGAGCAAGGAAAGGCACGCGATACTCGGCCTCCAGCATGGTTGCGCCGGAAGGGATTTCGTCGGAATTGCCATCTTCGCGCATGGTCGAATCCGGCTCGGTGTCAAAGGCGGTTTCCAACGCGGCGAAAGCGGCTTCGGTGGTGGCGGGATAGGCCGCGTCATCCCATTCGACGGGGATGGCGTTCACGGCCTGCATGGCGAGCCACGTATTGTTCGCGATCACCGCGACGCCGTTGCCAAGATCCACGACCTTTTCGACGCCGGGCATGCGCCCCGCCTCGAAGCCGTCAAAGCTTTTCATGCCCGCGCGGGTCGGGGCCATGCGCACGGCGGCATACTTCATCCCCGGCAGGCGGGTGTCGATGCCGAATTGCGCTGTGCCGGTGGATTTTCCGGGAATGTCGATGCGCGGCTGGGGTTTGCCCAGAACGGTCCATTCAGACTGCGGGCGCAGGGTGACCTTGGGCGGTTTGATCCCGTCCAGCTCACCGGCGAGATCAGTATAGGCGATTTCAGTCCCATCGGGCGCGATGACCATGCCGCCCTTGGTGCTGAGCGAGGCGCGGTCGACGCCAAGCCGCCGCGCTGCGGCTTCCTTGAGCATTTCGCGCGCGCCTGCACCTGCGACCCGCATGCGTTCAAAGCCGTCCTTCATGGCGGTCGAGCCGCCCGTGACCTGCATGGAAAACACCTTGCCGAGATGGCCCATCGCCTCGGCCAGAGAATGCTGGAACCCGCTGGCATCGTAGCCTTTGTTGGGCAGACCTTCGGACATCAGGGCGCTGTTGTAATAGGCTTGCGCGGGTGGCCCATGAATGACGCGCACCTGATCCAGCGTGACGTCCAGTTCCTCGGCCAGAAGCGCGGCCCATGTGGTGTGGGTGCCTTGCCCCATCTCGGCATGCGGGGCGATCAGGGTGATGCCATCCGCGTTGATCATCACAAAGGGGTTGAGCGCGCCGTCCTTCGGGTCCAGCGGATTGGGGGCGGGTTTGGTGACATACCACGCACCAAAGGCGGCGCCGCCGACGATGGCGAGCGATCCGAACAGAAAGCTGCGGCGGGCGATTTTTCCTATGCTGGCCATGGTTTATGCCCCTTCCGTCACGGATTTTATGGCGGCGCGGATGCGCGGGTAGGTGCCGCAGCGGCACAGGTTGCCGTTCATCGCGGCGTCAATGTCGTCATCGCTGGGGGCGGGGTTTTCCGCCAGCAGCGCGGCGGCCTGCATGATTTGGCCGGACTGGCAATATCCGCACTGGGCCACCTGATGGTCGATCCAGGCCTTTTGCAACTTGTGCAGGGTGTCGGGGGTGCCGAGCCCTTCGATTGTCGTCACCTCGCCCCAGACATCGCCAAGCGCCACTTGGCACGATCGCACCGCCTCGCCATCGATGTGCACAGTGCAAGCGCCACATGCGGCCACGCCGCAGCCGTATTTGGTGCCTGTCATATTCAGCTGATCGCGCAGAACCCAGAGAAGGGGCACATCTTCGGGCAAGTCCACGTCGTGGTCCGTGCCATTCACGGTGATTGCGGGCATGGGGCGTCCTTTCGCTGTTTTTGACAATTTTGCCGAAATATGTCAGTTTGTCAATTGACAGTTTGCGGCGTTTTTGTCAGGTGTTGATTATGGAAGATGCAACTCTGAAGGATCAGGTCAAGCGCCGCGCCATTCTTGACGCGGCTTGCCCGGTTTTTGCGCAATATGGATTCCGGCGTACCTCGATGGGGGACATTGCACAGGCGGCGGGCATGTCGCGGCCTGCGCTGTATCAGTATTATCAGGGCAAAGAGGATATCGCTCGCTCGACGGTGCAGGTGTTCTTTGAAGATGCGGCGCAGGCGGTGGCCTTGGCCCTGTCCGAGCCTGGCCCCGTTGCCGATGTTCTGGCCCGCGCCTTTCGCGCCAAGGGCGGAGAGTTCATGGCGATGCTTCTGACAAGCCCGCATGGCTCGGAACTGGTGGACGTCGGCAGCACGGTGGCCGCAGATCTTGCGCGCGATGGGACCGAGCGTCTGGTTGCGATCTTCGCCGCATGGTTACGGCAAGAGGCCGCCGCCGGGCGCGTGACCTTGCTGGACAGGCCAGAGGATCTTGCCAGCACCATGCTGGCGGCCCTGGAGGGGGCCAAGGCCGGCGGGCGGACACCGGATTACGCAGGGTATCTGGCGCATCTGGACCGTTTGGCGCGGTTGTTCGGCGCGGCCTTGGCGGTTTGACGCAGCAGAGCGCCTGCGGCGCGCAGGATTTTCAACAGGCAGGCGGTGCCTGCCCGGGGGGCGCTGCCCCCGTCGCCTTTGGCGACTCCCCCGGGATATTTGTGGACCAGTGAAAGGCTTGGCGGGGCGTCAGACTTCGCCGCCTGCGATCTGGATGGCCTGACCGTTGACGCTTCCGGAGTGGTCACCACAGAGGAACAGCGCGGCTTCGGCGACTTCTTCGGGCGCGATCAGCCGACCATGCGGGTTGACCCCGACCATGAGATCACGGGCGGCGGCTTCGTCCATGCCGGTGCGTTTCATGATCGAGGTGACGTTGCTGGTCACGATGTCGGTGTCGACATAGGCCGGGCAAAGCGCGTTGAAGGTATAGGGTTTGGTGGCGTAATCGGCGGCCAGCGCGCGGATCAGGCCGAGCAGGGCGTGTTTGCTGGCGGTGTAGGTCGGCGCGCCCTTGAGGCCGCGAATTCCGGCGATGGAGGACACGGCGATGACGCGGCCCCAGTCGGTCTGGGTCATGGATTTGAGGGATTCCCGGATCGTCAGGAACGCGCCATCGACATTGGTGGCCATCATTCGGCGCCAGAAATCCATATCGGTTTTCAGCAGGGCGCGGCCCTCGGCGATGCCGGCATTGGGCACGCAGATCTGGATCGGGCCACGGGCGTTGACGGCGGCTTCGATGCCTTGGACGACCGAAGCTTCCTGCATCACGTCCATGACGAGAGGATGGATATGGGCGCTTGCTGCGGCCTCGAGCGGGCCGGGACGGCGGCCGGTGATGGTGACCTCTGCGCCTTGCGCGGCGAGGGCCTGCGCGATGGCAAGGCCGATCCCTGTGCCGCCACCGGTGACCAATGCGTGTTTGCCTGTGAGCATCTGTTTCTCCCTGAGTTTGGCCGTACCCTATCGCAGAGTGGGGCTGTGACAAGGCGTCGGCTGTCGCTTCTTGGCAAAGGCATTCACGTATGCGAATGTATGCGCGTCTTGAGGGAGGGTTCTGACAATGAAACAGATGGGTTTGGTCTTGGCGGGCACGTTGCTGACAAGCGCGGCCTGGGCGCATGAGGATATCGCGGACATGTATCCGCAGTCTGAATTGTACAACAAGCCGGTGCAGGTGATCCCGCAGGTCTATTCCGCGATCGGGGCGACGGCGCCGCCGACCTACGAGAACTCCGGACACAACAACAACCTGTCCTTTGTGGTGACAGGCGACGGGGTCGTGGTGATCAACGGTGGTGCAAGCGCGCGTCTGGCGGCAGCCCTGCATGAAGAGATCAAGGCGGTGACGGATCAGCCGGTGAAGCTGGTGATCAATGAGAACGGTCAAGGGCATGCCATATTGGGCAATTCTTACTGGGCGGATCTTGGCGTCGACATTCTTGCGCATGAAGATGCCATCGCGGTGGTCGAGGAGGATGGCGATTTCATCCTTCAGGGGATGCAACGGTACAATCGCGACAAGGCCGAAGGGACGCGGGTGGTGCCTGCGAACATCTCTTTCAGCGATAAATATGTCATCGAGATGGGCGACGTGACCCTTGAGGCCCTGCATCTTGGTCCGGCGCATGACCCCGGTGACACGCAGGTCTGGATTCCGCAGTGGGGCATCGTCATTTCCGGCGATATGGCCTTTCACGAGCGGATGCCGCCAATCTTTGAAGGCACCTGCACAAGCTGCTGGATCGAGACCTTTGAAGGGCCGTTCACCGATCTTGGCGCGACCTTCGTGATCCCCGGACATGGGCATCCGACAAATATGGCGATGGTGACGTTGGAAACCGTTGGATATCTGCGGGATCTGCGCGAGAAGATTGGTGCCCATATCGACGAGGGCGGTGATCTGGCCGAGGCCTATTACGTGGATCAGGACCGCTGGCAGTATCTAGATACCTTCGAGGAACTGGCCACCAAGAATGCCGGCCGCGTCTATGAAGAAATGGAGTGGGAATAACGCTACGCGTCCCAGCACGTCCCAGCGCGCACAGCGGGTGGGCAGGGCTGTCTTTTTGACGGGCAAAAAGATCAGCAGCCCACACCTTCGACATTTGCGCGCCTGCGCAACGCGCGTTCCAGCGCGCGGCGGCGCTTGTTTGACTGACCACGACCTACGCTTGGCGCACAGGTTGCGTTATGGTCCTGGGCTGATACGCCAATGGGGCGCAGCGCCCTTGCCTGTGAGAATCGAGGATATCGCACAATGATGAAATGGCTGGATATGCCGCCCGTGTGGTTGCTGGGGTGCCTGTTTGTGGCTTGGTGGCAAAAGACCTACCACGCCATGGGATTGAACTTTGGTCCTGTCGTCGCGGACCTTTTGGGCGGGCTTCTGGTGGGGGCAGGGCTCGTTCTGATGCTGCTCGCGGCCTATGAAATGAACCGGCACAAGACCACGATCATCCCGCATCGGCAGGCCGCACGGCTGGTCACCAGCGGGATCTTCAAACGTTCTCGCAACCCTATTTATCTGGGCGATTCGCTCGTTTTGGCCGGGATGATCCTGTATTGGGACGCGGTGCTGAGCCTGCCTTTGATCCCGCTTTTCGTCTGGATTATCGAAAAACGCTTTATCGAGCCGGAAGAAGCGCGCTTGAGGCGCAAGTTTCTTGCTGAGTTTCACAAGTACACGCAACAAACGAGAAGGTGGGTTTAATTTACCTGTTACCTGTGATCTACAGCGCGCGATGCCTGACATGGCCGCGCCGCATAGCTTGTGGTCGGTAGGTCAGGACTGTAGACCGATTGCCAAATGACGTTCCGTAAGGGGCGTGGAAATTTCCTGAATGAGGGGGACAACCGTGAAAATTGGGACGCCAAAGGAAGTCGAAGCAGGGGAAGCGCGCGTTGCGATGACCCCGGATTCGGCAACGGCCTTGCAGAAGCTGGGCTATGAGTGCTTGATCGAGAAGAGCGCAGGCGCGCTTGCCGGGTTTGCGGACGCGGATTACGAGGCCGCCGGTGCGACCGTTGTCGGCACCGCCGCCGCGCTTTGGAAAGAGGCGGATATCATCGCCAAGGTCCGTATCCCCACGGATACGGAGCTCAAGCGCCTGAACAAGGACAAGACGCTGATCACCTTCTTCAACCCGGGCGGCAACGCCGAGGGTCTGGAATTGGCCAAGTCCAAGGGCGCCAATGTCATCGCCATGGAAATGGTGCCGCGGATTTCCCGCGCGCAAAAGATGGATGCGCTGTCCTCGATGGCCAATATCGCTGGCTATCGCGCCGTGATCGAGGCGGGCAACAACTTTGGCCGGTTCTTCACCGGGCAGATTACCGCTGCGGGCAAAGTGCCCCCAGCCAAGGTTCTGGTGGTTGGCGCCGGTGTCGCCGGTCTGGCGGCGATCGGTACCTCGACCAGTCTTGGTGCGATCACCTATGCATTCGACGTGCGCCCCGAAGTGGCCGAGCAGGTTGAATCGATGGGCGCCGAGTTCGTCTATCTCGATTTCGAGGAAGAGCAGCAGGATGGCGCGGCCACCGGCGGCTATGCCTCGGTCTCTTCGCCCGAGTTCCGCGAGGCGCAGCTTGCCAAGTTCCGCGAATTGGCCCCCGAGGTCGATATCGTCATCACCACGGCGCTGATCCCGAACCGTGAAGCGCCCAAGCTGTGGCTTGAGGACATGGTCAAGGCGATGAAGCCGGGATCGGTGATCGTTGACCTTGCCGCCGAAAAGGGGGGCAACGTCGAAGGCACCGTGATGGACCAGAAGGTGGTGACCGACAATGGCGTGACCATCATCGGCTATACCGACTTCCCCAGCCGGATGGCGGCACAATCCTCGACGCTTTATGCGACCAACATCCGTCACATGATGACCGACCTGACGCCCGAGAAGGACGGCAAGGTCAATCACAACATGGAAGACGACGTGATCCGTGGCGCGACCGTGGCCTATCAGGGGGAAATCACCTTCCCGCCGCCGCCGCCGAAAGTGGCGGCCATCGCGGCGCAGAAGAAAGAAAAGCCCAAAGAGCTGACAGCCGAAGAAAAGCGCGCCGCCGAAGTGGCCGCCTTCAAGGCGCAGACCAAGTCTCAGGCGACCTTGCTGGTCGTTGGCGGCGTGGTCATGGCGCTGCTTGGTCTTGTTGCCCCGCCGTCGTTCATGCAGCACTTTATCGTCTTTGTGCTGTCCTGCTTTGTCGGCTTCCAGGTGATCTGGGGGGTCGCGCATTCGCTGCACACGCCGCTGATGGCCGTGACCAATGCCATTTCCGGCATTATCGTTCTGGGCGCTCTGCTTCAGATCGGGTCGGGCAGCGGTGTGGTGGTCTTCCTGTCGACCATCGCCGTGCTTGTGGCGACGATCAACATTGTCGGTGGCTTCCTCGTGACGCGCCGCATGTTGGCCATGTTCCAGAAATCTTAAGGCTGCGGAGTTAGATATGTTCGGAGATCAATTGGTGACCGCCGCGGCCATTACCGCGAGCGTTCTGTTCATCCTCAGCCTTGGCGGGCTGTCTGGCCAGGAAAGCGCAAAGCGCGCTGTCTGGTACGGTATTGTCGGCATGGGTCTGGCGGTGCTGTTCACGACTTTCGGTCCGGGGATCGGCAACTATGGCTTCTTGCTGATCGCGATGCTGATCGGCGCGGGCGTCGGTACGGTGCTGGCCAAGCGGGTTGAAATGACCGAAATGCCCCAGCTGGTTGCGGCGCTGCACTCTTTCGTGGGTCTGGCGGCCGTGTTCATCGGCTACAACGCTCATATCGAGCTGGCCCGGGTCATGGAAATCAAGGCCGCGTTGCCAGCCGGCCTGACCGAGACCGGCATTGCCGCCGCCATGCACGAGCGTGGCGTCAAAGGCTTTGCCGCCGTGTTGTCGCACAAAACCGGCGCGGAAATCGCCATTCTCAAGGTCGAGGTTTTCCTAGGCGTCTTTATCGGTGCGGTGACCTTTACCGGATCGGTCGTGGCCTTTGGCAAACTGGCGGGCAAGCTGACCTCGTCGGCGAAAAAACTGCCCGGCGGGCATATGCTGAACCTCGGCGCGGCGATCCTGTCGTTCCTGCTGCTGATTGCCTACCTCAACGGCGCGGGCTTCTGGGCCTTGCTGCTGATGTCGGTCTTTGCCTTCTTCATCGGCTATCACCTGATCATGGGCATCGGCGGCGCCGACATGCCGGTGGTTGTCTCGATGCTCAACAGCTATTCGGGCTGGGCGGCTTCGGCGATTGGTTTCACGCTGGGCAATGACCTGCTGATCGTGGTCGGCGCGCTGGTCGGCTCGTCCGGTGCGATCCTGTCCTACATCATGTGCAAGGCGATGAACCGCTCGTTCGTTTCGGTGATCCTTGGCGGCTTTGGTGGCTCCACCGGCCCGCAGATGGAAGTTGAAGGCGAACAGGTGTCGATCGACGCAGATGGTGTGGCCTCCGCTCTGGAAGAGGCGGACAGCGTTGTGATCGTGCCGGGCTACGGCATGGCCGTGGCGCAGGCGCAGCAGAACGTCGCTGAACTGACGCGCAAGCTGCGCGCGCAGGGCAAGACCGTGCGTTTCGCGATCCACCCCGTTGCAGGCCGTCTGCCCGGGCACATGAACGTGCTTCTTGCCGAAGCCAAGGTGCCTTACGACATCGTGCTTGAGATGGACGAGATCAACGAAGACTTCCCGGATACGGATGTGGTCATCGTCATCGGGTCGAACGACATCGTGAACCCTGCCGCACAGGAAGATCCCAACTCGCCCATCGCGGGGATGCCGGTTCTCGAAGTGTGGAAGGCCAAGCAGGTGTTTGTGTCCAAGCGTGGTCAGGGCACCGGCTATTCCGGGATCGAAAACCCGCTGTTCTACAAAGAGAACACGCGCATGTACTACGGCGATGCCAAGCAATCGATTGGCGAGCTGCTGACCAAGATCCCCTAATTCCGGGGCGCAGTTCATGAATTGGGGCGTTCCTTCGGAGCGCCCCTTTTTGTTGGAGAGCCTGCCGTCAGCCTCCGAATGCCGCCACGTAGCCGGGAATTTCGGCAAGCCTTGTTTCAATCCGGCCGACAAAACCCAGTGCTTCCGCTTCGGTGCGAAAGGCGCCAGCTTCGATTGGTTCCGGCGCCGTGTCCGTGATCGTGCAAAACATCCGTGCCATTCCAAAATTGGTGTCATCCGGCGCGAAAAAACTGATCCGCTTTGTGGTGGTCAGGCCTTTGTCCTTGTCGATGGCCGCGCGAACCACGGCCCGCATCGAAGCATAATCCAGATCCGTGCTCAGGACGCGCGACGAATCCACCAGCTCCGGAATGCCCGGCCAATATCCGGGAAGCGCGGTGAGGTGCTTTGCCATGCCCAGTATTTCATCACCGTTTGGTTCTCCGCTGAAGCGGACGCACAGAAGCCTTGAATTGTCGACGACATGGGCTTGGATCGGCATAAGTTGATTTTTCCACGGTTGTTCGAGGTGGCAGGCGGCGCTTGGTCACCAGCCTGTCCGAGACTGGACTACCATACAACCCTGAAGTAAGCTTGTGGTTGTGTTTTATACATCCTGGTATCGTTATGTTTGTGCTCTTCTGCCGCCCAAATTGGCGCCGGGTTTGCAATTGCAAATACGCGTTTTGCAAATTTGTTGACCCGCAATGCGCAAGCAGGCTTGCGATAGCATGGGGCTTGAGGCAGAACACTAGAGAACAATTTCAGGATGAAGGGGGACGACATGAACCTCACGATGAACCGCAATGTGCTGGCCGAGGCCTTTGGCGCGAATGAAGGCGTTGCGCTGCGCGTCAAGCAGGTTGCTTTGGTTGTGATGGGCATTGCCATTCTGGCACTGGCCGCAAAAATCAAGGTGCCGATGTGGCCCGTGCCAATGACCATGGGGACCTTTGCCGTGCTGACGCTGGGCGCGGCCTATGGCGCCCGTCTGGGACTGGTGACCATTCTTGGCTACATGATCGTAGGCGCTCTTGGCTTTGACGTGTTCGCAGGCTCTTCGGCCGAGGCCTTCGGGCTTGAGTACATGATGGGCGGCACTGGCGGCTATCTGGTCGGCTACGTGCTGGCAACTGTCATGCTGGGCGTTCTGGCCCGTGCGGGCTGGGATCGCACGGCTGGTAAAATGGCGGGTGCCATGCTGCTGGGCAACGTGATCATCTATGTGCCGGGCCTGATCTGGCTGGGGATGCTCTACGGCTGGGACAAGCCGATCCTGCAGTGGGGCTTGACCCCCTTTGTGATGGGTGACGTGCTCAAGCTGGTTCTGGCCGCGCTGGTTCTGCCCGCCGCATGGAAACTGGTTGGCCGCGCCCGCGGCTAAGCCCAAAGGGGAAACCCTGATTGCAAACATTGGAAAAGGCCGGGTCTTTGTACCCGGCCTTTTGCTGTTTAACGACGTTGTTTTTTGGGTATTTGGAACAAGGTGAAGCAGCAGAACGTGCGCCACTTGGGCTTTAGCTTGTCAACTCGGTCTTGATCGTTGCGCCTTTTTCGAGGGTCTTGTGCACCGGGCATTTGTCCGCGATCTCCAAAAGCCGCGTGCGTTGGTCATCGCTCAGAGCACCGCTCAGGGTAATGCGGCGGGTAAAGGCATCGATGCGGGTTTCGGCCCCGGTTCCGGCGTCCTGCGCGTGCAGCTTGTCGTGGGTGACGTCAACGCAGACATGGGTGAGTGGCCAGCCCTTGCGCCGTGCGTACATGCGGATGGTCATCGAGGTACAGGCGCCCAGACCTGCCGCCAGAAAGCCGTAAGGCGACATGCCGCGATTGGTGCCGCCATAGGCCCTGGGTTCATCAGCAAGGGCGTGGTGATGTGGCCCGTTCTGGATGTCCTGCAAAAAGCCGCTAGGATCGGCTTCGGAGACGCGAGTAATGCCCTCGGGGGCACCGATTGGCGGCGCGGGCGGTGCCAGATCCAGGTAACGCCCGGCCCATGCGGCGATCACCTCGGCGGCGTATTCGGCATCGCGCGGCGCGCTGATCAGGTGATCGGCCTCGTCCAGCGTGACAAAGCTTTTGGGATGTTTGGCAGCGGTGAAGATCTTGGTCGCGTTTGAGATGTCGACAATCTCGTCGCGCGGCGCATGCAGCACCAACAGGGCCCGTTTCAACCCGGCGATGGTGGGGGCCAAGTCCTGATTGCGCACGTCCTTCACAAAGTCATGGCCAATGGTCACAGGGCGCCCGCCCAGCGAAACCTGCGCGCGGCCTTCGGACTGGATGGCTTCAAGCTGTGCGCCGAAATGGTCGGTCACATGGGCGGGATCGAAGGGAGTTCCGATGGTGACCACCGCGCGCACCGATGCGATCCGGGAGGCGGCCTGAAGCACCGCAAGCCCGCCCAGAGAATGGCCGATCAGCAGGCTTGGCGGCATGCCGATTTCTTCCAGATGGGCGGCGGCGGCCTCGAGATCGGCGGCGTTGGAGGTGAAGGTGGTATTCGCGAACTCGCCTTCGGAATGTCCAAGGCCTGTGAAGTCAAAGCGCAGCACGGCGATGCCCATGGCCGCAAGCCGCGCCGAAATGCGCTTGGCCGCCGGGATGTCCTTGCCGCAGGTGAAACAATGGGCAAAAAGCGCTGTGGCAAGATGCGGACCTTGCGGCATGTCGAGGCGGGCCGCCAGAGTGGCGCCGGAATGGCCGGGAAAGCTAAGACGTTCTGTGCGCATTGTACTAGCCGAATGTTAAGGGGCGGTGCTCCATAGGTGACGGGCGATGGCGCAATGCGCAAGGGCAGCGCGGGGCGCTGTCACGGCAAGGTGAGAGGGAGACCACATTTGGTGAAGCTTGTTTCAGTAGTGCTGGGCGCCCTGATCTTGGCAGGCTTTGGCGGCGCTCTTCACCCGGCGGGCGATGCGCTGGCGGTGTTTCGTGTGCCGTTCTTGCTGCTTTTCGCGCTTGCGGTGATCTGGAGTATGTGGCCGCGCAAACTGCGCTGGCCCCTGGCGGGGCTGGCGATGCTGGGGCTGCTGCCGCATGTCTGGTGGCCGACCACCATGGGGGAGGGACTGACGCTGTATCAACAGAACCTGCTGTGGAACCGAACCGAATACGATGCCTGGTTGGCGGCGGTGCGCGCCGCACGCCCGGATTTTCTGACGCTGCAAGAAGTGTCTGAGAAAAACCTTGCCCTGCTCGACGCACTTCGCCCGCTTTACCCTTATCAGCATCATTGCCCGTTTGGGCCTGAGTTGGGAGAGGCGGTTCTCTCGCGTCACCCATTGATCGAAGGCAGCACGCGCTGCTCGGGGCGCGATGGTTTTGCGGCGGCGCAGGTGGATCTGGGCGGCGCTCCGATCTGGCTGGTGTCGCTGCATCTGACCTGGCCCTGGCCCTACGATCAGGCGCAGCAGGTGGCCAGCCTGTTGCCCGAGTTGCGCGCGCTTGAGGGGCCAGTGATCCTTGGTGGGGATTTCAACTCCGTGGCGTGGTCACATACGCTTGCCCGAGTGGCCGAGGCCACGCGGACAAAGCGGGTTGGGCGCTATGTAAAGACGTTTTCGCTGCCGGGGATCGGCCTGCCGATCGAGATCGACCATGTGCTGGCGCCACAAGGCAAAGGGCAGCGCCTGCGCCCTTTGCCGAAGTTGGGCTCGGACCATCACGGGCTTTGGGCGGTCATAAAACGGCCCTAGCCGAGACCGGTTCAGGACGCGCCATATCCCATCAAAGCCGCGTCAAAAGGATAGCGGGTCAGGTTTTCAAAGCCGTCATCGGTGATCAACACCTGTTCCTCCAGCTTGATCGAAAAGTCACCCCCCTCGGGTGAAACCAGAGCCTCGACACAAAGGACCATCCCGGCTTCGAGCTCGTAATCAAAGGCGCCGGGAACCATCTTGTCGGGATAGGCGACCAGAGGCCATTCGTCACAAAGCCCAACCCCGTGCATCAGGCAGCCGTATTTCCCGGCTTGAAACTCCGGGCGCAGGACATGCGTGTTGCGGGACAGATCTTCGATGTTCACGCCGGGGCGCAGCATCTGCATGTTGGTCATGATGTGCTCGTGCGCGTGCTGCATGGCATCCACCATGTCGGGGCGTGGAGGGCGGTCGCCGATCCACCAGGTGCGGGAAATATCAACGCAAATTCCGTAACTTCCGATCAGATCCGTGTCGAAGGCGACGATCTCGTTGTTCCGGGCAATCCTTGGCCCGCATTCCTGAAACCACGGGTTGGTGCGCGGCCCCGAGGTCAGCAGGCGGGTCTCGATCCATTCGCCGCCGCGGCGGATGTTCTCGGCGTGCAGCACGGCCCAGATGTCATCCTCAGAGGTCTGGCCCAAAGGCACCTGCGCGCGGGCAAAGCGCTCCATCTCGGCGACCGCCGCTTCGCAGGCGTTCGAGGCGCAGCGCATGGCGCGAATTTCGTCCGGGCCTTTCACCGAGCGCGCCTTTTCCGTCAGCTCTTCGCCCTCCATGACCTGCAAACCCTGCGCTTCGAGGGCGCGCAGCCCGTGGATCATCGGTTTGTCCACCGCGAGGCGTCGGTTGCCCGGGGCGCGCTCCTCCAGCAGGATACGAATGTCGTTGGAAAAGACATCTGCGGCCACATCCACCTTGTCGCCCCGGTCGAAATAGAACAGGTCTGCGCCAGAGCGGACCTCGCGCACAAGCGGGTTGAACGACGACAGGAACGGCGCATTCTTGTAGTCCCAGATCACCATGTGACCGTCTGCGCAGACCAGCACCGCGCGAAACGGATTATGGGTGTTCCACAGCTGCATATTGGTGCTGTCCGTGGCGTAGCGGATGTTCAGCGGATCAAAGACCAGCAGCCCGGCATAGTCGCGCGCATTGATATGATCGACCAGTCGTTGCCAGCGGTAGCGGCGCATTTCCTGAAGATCGGGCAGTTCAAGCCCGGCCGCCGCCCATTCGCCATAGGCCAGGCGGGTTGGGCCGATTTCGATCCGGTCGGAATTGTTTGGGGTGTTGTCGCCCAACATGGCGCCGCGCGTCGGATCGATCTTGCGGAAATCGCGGAAATGCTTGTTCATGGTCAGCCCTCGCTTTGCGTAAGCGTGGCAAGCCGGGCAACCAACGGCGCGCCAGTTTGCGACGCGATTTGGCGTCGTTTTTGCGCCGTCGCGTCAGGCTTTGGCCTTGGGCCTTGCAGAGCGGGCGGCCTTGGATCACGCTGCGGCCATGATCCTGAACAACACCATCCCGCATGATCCGCTTGCCCCGCGTCCCTTGCCGGGGATCACCCCGGTTGGTCCCGAAGGCTGGCTGCAGATCAATGACGCCTATGCCGGTCAATTGGCTGAAAAGGCAAGGCTTTTGAGCGAGGCGCGGGGCAAGGTTCTGTGGCTGGATCCGCAAGCCCAGCCCGTCGCCGAGGAACTATTGAGCGAGGTTCTCAAAGCCCTGCCGCAAGGCTTCGCGCGAGATGGCGACACGGTGCTGTGCCCCGATGGTCGCCGGGTTCAACCCGACTGGTCCGATCCGCTCGGCACTCTGGGCCATCTGGTGCAAGAGGATTTCTGTCTGTTGGTGAAAGAAGGCGATGAACACGTCTTGCGCGGCGCTTTGTTGTGTTTTCCGGCCAGTTGGATGCTGGCGGAAAAGGCCGGACGCCCGCTGATCGGCATTCATGACCCGGTGGCATCGTACGACGCAAGCATCGCAAAACGCGTTCAGAGGCTGTTCGACGGCATTCAGGTGGGGCGACCGCTGTGGCGGTTCAACGCGCTCTGGTACGCCGAGCCAGATCTGTTCCACCCTCGCGGCTCAAGCGATCGGCGCATCCCTGTGGACCCGGCCAGCGCGCCTTACATGCGCAGCGAACGCCAAAGCCTGATACGACTGCCGGTCAGCGGGGCCGTGGTGTTTTCCATTCACACCTATGTTCTGGCCCGCGCCAGTCTTAGCGCAGGACGTGATCCAGCATGAGGTGAAGCCGGCTGCTGTTTTGCAGCGCGACAAACAACATGGTCACCGAAAGAACCTGCGTCGTAAGGCGGAAATCCATGCCGCGACGCAGCGACGTGATCCAGACAACGACGGCCATAGGAAAGCAGATCACCGCCAGTAGACCGGACATCATCCAGCCGGCAGTGCCCATGCGAATTTCTTCGGCGTCTTTGGTTTCCATCTTTTCGCGCAGCCGCTCCAGTGGGTTGTAGGGCGTTTTTTCCGGCACGTCATCGGGTTCTGACAGCAAGGCGCGCAGATCGCGCGTGGCCAGTTGTTCTTCGGACGGGATGTACTCGTCCGGCGCGTCCAGTTGGTCGTCTTGTGTGTAGTTGGACTGTTCCTGCAGCAATTCCTCGACCGCGTGAACGGCTGTGTCTTGGGGAAGGGCCGGGGCTGCTTCGCGATGCGGCGAGACATAGCTGCGCAGGCGAATAAAGTCGTCGGTATCCATCAGCGTATCGGGGGAATACCATTCGATGGTGTCAGCGGGCGAGTGATGCAGTGCGGCCAGCACCGTGTCTGACAGGATACGGGCGGCTTTTTCCTCATCCGGGGTTTCGCCGTCGCGGGTGATGAGCTCGATCAGGATGCGGGGGCCGAAGGGGCTGTCGGGCTGAGCTTGAACACGCAGCCCATAGTAATCGCCCAAAACCGCCTGCCGCCGGGCTGAACGTTTGGGGACGCCGACGGGCCGAGGGTCGAGGCGTGCCAGAACCTGCTGGCAGGCATCCAGATAAGGGGCAATATCGAGGCCCCTCTCATCGGGAAGAATCAATCCGGCGTATGGTTGGTCATATGTGCGCATTTCTGGTTCCTCGTCAGGCTGAGTTTGCTCTGATGAAGAAAAGATTGCATTGTAATTTGGGTAAATGTTTGACGCCGTTAACTTTATTAATCAGGAGTTTGCGAACAATCTCCTGATCATCGTCCCATTGATGAGAAAATGGTTACTTATCGATGCGGATTCCCGCCGCAGCGATGGCTTGTTGGTAAACCGTTGCCGCATTCCATTCATTCAAAACGCGAAAGTTCGACTCGCCCGGTTGATAGCCTTGACCCGGCTTCCAACCTTTCTGGCGCAAGAAATTGGCGGTCGAGGCCAGCGCGTCGGCCTCGTTATAGAAATCCACGCGCCCGTCGCCATTGCCGTCGACGCCATATCGCATGGCATTGCCCGGAAGGAATTGCGTATGGCCCAGTTCTCCGTGGAAGGCGCCTTTTTGGCCGGGGGCCAACATACCGCGATCCACCATCTTGAGTGCAGCAATTGCATGCGGGGTAAAGAAGGAAGCACGGCGGCAGTCATAGGCCACGGTCAGGATCGAATTGACCACCGGTTCCGAGCCCATGTTGCGGCCATAACCTGTCTCCATCCCGTGAATGGCGATCAAGACACCGCCGGGGACGCCAAAACGCTTTTCCAGGGAGGCATAAAAATTGGCATTGCGGGCAAGACGCTTGCGGCCGCCAGATGCGAACCCGTCAAGCGAGCCAAGGCGGATCTTGACGAACTTGTCAAAGCTGTACTTCACGCCTTTCTGGTTGCGGTCCGCGTTGATGGTCTTGGTGGAATAGCTTGCGTTCATCAGGGCACTTATGCCGCGCTGGCCAACCCCGGCGCGCTGCGCCTCGGCGGCAAATTCTTTTTTCCAGGGCTCAAAGCCTGACTTGTTGTTGCCACAGCTTGCGGCAAAGGCCGGTGCAGCGGTCAGGGCTGTCAGGCAAAGGGCGGTAAGAAAACGGCGCATTGAAGTCTCCGGTCACAAAATACGTTAACCATGAGGTTAGCCGCTTTGGTGTGTAACTTCCAAGAGGGAATTCCTGCTTTGTCGCGCCCCTTCGACCGCACTCAGACGGCCGGTGCGGGCCTCGCGACCCGGATCAAAAGACGTTGGCGGCGGCCATGGCTCCCGAGGTGTTCAGCGCAAGGAAGAACCCGCCAAGCGCCATGGCCAGCGAGGCGACGCGGAAATCTTCGCCGCGCGCGGCGTTGAATTTGGCGAAAGGGCCATGAATCACGGTGAGTTGCCGCCTTCCTGCCGCGATCCAGAGCATCTGACAGGCCGCGTTTAAGGATAAGTTTAGACATTGGGCCGTGATTTGCCCGAAATCAGGGGCTTTGTCATATTCATTTAAATTGGTCGTTTCCAGCTCTGCAGTAAGTCGCTTGTGGGACACAGATTGTTGCGGTTGATTGCGTGGACTTCGTAAAGGGGGAATTTGGTTGGAAAACTCCCCCAAACCGGGGCAGGCAAAGATCCAAGGCCGGAAACGCAAAAGGGGCGCCCGAACGGGCGCCCCTTCGCATGAGTGCGGCTGAAAAGATCAGCAGCTGTAGTACATGCCATACTCAACCGGGTGCGGCGTGTGCTCGTAAAGCTCGATCTCTTCCATCTTGAGATCGCAGTAGCCGTCGATCTGGTCTTTGGTGAACACGTCACCGGCCAGCAGGAAGTCCATGTCTTTTTGCAGCTCTTCCAGCGCTTCGCGCAGCGATCCGCAAACCGTCGGGATTCCGGCCAGCTCTTCTGCTGGCAGATCGTAGAGGTTCTTGTCCATGGCTTCGCCCGGATCGATCTTGTTCTTGATGCCGTCGAGGCCGGCCATCAGGAGCGCTGCAAAGCACAGGTAGGGGTTTGCCGCCGGATCGGGGAAACGCGCTTCGACGCGCTTGGCCTTGGGGTTCTCGGTCCACGGAATACGCACGCAGCCCGAGCGGTTGCTTGCGGAATAGGCGCGCAGAACCGGAGCTTCGAAGCCGGGGATCAGGCGCTTGTAGCTGTTGGTGGACGGGTTGGTGAAGGCGTTCAGCGCCTTGGCGTGGGTCAGGATACCGCCGATGAAATACAGCGCTTCCTGGCTCAGGTCGGCGTATTTGTCGCCTGCGAACAGCGGCTTGCCGTCTTTCCAGATCGACATGTTGCAGTGCATGCCGGTGCCGTTGTCGCCGTAGATCGGCTTGGGCATGAAAGTGGCCGACTTGCCATAGGCCTGTGCGACGTTGTGCACGACGTACTTGTACTTCTGAAGTTCGTCCGCCTGCTTGGTCAGCGTGCCAAACACAAGGCCAAGCTCGTGCTGGCAGGAGGCCACTTCGTGGTGGTGCTTGTCGACCTTCATGCCGAGGCGCTTCATCGTGCTCAGCATTTCCGAACGAATGTCCTGACCGTCATCGATCGGGTTGACCGGGAAATAGCCGCCCTTGATGCCCGGACGGTGGCCGGTGTTGCCCATCTCGTACTCGGTGCCGCTGTTCCATGCCGCGTCCAGTGCGTCCACTTCGAAGGACACCTTGTTCATGGTGTTCGAATAGCGCACGTCGTCAAACAGGAAGAATTCCGCTTCGGGGCCCCAGTAGGACACGTCACCGATGCCGGAAGACTTGAGATAAGCCTCGGCCTTTTCGGCGGTGCCGCGCGGGTCGCGACCGTAGGATTCGCCGGTGTCGGGCTCGACGACCGAACAATGCACGCAGACGGTTTTCTCGGCATAGAAGGGGTCGATGTAGGCGCTGTCGCAGTCTGGCATCAGTTTCATGTCCGAAGCTTCGATGGACTTCCAGCCAGCAATCGAAGAGCCGTCAAACATGAAGCCATCTTCAAGGAAGTCCTCGTCGACTTCGCTTTCCATCACGGTCACGTGCTGGAGTTTTCCACGCGGATCAGTGAAACGGATGTCGACATATGCGACGTCCTCGTCCTTGATCAGTTTGAGCAGGTCTTTTGCGCTCATATCGCTATTCCCTTGGTTGGTTATTCTTAACTGTGGATTGGTGCTGTCTTACAGGGCGTCCGAGCCGGATTCGCCGGTGCGGATGCGGATCGCCTGTTCGACCGGGCTGACAAAAATCTTGCCGTCGCCGATCTTGTCGGTCTTTGCCGCGTTCACGATGGCCTCGATCGCGCCTTCAACCTGGTCATCGTCCAGCACGGTCTCGATCTTAACCTTTGGCAGGAAGTCGACCACATATTCGGCCCCACGGTACAATTCCGTGTGGCCTTTTTGACGGCCGAAGCCTTTGACCTCGACAACGCTCAGGCCTTGAATGCCTGCGTCCTGAAGTGCTTCTTTCACTTCGTCGAGTTTGAACGGCTTAATGATCGCTTCGATCTTTTTCATGGCCTTCCTGTCTCCTCGTCATTCGTTTGGACCTGTGCAGAACATTTCTGTCTGGCGGCCACAATCGGATAGGGCCATTCTGCGGCTGAGGAAAGTGCTGAAAATTTTGGCAAGGTTAAAATTTAGGCAGATAGCCCGAAAATTAATCGAAATTGAATCGGGAGTGGTTAATGACGGAACTTCTGACAGCGGCGCAGATGCGGGCCATCGAACAGGCGGCGATCGACTCCGGCGCCGTGACCGGTTTGGAACTCATGGAACGCGCCGGGGCTGGCGTGGTCGAGGCGGTTTTTGAGGAATGGCCCGAGCTTGGGCAGGGCGCGCACCGCGTCGTGGTGCTCTGCGGGCCGGGCAATAACGGCGGCGACGGGTTTGTCGTGGCGCGGCTTTTGCGCGAGCGGGGGTGGGAGGTAGAGGTTTTTCTTTACGGCGATCCTGAGCGGCTGCCGCCGGATGCGAAGATAAACCATGATCGTTGGCAAGAGCAGGATCGCGTTCTTTCGCTGACGAATGAAGGCTTTCCCGACGCAAATGAAAAGCATCGTGACCTTTACGTTGATGCCCTTTTCGGGACAGGGTTGACCCGCCCGGTCGAGGGTGAATTGGCCAGAATCCTGACCAAATTGCGCCTCGCTATCTGGCCCTTTGAAAGGTCGTGCCGCGAAACCGAAAGGTATGTCGCGGTGGATATTCCCTCCGCCCTATGTTCGGACAGCGGCAAAGTGTTGGAATCTGCTGACACGCAGTTAGCGCATTTTCGTGCTGATCTGACGGTCAGCTTTCACATGGCAAAACTTGGCCACTTTCTTGAGGATGGCCCGGATGTCTGTGGCAAGCTGGTGGTCAAGGGGATCGGGCTTGGGTCGCAAGTTCCACAAAAGTCTTTCGTTCGATTGGCCGAACGTCCCGGGGACATTGGGAAGGCCGATTTTTGGCGTCATAAATACTCTTATGGCCACGCCTTGATCCTGTCCGGTGGGGCAGGGCGTACCGGGGCTGCCCGTCTCGCCGCGCGCGGGGCTTTGCGCATCGGCGCAGGGGTTGTGACGCTGGGCGTGCCGGGGGCGGCGCAGATGGAGGTGGCTTGCCAGATCACCGCTTTGATGTTGCGGCGGGTGGAGGATGGCGATGCGCTTGTCGAGGTTCTGAAGGATAAGCGCCTGAATGCGCCGTGCCTTGGGCCGGGGCTGGGGTTGGGGCGGGCACGCGCTTTGGTCCCTGTGATCTTGGGGCAAGGCGGGGCGCAGCCCCGCCCCACGGTGCTGGACGCGGATGCTTTGAGCGCATTTGCAGAGGCCCCCGAGACACTGTTTGACTTGCTGCACGAGAGTTGCATCCTGACGCCCCACGCGGGCGAATTCGCCCGGCTTTTCCCGGATATCTCTGAGAAACTCAACGCTCCGGCGACCAAAGGCCCCGCCTGTTCCAAGGTGGATGCCACGCGCGCGGCGGCTGCCCGGGCAGGTTGTGTGGTGCTATTCAAAGGCCCCGACACGGTGATCGCTGCGCCGGATGGGCGGTGCAGCGTGAATGCTGCAGTCTACGATCGCAAAGCGCCCTGGCTGGCGACCGCCGGTTCAGGCGATGTTCTGGCAGGTTTCATCACCGGGCTTTTGGCGCGCGGGTTTTCCCCGATGCGGGCGGCCGAAACCGCCGCTTGGCTGCACGTCGAATGCGCGCGATCATTTGGCCCCGGCCTGATTGCCGAGGATTTGCCGGAAGAACTGCCCAAAGTTTTTCGCGCTTTGGAGTTGTAAAGCAAAAGGCGGACCGTGTGGTCCGCCCAGCTGAACAAGATCGCAGTTTTTTGAGGTCAGGCGGTCAGCTCTGACTTTGCCGAGGCCACTTCCAGACCGTCTGCGTAAAGAATGTGGGGGGCGTCGAAGATCAGTTCGACGACTTCAACCTCGCGCGTGCCGATGTCGCGGATGAATTCGCCATCCACAAGGCGCGAGGCCGGAACCAGAGCCTGCGATGCGCCGAACAGCGCTTCGGCGCGCCAGTCGCGGATCAGGATTTCCTGTGCGGCGGGCAGGACAGCGTCACGGTCCGGGCGGGTGTTGCCCAGCGAGCCAGCCTTGATGGCCACGGTTTTCATCTGGACCTTGGTGCGACGCACCTGGCGGACGATGGCGATGCCGCTGTCGCGGGTGATGACCTTGTCGCCCTCGGCGATGAATTCGACCGGCAGGGCGCCGTCCAGCGTCAG
Source organism: Pacificoceanicola algae (assembly GCF_049341065.1). Classification (NCBI taxonomy): domain Bacteria; kingdom Pseudomonadati; phylum Pseudomonadota; class Alphaproteobacteria; order Rhodobacterales; family Roseobacteraceae; genus Pacificoceanicola; species Pacificoceanicola algae. The sequence goes on along the minus strand of NZ_JBMPIX010000019.1, from coordinate 15,945 downwards.
CACCACGGTGCCGGCGGTCAGCGCGTTGCGCCCATCCTCGGCCGCGAGGTGGCGGGCTTCGAGGGTCTTGGCCGGTTTTTCAAGCGCTTGGAGGTTCATTTTTGTCGTTCCTGTCATCTTGTCTGCCTCTTTTTTTGATCAAGGATTAAGGCAGGAATGTGCCCAAGTCGCGTCGATTTCTGGTGCCATACCGGAAAAACTCCTCCATTGAGTCTTTCCGGCCATAGTTGAGGCAGCCCCCTAAACGCAAAAGGCGGACCGTGTGGTCCGCCCAGCTGAACAAGATCGCAGTTTTTTGAGGTCAGGCGGTCAGCTCTGACTTTGCCGAGGCCACTTCCAGACCGTCTGCGTAAAGAATGTGGGGGGCGTCGAAGATCAGTTCGACGACTTCAACCTCGCGCGTGCCGATGTCGCGGATGTATTCGCCATCCACAAGGCGCGAAGCCGGGACCAAGGCTTGCGATGCGCCGAACAGCGCTTCGGCGCGCCAGTCGCGGATCAGGATTTCCTGTGCGGCGGGCAGGACAGCGTCGCGATCCGGGCGGGTGTTGCCCAGCGAGCCAGCCTTGATGGCCACGGTTTTCATCTGGACCTTTGTGCGACGCACCTGGCGGACGATGGCGATGCCGCTGTCGCGGGTGATGACCTTGTCGCCCTCGGCGATGAATTCGACCGGCAGGGCGCCGTCCAGCGTCAGCACCACGGTGCCGGCGGTCAGCGCGTTGCGCCCATCCTCGGCCGCGACGTGGCGGGCTTCGAGGGTCTTGGAAGCGTGCTCAAGGGGCTGAAGGTCCATGGTCGATCATCCTGTCATCTTGTCTGTGCCCTTATTTCCGCCCAAATGTGGCAAGAATGCGTAAAAGCGGCGTCCATTCTGGGAATTCGATGACTTCAATTTGTACCGAATTTTCCTCTCGCGCTTATGCAAATGCTTTGCTAGATAGCGTCCTGCCCGGTGGTTTTCCGGGCCGGATGCGGGTGTGGCGAAATTGGTAGACGCACCAGATTTAGGTTCTGGCGCCGCAAGGCGTGGGGGTTCAAGTCCCTCCACCCGCACCATTTTTTCAAAATTCGGATGATACGGCCGATCGACTTGGCCTGCGGTCTTGGTCTTGGGCGATGTTGCGCATGATTGACTCGCCCGGTAATTCTTCGCACTGAGAACGTTAACAATCGCCGCCAGTTTGCCGCGAATAGAATGAAAAGGATTGTGACGTGACCGCTGACACAAAGACCGCAGTGATTGGCCTTGGCTCCATGGGGTATGGCATGGCTTCGTCCTGCCTGAAGGCCGGATTGCCGACCCATGGCTTTGACGTGAATCCCGCCGCCGAAGCGCGTTTTACCAGCGACGGCGGTGCGGCGGGCGGGCTGAGCGAGGTTGCCGCAGGTCTGGATGTGGTGGTCGTTGTGGTGCTGAATGCGGCGCAGACCGAAGATGTCCTCTTTGGGGCGGCGGGCGTGGTCTCGCAGCTGCGCAAGGGGGCAGCCGTCATGGCCTGCGCCACCGTTCCGCCGGACTTCGCCCGGTCGATGGAGGCACGCTGCGCCGAGCAGGGTGTGCTTTATCTGGACGCGCCGATTTCGGGTGGTTCGATCAAGGCAGCAAACGGGCAACTGTCGGTCATGGCCTCGGGCACAGCCGAAGCCTTTGCCGCCGCGCGCCCGGTGCTTGAAGCCACCGCCGAGACGGTGTTCGAACTGGGAGACAGCGCCGGGGCGGGCAGCGCCATGAAGGCGGTGAATCAGCTTTTGGCCGGTGTGCACATCGCTGCCATGGCCGAGGCGCTGACCTTTGGCATGACCCAGGGGGTCGCCCCCGAGCAGTTCGTCGAAGTCATCAGCAAATGCGCCGGTACGTCCTGGATGCTGGAGAACCGCGCGCCGCATATCGTGGCGGGCGATTACACGCCGCATTCCTCGGTCAATATCTGGCCCAAGGATCTGGGCATCGTGCTGGACATCGCCAAATCCGCGAAATTCGGCGCGCCGATCACTGCCGCGGCCATGCAGCAATACCTTGCGGCGCAGGGCATGGGGCTGGGCGGCGAGGATGACGCCGCCGTGGCCAAGGTTTATGCACGCAATTCGGGGATCACCTTGCCGGGAGATGACGCATGAAACTGGGCTGCATTGGAGACGATTTCACGGGGTCTTCTGATCTGGCCAACACGCTGGCCAAGGGCGGCATGAAGACGGTGCAATATACCGGCGTGCCGGAAGGCCCCGCCAGCAATGATGTGCAGGCCGGTGTGGTGGCGCTGAAATCGCGCTCCATTGATCCGGGCGAGGCGGTCGCACAATCGCTTACCGCCTTGGAGTGGCTAAGGGCGCAGGGGTGCGAGCAGATCTTTTTCAAATATTGCTCGACCTTCGATTCCACCCCGAAGGGCAATATCGGTCCGGTGGCCGAGGCTTTGGCCAAGGCGCTGAACGCCTATCAGGTCATCGTATGTCCGGCTTTTCCGGGCACCGGGCGCTCGGTCTATCAGGGGCATTTGTTCGTCAAGGACCAGCTTTTGAACGAAAGCGGGATGCAGAACCATCCGTTGACGCCGATGACCGACCCGGACCTGCGCCGTTGGCTGGCGCCGCAGACAAGCTTCAAGGTCGGCCATGTAGCGGCCAGTGATGTCTTTGCCGGGGCCGAGGCGATTGCCAACGCGTTGAACGCGCAGCATGCGGCGGGCAAGCGGCTGATCGTGGTGGATGCCATTCGCGACGAAGACCTGATCGAGATTGGCCGCGCCGCGAACGGTTTGCCCTTGATCACCGGTGGTTCGGGCGTGGCGCTTGGGCTGCCGGCGAATTTCGGCTGCAGCGCGCAGGCGGTGCCGTGGCAGGGGCAGGCGGGGCGCGCCGTGGCACTGTCCGGATCCTGTTCGATCGCGACGCGCGCTCAAGTAAACTTGCACAAAAAGACCAACCCCAGCCGCGAGATCATAGCCGCCGATGTGATCGAAAAACGGCTTTCCGCGCTTGAGATTGCCGATTGGGCGATGGGCGCCGATGGGCTGCCGCTGGTCTACAGTTCCGCCGATCCCGAGGTGGTCAAAGACGTGCAGGCGCGTTTTGGCCGCGAAACGGCGTCCGAAGCGCTGGAAGGCTTTTTTGCCGAAGTGGCGCGCCTGTGCGTCGCTGGCGGCGCGACACGGGTGATCACCGCGGGGGGCGAAACCTCTGGCGCGATCGTCGAGGGGTTGGCGCTCGACAGGCTCGAGATTGGCCCCGAAATCGACCCGGGCGTGCCGGCCCTGCGCGCCCGGCCCGATCTGGTTGTGGCACTGAAATCCGGCAATTTCGGCGCCGAGGATTTCTTTGCCAAGGCGAACAAGCAACTGTCAGGTGCCGCATGAGCGAGGCGGCGCTGCGCGAACAGATTTGCCTGCTGGCCAAGTCATTGTTCGACCGGCGGCTGACGCACGGCAGCACCGGCAATATCTCGGCCCGGACCGAGGACGGAGGGCTGCTGGTCTCGCCCACGGGCACCAGCTTTGGCCGTCTTGATCCGGCGCGCCTGTCGCGCTTTGACGCCTCGGGGCGGTTGATCTCTGGCGACAAGCCGACCAAGGAAATGCCGCTGCATTCGGCGTTTTACGACACGCGCAGCACGGCGGGGGCAGTTGTGCATCTGCATTCATGCCACTCGGTCGCCATGTCGATGCTGCCGGATGTCGATGAAGACAACTTTTTGCCGCCGCTGACGCCCTATGCCTTGATGAAGCTTGGCAAGGTCAAGCTGCTGCCCTTCTTTTTGCCGGGCGATCCAGCCATGGGCGAGGCGGTGCGCGGGCTGGCGGGCAAACGCACGGCGGTGATGCTGGCCAACCACGGGCCGGTGGTGGCGGGCAAGGATGTCGAGGCCGCCTGCAACGCGGTAGAAGAGCTTGAAGAAACCGCCAAGCTGGCGATGCTGTTGCGCGGCACGCAGGCGCGGGCGTTGACGGCTGAGCAAATTCAGGCCGTCGTGACCGAATTCAACGTGGAGTGGGACGTATGACGCAGTTTTCCGCCAACCTCGGCTTTCTCTGGCAGGATATGAGCCTGCCCGAAGCCATTCGCGCCGCCAAATCCGCAGGCTTTGCGGCGGTGGAGTGTCATTGGCCTTATGAAACACCGGCGGAACAGACAAAGGCCGCGCTGGACGACACCGGGCTTAAGATGCTCGGGATCAACACGGTGCGCGGCAATCCCGGAGAGAACGGTCTTGCCGCGCTGCCGGGGCGGCAGGCCGAGGCCCGCGCGGCGATTGATCAGGCGCTGGAGTATGCCGCGCAGATCGGGGCAGGGGCGGTGCACGTCATGGCCGGATTTGCCTCGGGGCCGGAAGCGGCGCAAACCTTTGCGGAAAATTTGTCTCATGCGGCAGGTGCCGCTGCCGCGCTGGGGATCACCATCCTGATCGAGCCGCTGAATCGGCACGACGCGCCGGGTTATTTCCTTCAGACAACGGATCAGGCGCGCCAGATCATCACCGAGGTCGGCGCGCCGAACCTCAAGCTGATGTTCGACTGCTACCACATCGGCCGCACCGAAGGCGACATCACCACCCGCTTTGCGGATCTGCGGGATATCGTTGGCCACGTCCAGTTTGCCTCGGTCCCTGATCGCGGCCGTCCCGATCAGGGCGAGCTGAACTATGCCATGATCTTTGCCGATCTGGCGGCCAAGGGCTGGTCGGTGCCGCTTGGCGCCGAGTACAAACCCAACGGCCCAACAGCCGAGTCGCTGGGCTGGATGGCGCCCTTATCCAAGGTCTGATCCGCCAATCACCGGCTTATTCCCCCGGATGGGGCAGGAACATGCCCAATCCCCCCACGATTCACCTTGCGCCACATGGCCTCGGTGCTTAGAAGAACGCAGATTTTGAACAGGGGCGACCGCAATTCCTGCGGGCCCGAGCCGAAGAGGAATACCATGCAGGTCACCGAGACGCTGAACGAAGGTTTGAAGCGCGCCTACGCGATCACTGTCACGGCCGCCGAGCTTGACGAGAAGGTCAACGAAAAGCTGGCCGAAGCTCAGCCCGAAATCGAGATGAAGGGCTTTCGCAAGGGCAAGGTGCCGATGCCGCTGCTGAAAAAGCAGTTTGGCCCGCGCCTGCTGGGCGAGTCGATGCAAGAGGCCATCGACGGCGCCATGAACAAGCATTTTGAAGACAGCGGCGACCGTCCCGCGCTGCAGCCCGACGTCAAGATGACGGACGAGGACTGGAAAGAAGGCGACGACATCAATGTCGTGATGTCCTACGAGGCGCTGCCCGAGGTCCCCGAAGTCGATTTTTCCGTCATCAAGATCGAAAAGCTGGTGGCCAAGGCCGACGACGCGTCGGTTGACGAAGCGCTGGCGAACCTTGCCGAAACCGCGCAGGACTTCAAAGATCGCAAGAAAGGCTCCAAGGCCAAGGACGGCGATCAGATCGTGATCGACTTCGTTGGCAAGGTCGACGGCGAAGCCTTTGAAGGCGGCGCTGCCGAGGATTACCCGCTGACGCTGGGCTCCGGCTCGTTCATCCCCGGCTTCGAAGAGCAGCTGGTTGGCGTGAAGGCAGGCGAAGAAAAGGCCGTTGAGGTCAAGTTCCCCGAGGAATACGGCGCCGAGAATCTGGCCGGCAAGGACGCTGTCTTTGACGTGACCGTGAAGGCCGTCAAAGAACCCGTCGCCGCCGAGATCAACGACGAGCTGGCGCAGAAATTCGGCGCCGAGGATCTCGAAGCGCTGAAAGGCCAGATCCGTGAGCGTCTGGAAGCCGAATACGCTGGCGCTGCACGCGCGGTGATGAAGCGCACCCTGCTCGACGAGCTGGACGGCCTTGTGTCCTTTGATCTGCCCCCCTCGCTGGTTGAGGCCGAGGCCAAGCAGATTGCACACCAGCTGTACCACGAAGAGCACCCGGAAGATCACGGCCACGACCACGGCGAGATGGAGCCGACGGACGAGCACAACAAGCTGGCCGAGCGCCGCGTACGTCTTGGCCTGCTGCTGGCCGAACTGGGCCAGAAGGCCGAGGTCGAGGTCTCTGATTCCGAGATGACTCAGGCGATCATGAATCAGGCGCGTCAGTACCCGGGTCAAGAACGTGCCTTCTTTGATTATGTCCGTCAGAACCCGCAGATGCAGCAGCAGCTGCGCGCGCCGATCTTCGAAGATAAGGTCATCGACCACATTGTCGAGGGCGCTCAGGTGACTGAGAAAGAGGTCTCCAAGGACGATCTTCAAAAGGCCGTCGAGGCGCTCGACGAAGAATAATCCCGCCGCATGGCAGGGCAGGGGCCGCTCCTTTCGGGAGCGGCCTTTTTTGGTTTGGCACCCGGTCGGGTACTAGGGGCTGACGGCGCGCATGTGACCTGTCCAAAGGATGGTGGACGTCGTTGACTTTTGGGTAGGCCGCGAAAATACTGCCCCCAAATGGGACAGCATTATGTCGATTGAATTCTTTCTGACGTCGTTGGTCGTTGTTTTGATGCCCGGCACCGGGGTCATTTACACGCTATCCGTGGGTTTGGGGCGAGGTTTCAAGGCCAGTATCGCGGCTGCCGTCGGATGTACCTTTGGTACCGTTCCCGCCGCCGTTGCGAGCATCATTGGGCTGGCCGCTCTTTTGCACACCAGCGCACTGGCGTTTCAGGCTATCAAATTTCTTGGTGTGATTTATCTTTTCTACATGGCCTGGAGCATTTTGAAGGATGGCGGAGCCATGGATGTCAGAGAAGAGAGGAGCCCGCAAAGCTACTCGAAGATTGCCGTCACCGGCACGTTGATCAACGTATTGAACCCCAAACTGTCGCTGTTTTTCCTGGCGTTCCTGCCGCAATTCACGTCGGCGAACTCCGCGAATGTCACCAATGAATTGGCTGTGCTTGCGATCGCCTTCATGGTCATGACGTTTATCGTGTTTGTTGGTTACGGCGCCTTCGCTGCAAGTGCTCGCGAGTACATCATCAAGCGTCCCAATGTAATGAAATGGATCAAGACGTGTTTCGCCGGGGCCTTTGGTTTTCTGGGGCTCAAACTGGCGATGGCGGATTGAGGCAGGGTCAGTTTCAGGCGGCCAATTCAGTCGGGCTGCGGTTGGCAGGTCGACGCGGGTCAGAAAAACCGCAAATCCCCAAGTCTTTGGTGCGCGACGCGTTTTCGGGGCATGGGCAATCACCAATGCCTCAAGAACCCTCGCAACTCTGTCGATATGACAAAAGCCGTCCGTCATGAGAGGCGCGGCGCGCTCGGCTGAATTGATTCCTGCCATGTCGATCGCCCCGGCACTTCGGGGGATCAATCATGTCGAACGGCTGTTAAAGGCGACAGCGCGACCCGTCAGAAGACCTGTGCGATTGTTCCGCCCTCGGTCGCACCGCTTTTCCACGCGCTCATCGCCATGCCGCCTGAGGTGCGGAAATTTGCGACCTGAGTGAACAGGGCATCGGTATCGGCAGCCAGAGATTTGCTGATTGCCGTCGTTTCAAGCACCATAGAAGCATTGCGCTGGGTGACATGGTCCAACTCGGCCACGGCGGTGTTGATCTGTGCCAGCGTGGCGGATTGTTCCGTCAGGCCACCGGCGATATTCTTGATGTTGTCCGTGATTGTGCCCACCCCATCGAAAATTGTGCTGAGTTCGGTGTTCGCGCGCTCCACCAGATCGACCCCGGCCGCGACGTGTTGCGAGCTTTCGGTGATCAGGGATTTGATGTCGCGCGCCGAATCCGCCGAGCGCTGTGCGAGCGCCCGGACTTCCGATGCGACCACGGCAAAGCCGCGCCCGGCATCGCCCGCGCGGGCCGCTTCGACACCGGCATTCAGCGACAGAAGGTTGGTCTGAAAGGCAAGGTCTTCGATCACGGTGATGATTTGCGAAATCTGCCCTGAAGATTTTTCGATAAGGCCCATGGCGTCGATGACGTCGCTGACAACCTGTCCGCCCTCCTTGGCGGCGTCCCGGGTGCGGGTGGCGATGTCGTCCACATTGCGGGCGTTGTCGGCCGCAGCAGAGGCGCTCGAGGTCAGTTGTTCGACGGCGGCGGCGGTTTGCTCCAGCGTTGCAGCCTGCGTTTCGGTCCGCGATGACAGGTTGTTGGCCGCATCATTGACTTTGATTCCACTCGTGTGGATCGCGGAACTTGCCGTCTTGACCTCTGAAACCATGGTTTCCAATTGATTGGCAGCAGAGTTGAAGGCATCGCAAATTTGGTCGATGTCCGGTTGCGATGTGCTTGGCACGCGGTGGGTCAGGTTGCCCATTCTCAATTCTTCAAGCCCTTCGGCGATCGATGCGATCGCTTCGCGGCGCTCGGTCACATTGGTCGCAATCTTGATGACCTCTGTGACTTGCTTATTGGCGTCCCGGATTGGCGCATAGGTGGCTTGTATCCAAACTGTTGAGCCATTTTTATGCAGGCGTGGTAATTGATCGGTAAAGACCTTTCCAGAGCGCAGAGAATCCCAAAAGTCCTGGTAATCCCGGCTTTCGCGATAGGTCGGGTCAATGAACATGGCATGTTTGTTGCCGAGAATGTCCTCAGCCGTGTACCCCAGCGCATCGAGAAAATTCTGGTTGGCGTCCAGAATAGTGCCATCGCTTTTGAAGCGGATTACGGCCTGGGTATCTTGCACCATCTTGATCAGAGAAAGGTCGGCTTGGGTTGCGTGATTTTCTTCCCGTCCGGGTCTTTGAAAAAGTCTCATGCAGTTCTCCGCAGACTGAACAATGTGAATTGGTAATGAGCAATAGGTTAAACTTCTCACCAATTCCCTAACCATGTTCAGAAAGACAAAAGCCACCACGGCAGGGGCATCAGGGACAGCGGATCCCGGTTTCGCAAAAGAAAACCGCCGCGCTGTTGCCAGCGCGGCGGCTCATTCTCAGAAATCCTGTTAAGGACTTAGGCGTTTTCGTCGTCCGACTCGCCACGACCCTCGGGGGTCTCGACCAGATCGGAATCTTCGTCAGCGGCGGCGCCGATATCGTCAAACAGTTCCGAAATCTCGAATTCTGCCTGCGCTTCTTCTTCTGCAGCCAGTTCCTGAATGGACTTGCCGGAAGCTTGCAGCTCGGCCTCTTCGGGCGAGCGTGCAACGTTCAGCGCGATGGTCACCATGACTTCGGGGTGCAGGTGCACCTCGACTTCGTGCAAGCCCAAGATCTTGATGGGCTGGCGAATGATGATCTGCTTGCGATCGACCGAGAAACCTTCTTCGGTGGCCACGTCGGCGGCGTCACGTGTGGTGACCGAGCCGTAGAGGTTGCCGCCGTCAGAGGCCTGACGAATCACGATGAACTGCTGGCCGCCAAGACGCTCGGCCAGGGCCTCTGCTTCTTTCTTGGTTTCCAGGTTGCGTGCTTCAAGCTGGGCTTTCTGATCTTCGAAGGAAGCGATGTTCTCTTTCGAAGCGGTCAGTGCCTTGCCCTGCAGCAGCAGGTAGTTGCGGGCGAAACCGGGCTTGACGTCGACGACGTCGCCCATCTGGCCAAGCTTGGCCACGCGTTCCAGAAGGATAACTTGCATGTCAGTCTCTCCTTACTTCACGGCATAGGGCAGAAGGGCGAGGAAGCGGGCGCGCTTGATTGCGCGGGCCAGCTCACGCTGCTTCTTGGCCGATACGGCGGTGATCCGGCTGGGGACGATCTTGCCACGCTCTGAGATGTAGCGTTGCAGGAGCTTGGTGTCCTTGTAGTCGATCTTGGGTGCATTGTCGCCCGAGAAGGGGCAGACCTTGCGGCGGCGGAAAAACGGTTTTGCAGCCATGGTTTAACTCCTCTTCTTCAGGGATCAGTTGCGACGTTCGCGGCGTTCGCCACGATCACCACGGTCGCCGCGATCACCACGGTCCCCGCGCTCGTCACGCTTTTGCATCTGAACGGACGGGCCTTCGGCGTGCTCGTCGACCTTGATGGTCAGAATACGCATGACGTCGTCGTGCAGAGCCATCAGACGCTCCATTTCCTGAACCGCTGCGCTGGGGGCGTCGGTCTTCAGGAAGGCGTAGTGGCCTTTGCGGTTTTTGTTGATCTTGTAGGCCATGGTCTTCACGCCCCAATACTCGGAATCGACGACTTTGCCGCCGTTGTCCGTGAGTACAGTGCTGAAGTGTTCGACAAGGCCTTCGGCCTGCGCGTTGGACAAGTCCTGACGCGCGATCATAACATGCTCATACAGCGGCATGTGGTCTCCGTTTCTTCTATCAAGGCGCATTTCATAGGACCGAGTGTCCCTTTCGCCCCGGCCCACGAGAGACTGCGCGGTTCAAGCAAATCAGCGAAAGGTCGCGCCTCTATACACGCTTTGCCCTGCGGCGCAAGGGCGTGAGCGCGGTTCCGCCCGAACAAAGCATTTCCCATTTGGCGCCGCATTGCTGTCCCAATCGGTGACGATTCTAGTCAAAACGAACGAACAGGAGAGCAGCCATGAGCGCCGTCACTACCCTAATGTCCCGCCGCGTCCCGACTGAGGTGCCGTTTGCGGGGGTTTTGATGGCCCTGGTCTTTGGCTTCATCGGCAGCACTCTTTGTATTTCGGCCTTTGGTCTGTGGTTGGTCCCGGGAACGGCGGAAATGCCGGGGATCTCGCTGATGAAGGTGGGCCTGTCGGTGTTCATGCTGATCGGCGGCATGTGCTTTCTTGTCATGGCGCGGCAAAAATAACGGCCCTTGGGGCGGGGCGATTGCGTCAAGGGGGCTGACCAATCCGCTGCGTTCGCGAACACACAGACCTTGCGCGCCCGCGCGGGATTGAGCAACCGGGCATTCTGACCGACATCTGCACCATCAAGAAACACAACCAATGGTGCTGAAATGAAATCGTTTTTCCTTGCCGCCGCGCTTGCCGCCGCAACCCCTCTGGCCGCTTCCGAGTCCGCCTCTTACGTGCTGGACCCAAGCCACAGCCAGATCGTCTTTACCTACAACCACCTCGGCTATTCGACGTCTTACGGGATGTTCTCGGGCTTCGAGGGGCAAATTTCATGGGACAAACAGACGCCCGCCAACTCCAGCGTGACGGTTGAATTCCCCGTGCGCTCGATGCTGACCGGCTGGGAAGCCCGCTTTGATCACTTCATGTCCGGCGATTTCTTTGATGCCGCCGATGACGAGAAAGTGACCTTCTCCTCGACCGCGATTGAAGTGACCGGCGAAAACACAGCCAATATCACCGGTGATCTGACGCTGAACGGCGTGACCAAGCCGGTGACGCTTGCCGCCAAGCTGAACCAGGAAATGGATCACCCGATGGAGGGCAAGCCCTGGGCCGGTTTTGACGCCACCGCGACGCTTGTACGCTCGGACTTTGGGCTGGGCGCTTTTGCACCCTACGTCAGCGATGAAGTGCAGCTGATGATTTCCGTCGAAGCGATGCAAGCGAACTGAACATCCCTTTCGGCTTTGCCTTACGGCGCCCTCGGAGCAATCCGGGGGCGTTTGTGCTTTGTTAATCCTCTTTCACTGAATGGCCCAATGCTGGCCCAATTTGCGACAGCAACCTTAAGTAGTGTTAAGGGGAATCACGCAGGCATCACAAGTTGCATAAAGGGGCACTCCAAATGAACGTCGATTTTCCAAAGGCCAAGCAGGATCACCATGACTGGCGTCTGATTGACCCACGCTTCATCCAGCAGGCCAGTCCCAAGACTTTCCTGTTGCCTGATCCCGAACAAATCGGCGCGCTGCAACAGGGCGATCATGTGCGGCTGATGTTTGAAGAGGTCACTGCCGACAACGATGGCGGGGTCGAAAGGCTATGGGTGGTCTTTGACCGGCACGAGGGCGGGCAGTGCCATGGGCACCTGCTGTCTGCGCCCTTTGGCTTTCGCGGGCTGAAACCGGGCGATCCGATCACGTTCGACGGCCATCACGTTCTGGCGCTGTCGGATAGGCAGCTTGAAGGCAGCCGAGGCGCTGCCTAGGGAAAAACCGGGGTTGTCGATATTTGCGGGGCAGCAAAACGGCCCCGCAAGCTGGACCCGTCAGGGGGCCGGGCGCACGGCGGTCAGTTCAAAATCGACGCGGACCTCAAAGCCCAATTGCCCGGCATCTGTCATCGTTTCACCGATCCCAAAGGCACGCCGATCCAGCGTGCCATAGCCCTTGGCCTGTGCGGTATCGCCGTCGATCTGCAGTTCGAACAGCAGGGTCAAAGGCACCTCTGCGCCGCGCAGGCTCAGGCTTCCGCGTGCCTCGAAGAGCTCGCTGACCGCATAAATCTCGCCCTGGAAACGGGCGGTCGGAAAACTTTCCGCGTCAAAGAAGTCCGGCCCCATGGCCTGCGCCGTGACCGAACCAAGCGTCAGCGAGGGGATCGACACATCCACCGAAACATCGCCTTGCGGGGCGGGGGCGGTAGGGTCATCAAAGCGGATCGCGGCCTGCCAATCGGCGAACTGGCCGGTGACCGCCTTGCCGAATTGCTGAATGGTGATCGACAGGCTGCCGTCCTGCACCGTCCAGTCGCTGGCGACCTGTTCCAGGGCCGGACCCTTGGGGGCCTCTTCATGGGCAAAGCTGCCCAAGCCTGCGCCAAGACCGATCGCACCGCCCCAGACCGCCAGCGCCGCGACAACGGCCATGGCATGGCGATGTGTTACCGAAGGGTCTCCGGCCTCGGTCTGTCCGGGCAGTATCCGGCGCAGCGTGGCATCGCGGTCAATCACGTGATGTTTGAGCGCTCCGGCGACGTGCAAGATGATCGAGACAACCAACACCTTTTCAAAGATCCGGTGCAGTGCGCCAAAGACCTCGGCCAGCGCCGGGCTGTCGGGGACAAAGGGCAGGCCCTGATCAAAGGGCCAGAGGATCGGGGCAAAGCCGGTGGTGGCGGCGTGGTGCAGCCAGCCTGAAAGCGGCACGATCACCAGCGAGCCATAAAGCAGCCAGTGCACGGTTTCTGCGAGCCATGTCTCAATCCGCCGCTCGGCGTGCAACGGTGCGGGTTTGGGCTGTGTGATGGCCCAGAGGATGCGGATCACCGCGAGAAAAAACAGCGTCACGCCGATGGTCTTGTGGACGGAAAACAGCTGGGCTTTCCAGGCCAGTGTCTCGGCCGTTTCAAAGGGCGCATCAGTCGCAATGATGCCCAGCGGGATCATCGTCAGAATACCCAAGGCCGTGGCCCAATGCAGCGCTTTGCTGAGGCTTCCAAAACGGGTGGCGGTGTTGGTCAGCGGCATCTGCGGCTCCTGCTCTTTGACGGGGTTCAGATAACAGGTGCCTCGGGGCCCGCAATCTTCATCTGCGCACATTCCCCGTGCGGGCGCATTGCGCGTGAGGGCGCAGGCCTGTAATGCCTTAACTCAATAGAATTACGCGGAGGGTAGAGCGTTATGAGCCGAGCATTCATTTTCCCCGGACAGGGGGCGCAGACAATCGGAATGGGCCGCGATCTGGCCGAAGCCTATCCTGCGGCCAAAGCCGTGTTCGACGAAGTTGACGCCGCCTTGGGCGAAAAGCTGTCGACGCTGATCTGGGACGGCGAGATTGAAACCCTGACACTGACCGCCAACGCCCAGCCTGCGCTGATGGCGACATCGCTGGCCGCCATGCGCGCGCTTGAGGCGGAAGGCGTCGGAATCGAGGCCGCGGCCTATGTGGCGGGCCATTCGCTGGGCGAATACTCGGCGCTGACGGCGGCCGGGGCTTTGACGGTGGGCGATGCGGCGCGGCTGCTGCGGGCGCGCGGCGCGGCCATGCAGGCGGCGGTTCCGGTCGGGCAGGGTGCCATGGCGGCGATCCTCGGGCTGGATCTCGCCGCTGTGCGCCAAGTGGCTCAGGATGCCGCCCAAGGCGAGGTTTGCGCCGCTGCCAATGACAACGATCCGGCGCAGGTGGTGATTTCGGGGACCAAGGCCGCGGTTGAACGCGCCGTCGATCTGGCCAAAGAGGCAGGCGCCAAGCGGGCGCTTTTGTTGCCGGTCAGCGCGCCTTTCCACTGCGCCCTGATGGAACCTGCCGCCCGCGCCATGGCCGAGGCGCTGGACGATGTCGATATTCACACCCCCAAGGTGCCGCTGGTCGCCAATGTGCTGGCCGAGGCGGTGACAGATGTGACCACCATCCGTTCGCTTCTGGTCGATCAGGTTACCGGCTCGGTGCGCTGGCGCGAGTCGGTGGAATGGATGGCCCATCATGGCGTTGAGGAATTCTGGGAAATCGGTGCGGGCAAGGCCCTGTCCGGCATGGTGCGCCGTATCCACAAACCCGCCACCGTGCGCAATATTGGCACTGCGGCGGATGTGAAGGCCGCCGTCGAAGCTCTGGCATAAGGAAGACATAGATGTTCGATCTGACAGGAAAATGCGCGTTGATCACCGGCGCTTCGGGGGGCATTGGCGGCGAGATCGCCAAGGCCTTGCATGCCGCGGGGGCCACCGTCGGCCTTTCCGGCACCCGCGTCGAACCGCTGGAAGCACTGGCCGCCGAACTGGGCGAGCGCGCCCATGTTCTGCCCTGCAACCTGTCCGACGCAGAGGCTGTCAATGCGCTGCCCAAGCAGGCCGCCGAGGCCATGGGCGCGGTCGATATTCTGGTCAACAACGCCGGGATCACGCGCGACAACCTGTTCATGCGGATGTCGGACGACGAATGGTCCAGCGTGCTTGAGGTCAACCTGACCTCGACCTTCCGCCTGTGCAAAGGTGTGCTGCGCGGCATGATGAAATCGCGATGGGGCCGCATCGTGAACATCAGCTCGATTGTTGGCGCCACCGGCAACCCGGGGCAGGGCAACTATGCTGCGGCCAAGGCCGGGGTGATCGGCATGTCGAAGTCGCTGGCCTACGAGGTCGCGACGCGGGGAATCACGGTGAACGCTGTTGCGCCGGGCTTTATCGCCACCGCCATGACCGACAAGCTGACAGACGATCAGAAATCGGCGATCCTGACGCAGATCCCGTCGGGCCGCATGGGCACACCCGAAGAAATCGCGGCTGCGGTGCTGTATCTGGCCAGCTCCGAGGCCGGTTACGTGACCGGGACCACCTTGCATGTCAACGGCGGCATGGCCATGCTGTAGACCTTGCTGCGCGGCGGCGTTCACAAAGCATTTGCCAATGCGCCCGCGTATGCTATAGCGCCCCAGATTTTGGCCGAGGGGCGCAAACGCGTTTAAAGGCCAGAGCCGGGAGATTCCCGGTCAAAGCCGCCCGCAAGGGCACCGGATGCCACCCCCTCGGGGCGAGGGCGAAATGAGCCAAGAGGCTCGAACAAGTGAGGAAATGACATGAGCGACATCGCAGATCGCGTTAAGAAGATTGTGGTTGAGCACCTGAGCGTGGAAGAGGACAAGGTGACGGAAAGCGCCTCGTTCATCGACGACCTGGGCGCCGACAGCCTCGACACCGTCGAGCTGGTCATGGCCTTCGAAGAAGAGTTTGGCATCGAGATCCCGGACGACGCAGCCGAGACCATCCAGACCTTTGGCGACGCGGTAAAGTTCATCACCGAAGCGCAATAAGCGTTGTTGCCTGACTGTCTTTGAAACGGCGCCCCACGGGGCGCCGTTTTGCCTTTGTGAATGTGACGGCGGAGCGGCGCTTGTTCCTGCGGAACCTCGCCCCGCCCACCGTCCCGCAAAGTGGCATTTCGTGAAAGACGCAGTTCGCAATTCTTCAAGCATGGGCTGGTAGCAGCTGTGTTTCAGCCTTCCAGCTCTACTGGGGTGCCGTCTCAAGGCATTGGCAGGCCCAACTCAAATGAAGACGACGCCCAAGCGGCCAGCCCATTGGAAATATTGTTGTAAGGTCGCGCCGAGATCGCTGTGACGACCAGGCTTTGAGAATGTAAAGCTCGCAATGAATCTGTTCGGGGCGTTGGGGCGCGAACGTCGGCTCTGCGGGACCAAGTGTGAATTCGCTGCGGCTGCGCCAATGGCCGCAGTTGGTGGATTCCGTGGAAAAACACCCGTTCGCGAGTGCAGAATATCGACGGCTGAACATGGCGTGAGCGCCTTTCCTGTCAGG
>NZ_JBMPIX010000018.1:0-86369 GCF_049341065.1 Pacificoceanicola algae | reverse complement strand
TCGGCAGGCTCAAGGACTGGAGGCGCGTGGCAACCCGCTACGACCGGTGCCCAAAAGTCTTCCTTTCGGCCATCGCCATCGCAGCAGTCGTCATCTACTGGTTATGAATCCTGACCCTAGGAACACTTACTCCTAAGGGGCAGGTTGCAGGTTCGAATCCTGCCGGGATCACAATCGCCTTTGGTTGTTGCCATGCCGCTACTCTCGCGGCACAGTTTGCCTCATGCATCGCTATCCCATCGCAACCGCCGCACAGCTGGCCGAGTCGTCTTACAAGGCAACCACACACCCTTCGGTGGCTCCACGCATTGCGCGGTCGTTTGACAAAGGGGACGTGCAGGCGCATCTGCTCGACAATGGCGTGTTGCTGATACCCGGATCGAACTCTGTGATGGATTACCTTAAGTTCAATCTCAGAGTTATCTGGATTGCCGGGAAACGCTACAGCGTCCGGGACAATACCACCGAAAAAGGCGCCTCTGGGACGATCTGGCATCAGGGGTTTCTGCGGCACGCCAAGGCAATCTACGATTGGGTCGAAGAAAGCGGCACAAAACCAACCTATGTCATCGGTCATTCGCTTGGGGCGGCGGCCACCCAGATCCTGAGCAAAAGCTGGGGCATCGCCGGGATCGGTTTTGGCGCACCGCGCCCGCGCAAAGCGCGCGGTGCGATCAAGAACGACGAATTCTGCCTTTGCATCAACCGGGACGATGATCCCGTTTGCCGCCTGCCCGGCTCTTTCAACCATATGGGTACCGTGCACCGCGCCCATGCCAGCCGATCCAGCTTTGGCCCGGACCACAACATGCGCCACTATCGCGCGGTCGTGAAGGAAGAGCAGGCGAAAGGCACGCTGGCAAAGAACTGGCCGAACTGACAGGCCATAGGCGGATTAACCGCTTATGATACTTGGCAAATGCCGCTTTGGCTGCCACCGTGAATGGACAAGGATTGCCAAAATCAGGCCGCGACCATGCCCTACGCCAGATATGCCATCTACTACACTCTGCCCGCCGGACCGCTGTCTGAATTCGGGGCAGCCTGGCTGGGCTGGAACCTCTCCACCGGCGAGCGCCCCGATGCTCCGCAGGTCGCAAACCTGCCTGCCCCGGCCCATGATCTGAGCCAGACGCCGCGCAAATACGGCTTTCACGGCACGATCAAACCGCCATTCCATCTGACCGAGGGCGAAACAGCAAAAAGTCTGGACATTGCGCTGGCCGCTTTCTGCGCCAAGACAAGGGCGGTTCAATTGGACGGGCTGGAACTGGCCCGGCTTGGACGCTTTCTTGCGCTTGTGCCCACGGGCGACACCGCTCCGCTCAAGGCGCTGGCCGCCCGGGTGGTGGAAGACTTCGACCACTTTCGCGCGGCGCTTTCGGATGAGGAATTGCAACGCCGTCGCAGTCGCCCCCTGACCGCTGCGCAGGACGCCTTGCTGGAGCAATGGGGGTATCCTTATGTCATGGACGAATTTCGCTTTCACATGACCCTGACCGGTCAGTTGCCCAGTTCTGCGGCCAAACATACGCAAAATGCTTTGGCCCCTATTCTTGCCCCACTGCTTCCCGCGCCTTTCCACATAGACGCGTTGACGCTGTGCGGCGAAGACCACAGCGGAATGTTCCACAGCCTGGCTCGGTACAAGCTGGCCTAGGAATCTTCGCAAAACTGTCATTGAAGCAGCTTAGCCTGCGCAGGCGAGTGTGACCGCGCAGCCAGCGCAAGTATTAAGCGTTTTTGGCGTTCTTTGTGTGCTTTGTAGTCAGTTATTTCATCACCAAACCGAGGCGGCCCCCGGGTCGCCTCAATTTGGTTGGTTAACACTCTGTTACCTATGCATTTCGCTAAGAGCGGCTATTCCGTGGCGCGCCTAGTCAAATGCTGCATCGCGGCATATTTTGGGTATCAGTTACTGACCCAATCAGAACACGAGGCACTATCATGGCACATATCAACGCCCCCTATACAACCACCGCACCCACGTCGCCGCTGGCCGGTCTTGGCAACCGCATCCTGAGCGCACTGACCGCAATTGCAGAAGCGAACCCGCGGATGCGCGAGATGGAGCGTCTGAGTGCGAAATCCGACGCCGATCTGGCCAAAATGGGCCTGAAGCGCGAAGACATCGTACGCCACGTCCTGCGCGACACGCTCTATATCTGAGTTTACCTCAGGCAGATCATGACAAAGACCGCGCCCCGATGGGACGCGGCTTTTTCTTTGCGTTGCCGATACGCCCAATCATCGCGTCGCAAAGCAAAAGGCCGCCCACAAGGGACGGCCTTCGCAAACCAAGGAAGCGCAGAACTTAGTTCTGAGCGTAGTATTCGATCACGAGGTTCGGTTCCATCATCACCGGGTAAGGCACATCGGCCAGACCGGGGGCGCGGACGAAGGTCGCGGTCATTTTGGAGTGATCCGCTTCGATGTAATCCGGAACGTCACGCTCGGGCAGTTGGGTCGCTTCCAGCAGAGCAGCCATCTGGCGCGACTTCTCACGGACTTCGACGACGTCGCCCTCTTTTACACGGTAGGAGGGGATGTTGACGCGCTTGCCGTTCACCAGGACATGGCCGTGGTTCACGAACTGACGTGCTGCGAAAACGGTCGGCACGAACTTGGCGCGATAAACAACGGCGTCAAGACGGCGCTCGAGCAGGCCAATCAGGTTCTCGCCGGTGTCACCCTTCACACGAGCGGCCTCGGTGTAGATTTTCTTGAACTGCTTTTCGGTCAGATCGCCGTAGTAGCCCTTCAGCTTCTGCTTTGCGCGCAGCTGCAGGCCGAAGTCGGACATCTTGCCCTTGCGGCGCTGACCGTGCTGGCCGGGGCCGTATTCACGACGGTTGACGGGGGATTTCGGACGACCCCAGATGTTTTCACCCATCCGGCGGTCAATTTTGTACTTGGCAGACGTGCGTTTGGTCACGGCTGATCTCCTTCGTTTATGGTTTCGAAGGGCGTTGTCCTCTCCCTGGATTTGGCCAGGTCGACAGGCATCCTCTTACGAGGGCCACCAACACCAATGAAGCCGCGCTTATACGGGCTGCGATTGCGGAGTCAAGCGGCCGTGGAACTAACGACCACTTGTGTCAAATTCGCACGTTAAGAACTGTTTAAGGCCTGAGGCGCAAAACGGACAAAGCAGCTTTGACGGAGACGAAAGTGGCTCGGGAAAACAAGCAGTTCGCAAAGATTGTCGAGGGGCCTCGGAATGCCCTTGATCACGCCTTGTCCACAAGGGATGCCAACACGATGGACATGGTCCGCCGTGCCATCGAACATCGGCAAACCATGCTGGCCTATCAACCGGTTGTGCAGGCCCGGGATCAAGAGCGAGTCGCCTTTTACGAAGGGTTGATCCGGGTTCTTGATGAAACCGGCCGGGTGATACCTGCCAATGACTTCATCACAACTGTTGAGGATACAGAATACGGGCGCCTGCTGGATTGCATCGCTTTGGAAAAAGGTCTGGCCGAATTGTCGCGCGTGCCGAACCTGCGCCTGTCTATCAACATGTCTGCCCGCTCGATCGGCTATAAAAAGTGGACCCGAACGCTCAGCCGCGGTTTGTCAGGGGATCCCACTGTGGCCGAACGCCTGATTCTCGAGATCACCGAGACATCGGCCATGACGGTGCCAGAACTGGTGATTACCTTCATGCGTGATCTGCAAAACCAGGGGATTTCCTTTGCGATGGACGATTTTGGCGCCGGATTTACTGCTTTGCGGCACTTCAAGGAATTCAGTTTTGATATTCTGAAGATCGACGGCCAGTTCACCACTGGCATTGCCCGCGACCCAGACAATCAGGTTCTGGTCGCAGCCATGCAATCCATTGCCGAACAATTCGATATGTTCACCGTGGCGGAACGCGTGGAAAACGTCGCCGATGCAGACTGCCTGAAACAGATCGGCATCGATTGCCTGCAAGGTTACTACTTTGCCGCGCCCACCGTGCGCCCGGCCTGGCGGGAAGACAGCAGGCGCCGACACGCCTGACAGCGCGGCCTGAGACAGAACGTCCGCTTACGCTGCGTCGCAGAATAGGATAGCCCCTCGCCCATAACGCGAAAAATGCTGAGGTTCCGTCCCGCGCGGAATCACTGTATGCCTTCGCATACTCGCTTGGCTGGAGGAAATCACATGACCAATGTCGTAATCGCAAGCGCCGCACGTACTGCCGTCGGCAGTTTCGGTGGCTCGTTTGCCAATACCCCCGCACATGATCTTGGCGCTTCCGTGCTCGAAGCACTGGTTGCCCGCGCCGGTATCGATAAATCCGAGGTTTCGGAAACCATTCTCGGCCAGGTGCTGACAGCCGCACAGGGTCAGAACCCGGCCCGTCAGGCGCATATCAACGCCGGTCTGCCGATTGAAGCTGCCGCATGGGGCCTCAACCAGGTTTGTGGCTCGGGCCTGCGCGCTGTCGCCCTTGGTGCTCAGCACATTCAACTTGGCGATGCGGACATCATCTGCGCCGGTGGTCAGGAAAATATGACGCTCTCGCCCCACGCTGCCAATCTGCGCGCCGGCCACAAGATGGGCGATATGAAATATATCGATACCATGATCCGCGACGGTCTTTGGGATGCTTTCAACGGCTATCACATGGGCCAGACCGCCGAGAACGTGGCCAACCAATGGCAGATCACCCGCGACATGCAGGACGAATTTGCTGTTGCCTCGCAGAACAAGGCCGAAGCCGCCCAAAAGGCCGGCAGGTTCGACGACGAAGTCATCCCCTTCACTGTCAAGACCCGCAAGGGCGACATCGTGGTCGACAAGGATGAGTACATCCGCCACGGTGCCACCATGGAAGCCATGCAGAAACTGCGCCCGGCCTTCACCAAGGACGGCTCTGTTACTGCGGCCAATGCTTCGGGCCTGAATGACGGCGCGGCTGGTGTCTTGCTGATGTCGGCTGACAACGCGGAAAAGCGTGGCATCACTCCGATGGCCCGCATCGCGTCGTACGCAACCGCCGGCCTTGATCCGTCGATCATGGGTGTCGGTCCGATCTATGCATCGCGCAAGGCGCTGGAAAAAGCTGGCTGGAAGCCCGAAGATCTGGACCTCGTGGAAGCCAACGAAGCCTTTGCGGCGCAGGCCTGCGCCGTGAACAAGGAAATGGGCTGGGATCCGGAGATCGTCAACGTGAACGGCGGCGCCATTGCCATCGGCCACCCGATCGGCGCCTCGGGCGCGCGTATCCTGAACACCCTTCTGTTCGAAATGCAGCGCCGCGACGCCAAAAAAGGTCTCGCCACGCTTTGTATTGGCGGCGGCATGGGCGTTGCGCTCTGTGTGGAGCGTCCGTAACCGGCTTGATATCCGATACATAAGGGGCGCCAACCAGCGCCCCTTTTTTTGAACGGTGAAATTGTGGGAGGACGTTTGCGCAATAATCTTGCGCACAAACTCCCCACAGGATAACAACCTTACTAAAGATTTATTAAACTGGAGGACATCCCATGGCACGAGTTGCACTTGTCACCGGCGGCAGCCGCGGTATCGGCGAAGCCATTTCGAAACGCCTGAAGGCAGACGGCTATGAAGTCGCCGCGACCTATGCGGGCAATGACGAAGCCGCAGCCAAGTTCACAGAGGCGACCGGCATCAAAACCTACAAGTGGAACGTCGCGGATTACGACTCCTCCAAAGCTGGTATCGCGCAGGTCGAAGCTGACCTCGGCCCCATTGACGTGGTTGTCGCCAACGCTGGCATCACCCGCGACGCGCCCTTCCACAAGATGACACCCGAGCAGTGGAAAGAAGTGATCGACACCAACCTGACTGGCGTTTTCAACACCGTGCACCCGGTTTGGCCCGGCATGCGCGAACGCAAATTTGGCCGTGTCATCGTGATTTCTTCGATCAATGGCCAGAAAGGCCAGTTCGCCCAGGTAAACTATGCTGCGACCAAGGCGGGCGATCTGGGTATCATCAAGTCGCTGGCTCAAGAAGGCGCCCGCGCAGGGATCACCGCGAACGCGGTCTGCCCGGGATACATTGCAACCGAAATGGTCATGGCGATCCCTGAAAAAGTCCGCGATTCAATCGTGGCAGGCATCCCGGCGGGCCGTCTCGGCGAACCCGAAGAAATCGCGCGCTGCGTGGCCTTCCTTGCCTCTGACGACGCGGGCTTCATCAACGGCTCGACCATCTCGGCCAACGGCGCTCAGTTCTTCGTGTAATCACAGACTGCCGCCCCATGGGACGGCGGGCGGGGCGACGTGCGCAGCGCGAGCGCCGCACAGACGGACCCAATACTCAGGCGTTCCCACCTTGGGGACGCCTTTTCTGTGCGCCTTCGCACCAAACCCGCGCGATCATCGGCATTATCACGCGAATATGCGCGCTATATTGAAGTGCAAAGCAATTCAGGAGGCTCCCAATGCTGAACCAGATAAACGGCCTGCACCATGTCACCTCGCTTGCCAGTGGCGCGCAGGAAAATAACGCTTTCTTCACCAAGGCCCTTGGCCTGCGCCGTGTCAAAAAGACCGTCAACTTTGATGCACCCGATGTCTACCACCTGTACTACGGTGACGAACAGGGCACGCCCGGCACCGTCATGACCTATTTCCCCTTTCCGAACGCCCGTCGCGGTCGCGCTGGCACCGGCGAGGTTGCCACGACAGCCTTCACCGTCCCCAACGGTGCCCTGCCTTTCTGGGAAAAGCGGCTCGCGGAACTTAAAGTTTCAGGCCTCGAACGCACCACCCGACTTGGAGAAAACCGCCTGATGTTTCGCGGCCCCGACGGCGATGGATTTGCCTTGGTCGAAGCCCAGGACGACCGCACCCCGTGGGCAACCGACGACGTTCCTGAGGACGTGGCGATTCGAGGCTTCCACTCGGCCGATATGCGCCTGACCCAACGCGATGCCGAGGCCAGCGCAGAACTTCTGCGCTTCATGGGTTACGAAAAGGACGACAGCCAAGGCAGCACAACCCGTTTTCACGTGCCCGGCGGCAACGAGGCCAACGTCATCGACCTGACCACAACCGACGCCCCCCACGCCGATCAGGGCGCAGGCAGCGTGCATCACATCGCGTTTTCCGTGGATAACCGCGAAAAGCAGCTAGAGGTGCGCAAAGCTCTCATGGACACCGGATATCAGGTGACGCCAGTGATCGACCGCGACTATTTCTGGGCGATCTATTTCCGCACTCCAGGCGGCGTTCTGTTCGAAGTGGCCACAAACGAGCCTGGCTTTGACCGCGACGAAGACACAGCGCATCTGGGTGAGGCGCTGAAGCTGCCCAGCCAACACGAACACCTTCGTGCCAAGTTGGAACAGATGCTGGAGCCGATCAAAGACTAGGCCCGCGATTCACTGGTTTTTCAAGGGATTGGATTTAAGAAACGCGTTTCCGGTTTCCTCAGTGGGTCTGCCCGCCGCACGGGCAGACCTCTATGTCTTGACCCAATCAGGGCCACAAAGAAAATCTAAAGTGCTGGCTGCATTTCGATCTTGGAGATTTCTTCCTTGAGACGCAGCTTTTGCTTCTTCAGCTCGGCGACTCGCAGGTCATCAACGCCGGGAGCGGCCTGCGCCTCCTTTACGGCTTCCGACAAAGATTGATGCTTCTTCTTCAGTTCCTGCAGGTGCGAACTCAAGCTCATGGCATACTCCTTTTTTGCTCAGGGGTTCAGTGCAACACAACTCATCTAAGAAGTCACGCCGCAGATGCAGCATTTTGTCTCGGAAATGTTACAATGCCCGAGTGAACGGCAGAGTGGTTAAGAGAAGCTTAATTCTCGACCATGCCTAAGAATTTCTGTCAGCTTCTCTGTATATTGCTCCCAATCGCCTTCATGGGCCTTGCCGCGGTGCAGAATAAGGCCGGGATAAAAGCGAAAATCCGCTCTTCCCTCCTTGCGACCACGCAACAGAACGAGGCGCGGCGCGCGACCTTCGCGCGGCAATAGGGGCAACAACTCCAATGAGCCGAGGTGACGATGCATCGCCGCCAGCATCTCGGGCAGGCGCTCGGTTCTCTGGATAAATGTCGCGGTTCCCCGCGGGGCCAATCTGCGCGTGGCAGTTTGCACCCAATTCTCCATCGGCGTCGGCCCGGCCAGAGCAATCTCGCGCCCGCTGTCGTCAGCGCCCCGTCTCCGAGCCGCGTCAAAATAGGGGGGATTCGCCATCACATGGTCAAAACTGCGCTGGCGCATCTCGACAGGCGGGTCGCTCAGATCGCCCTCCCAGATCACGGCCTCCCGAGCGTTTTCTCGCAGGTTGCGCCGCGCCAGATCGGCATAGCCAGGCTGCAGCTCGATCCCGGCCAGCGTCAGCCCCGCCACCCGCGCGCCCAAACAGCACAGCGCTGGCCCTGCCCCGCACCCCAGTTCCAGCACCGACTGCCCCGGTTTGGCAGGGACAGAGGCCGCAAGCAGAACCGGATCAACCCCGGCGCGATAGCCATCACGCGGCTGCCACAGCCGAACCTGCCCACCTAGGAAATCGTCGCGCACAAGTGCACCCGGATCAAAGGGCTCAACCCTCAAATTTCACCCCAAAGTCACGAAGCACGCGCCGCGCCTGTTCCAGCTCAGCCGAGCGCACCATCAGGCGCCGTGGCAAAATGCCGATTGAGCCTTCGAGAACGCTCATGTTTACGTCCAATTCAAAGCTGTCTATACCCGCTTCGTCCAGAAGGGTTCGGGCGAGCGGGATGAGTGTTATGTCATTGGTGCGCAAAAGCTCTTCCATATTGGGGATTTAAGGACAAGGCTTGGCAAATGTCGAGCCTTGCACGGGAGTGTGATGAACGTGATGAACTCCGTGACCAAGCCGCACGAACGCTTGGCTGAACTACTGGCCAACGAAATGGCCGATGTGAACGCCCTGATCCGCGAGCGGATGACCTCTGAGCACGCGCCGCGCATCCCCGAAGTCACCGCACATCTGGTCGAAGCAGGCGGCAAGCGGTTGCGCCCGATGCTGACCTTGGCCACCGCCAAGATGTGCGGCTACACCGGCCCCTACCATGTGCATCTGGCAGCGACGGTCGAGTTTATCCACACCGCGACGCTGCTTCATGATGATGTGGTTGACGAAAGCGCAAAGCGCCGTGGACGGCCAACGGCGAATCTGCTCTGGGACAACAAATCCAGCGTGTTGGTTGGCGATTACCTGTTCGCCCGGTCCTTTCAATTGATGACCGATACCGGCAACCTGCGGGTGTTGCGCATCCTGTCCAACGCCGCCGCCACGATTGCCGAGGGCGAAGTTCTGCAGCTGACCGCCGCACAGGATCTGAAAACAAGTGAAAAGACCTATCTGCAAGTCGTCCGCGGCAAGACGGCAGCGTTGTTCTCTGCCGCGACCGAGGTTGGCGGCGTCATCGCGGATCGCCCCGAAGAGGAAATTCAGGCGCTTTTCGATTACGGTGACGCGTTGGGGATCGCGTTCCAGATTGTCGACGATCTGCTGGATTACTGGGGCGGCGATGCGACGGGAAAAAACATTGGCGACGATTTCCGCGAACGCAAGCTGACCCTGCCGTTGATCAAGGCCTATGCCGCTGCAAACGATGAAGAGCGCGCCTTTTGGAAGCGCGTGATCGAAAAGGGCGACCAGCGCGACGGTGATCTTGAGCGCGCTCTGGAGCTGCTAAACACCCACGGCGCGTTGGAGGCCACCCGGCAAGAGGCACTGTCATGGACCGCAAAGGCCAAGACCGCCATGGAAATCCTGCCGCAAAGCGAGATGCGCGATCTGTTGATTGATCTGAACGATTACGTGGTGGCGCGGGTCACCTAAGAAGCGTCGCGCGCACCCACCAAGCCGGGTGCAGGTCCTGCAGCTGTGCCGCGTGAAATTTTGCGCTTTCCGGTGACTCGTAAAGGGCAAAGCAAGTCGCTCCAGAGCCGGACATCCGCGAAAGATATGGGTTGGTGGCGTCCAAAGCTGAAAGCACTTGCCCCATCACCGGCTGCGCGGAGATCGCCGGGACTTGCAGATCGTTCCGCTGTTGATCGAGCCAGTGCATTAACTTCCCAAGTCCACCCTGAGTCGGAATGTCAGGCATGGCCGGATTTTGTTTGCTCTCCAAGGCTTTGAACATTGCGGGGGTCGGAACATGCACACCCGGATTGACCAGAATCGCGCCGATCTCCTCGCCGAATTCTATAGGCGCCAATTCCTCGCCGATACCAGACATGCGAGAGGCTCTTGCCAAGCGGCAAACCGGAACATCAGCGCCAAGCTGCAGGGCATCTGCATTGCTGCCCAAAGCCCGCAGCACCGCGCCCGCGTCCGATGATCCGCCGCCTATCCCGGCGCCATGTGGCAGCTGCTTGTCCAAAGCTATATGTCCGGTCCAATCCGCCAGCTCGGCAGCACGCCATGCCAGATTGCGGGCGTCACACGGGACACCGTCAGCGAAGGGGCCAGTGATCCCCATCGACATCTTGGGCCCCGGCGTCAATGTCAAACGATCCCCCAAGTCTGCAAACACGACCAGCGAATCCAGCAGATGATAGCCGTCAGCGCGCTGGCCGGTCACATGCAGGGTCAGGTTGATCTTGGCGGGGGCGAATGCCTCAATCGGCGTTTTCATCGGCAACCTGCAGAGGCGGCGCGCCTTCTTCGGCCAGAACCACATCCAAACCAACCTCGATCTTGCGCTTGATCCGCTCTGGGTCCGCCTCTTCTGCGGCGTCTTCCCAATCGACGAAAGACAGGGCGCGCTTCCACATGAAGGTTGCTTCCATCTTGCGCCCAACGGACCAATAGACATCGCCCAGATGGTCGTTGACGATCGGGTCGATCGGTATCAGTTCGGCGGCCCGCTCCATCGGGGCGACGGCCTCTTCGTAGCGGCCAAGGCGATACAGCACCCATCCGAGGCTATCGACGATATAGCCCGAGTTGGGTTGTGCCGCGACGGCGCGTTCGATCATGTCCAGCGCTTCGTCCAGTTTGCTTTTCTGCTCGACCAAGGAATACCCAAGGTAATTCAGAACGTTCGGTTGTTCTGGGCTAAGCTTCAGCGCCTCGCGAAAATCCGCTTCCCCTTTGGCCCAATCGCCGCCGCGCTCATAGCAGATGCCACGCGCGTAATAAAGAAACCACTGGCGGTCGGTGATCTCTTCGTATCGGTCCAGCGCGTTGGTGTAGCCAATGACCGCCTCGTCAAAGCGCTCCATCTGGCGCATCAAGTCGGCATAAGCCGAATGTACGACAGGCAGATCACCGTGGGTTTCGGTCAGCGTTTTCAGAACGACGGCGGCCTCTTCCATCTTGCCTTCGGACCGGAGCGCTTCGGCCCGGCCCATTTCGGCCGCATGGAAAGCGGGATCTTCTTCCGGGACGCGTTGATAGGCCTCGATGGCCAGATCATATTGCTTCATGTCGCCCAAAAGCTCGGCCGAGAGAAGAATCGCATCCACATGATCTGGGCGCAGGTATTCCGCGAGCCGGGTGTAAACAAGCGTCAGATCCCCGCTCGATTCATTGGCAAGCGCACTGCCAAGGGTAAAGAACACCTCGGCAAGACCATCGCGGGCAGAGCGCACATGGGTGAACGGCATGGATGTGCCCTTTTCCAGCTCAGCGCGCATCTGCGACAGGCCCGGATCAAGGTCGCGGCCAAAGGCGGTGTCCAAAAGTTCGATGGCTTCCGGATTTCGGTCAAGTTGGCTCAGAATCTCGGCGCGGGCCATAACGCCGCGACGGGTCATGCCCATGCCGCCAGGGCTGTCCTTGGCAAACAGCGCCTCGGCGCTTTCGAAATCCCCGACCGAGGCCAGGGCCAGCGCCTTGTGATACACTGCAAATGGTCCCAGGCCCTGTACCTTGGCGACATCGTCAAAAGCCACCAATGCGGCGCTCATATCGCCCTGGCCCAGTTGAGCCCACGCCTTGGCCAAACCATCCGACAGCGGACCAAGCCCACGATCTTCGTTGATCGCCTGAAGTATCGCGCTGTAGTTTTCCGCCTTGGCGTCCCGTGCGATCACGGACATCTGCCCCAGTTGGCTTGCTTGCCCTTCCGAGGCCAATTTGTCAGCCAGCCCAGCTGCCTTGTCGATCTCGCCAAGTGAAATATTGGCAAGAATGGCTCGCTCCAGAAGTTCCGGTTTTTTCGGGTCAAACAGGATTGCGCGACCGTAATAGCGAGCCGCAGCTTTGTAATCGCCGCTAAAACTGGCCTGACGCCCGGCAAGGTAATCACCCGCCACACCATTTGCCGATGCTGCCTGCGCCGCAATTAGCCCCGCGGCCAATAGCCCTGCGTGGATCGCCTTTGTCCAAGCCATAACCCTGCTGCTCTCCGTTCTGGTTTGTATTTTGACAAAGGGTAGGGCCTGTGACCAAGACTGACAAGCACCAGGCTGCGCCGCAGCCTCACGATCAGGCGATCAGCCCCTTATGCCCGCCGCATATAGCCCGAAGGCAAGTCGCGAAATTGCCGTAGGTTCGACAGTTGGGCCAAAGTAATTGGCAGTTCAAAGATCAACGCACCGCCGGTCCTTTCGCGGCGGACAACACGCGCCGACACTGGCTTGCCCATGGCAGAAAACTGGACCTTTTCCCCAATTCGAGGCGGCGTAGGCCCGGCAAATCGCAGGCCGGTCAGGCTGACGTTTGTAATACGCACCACAACGGGTCCGCTTTCCGTCGCAAGCTCTACAGCCCAAGAACTCGGCCAACGTTCAGAACGCAATTCCATGGCATCCCCGGCAAGATTTGACTCGCCGGAGAATATCGCGCCAAATTCCTAACGGCCCGTTACATGTTTGGATAGTTCGGTCCGTCTCCGCCCTGTGGCACTGTCCAGTTAATGTTCTGGCTGGGATCCTTGATGTCGCAGGTCTTGCAGTGCACACAGTTCTGGAAGTTCACCACAAATTCTTTTCCGCCGTCCTTTTCGACCACTTCGTAGACGCCTGCGGGGCAGTAACGCTGCGCCGGTTCGGCGTATTTCGGCAGGTTGACGACAATCGGAACATTCGGATCTTTCAGCTGCAGGTGCGCAGGCTGGCTTTCCTCATGATTGGTGAAGGAAAACGACACGTTGGTCAAACGGTCGAAGGACAGTTTGCCATCGGGCTTGGGGTAGTCGATCGGCTCGCACAGGGCCGCCATCTTTGTCGCTTCGGCATCTGTCTTGCCATGTTTGAGCGTCCCAAGCAGCGAAAAGCCCAGGGTGTTGGTCCACATATCAAAGCCACCCAGCGCCAACGACGCCGTCAGGCCAAATTTCGACCAAAGCGGCTTGACGTTGCGCACTTTTTTCAGGTCTTTGCCGATCGCACCCTTGCGCACCTCTACCTCGTAATCGTGCAGCTCGTCCTGCGCGCGGCCAGCCTTGATCGCCTTGGCCGCAGCCTCGGCAGCGGCGATCCCGGACAGCATGGCGTTGTGGTTGCCCTTGATGCGCGGCACGTTCACCATGCCGACCGAACAGCCCAGCATCGCCACACCGGGCGCCACCATCTGCGGCATCGACTGATAGCCACCCTCGGAAATCGCCCGCGCGCCATAGGCCACGCGTTTGCCGCCTTCGAGCAGATTGGCCACCATCGGATGATGTTTGAAGCGCTGGAATTCCATGTAGGGGTAAAGGTAGGGGTTCTCGTAGTTCAGGTGGACGACGAAACCGACGTAAACCTGATTGTTCTCAAGGTGGTAGATGAACGAACCGCCGCCCGCATTGCTGCCCAGCGGCCAGCCCATGGTATGGGTGACGCTGCCCTCGCGGTGCTTGGCCGGGTCGATTTCCCAGATTTCCTTCATGCCAAGGCCGAATTTCTGCGGATCCTTGCCGTCCGACAGGCCGTAGCGTTCAATCACCTGCTTGGACAGGCTGCCGCGCACGCCCTCGGCGAGGAAGACATATTTGCCCAGCAGCTCCATTCCGGGTTCATAGCCGTCCCCCGGCGTACCATCGGAATTCTTGCCAAATTCACCGGCGACAACACCGCGAATTGTGCCCGCTTCGCCCCAGACCAATTCGGAACAAGCCATACCGGGGAAAATCTCGACGCCCAGCGCCTCGGCCTGTTCGGCCATCCAGCGGCAGACATTGCCCATCGAGACGATGTAATTGCCGTGGTTGTTCATCAGCGGCGGCATCGGGAAATTCGGGATTTTCACCTGTCCGGCTTCGCCGAGCATATAAAAATTGTCCTCGCGCACCGGAACGGTCAACGGCGCGCCTTTTTCCTTCCAATCCGGGATAAGCTTGTTCAGCCCGCAGGGGTCCAGAACCGCGCCGGACAGGATATGCGCCCCAACCTCCGAGCCCTTCTCGAGAACGACAACCTCAAGGTCCGGGTCGATCTGTTTCAGGCGGATCGCAGCAGACAAGCCCGCCGGGCCAGCCCCCACGATCACAACATCATATTCCATCGACTCGCGCGTAACGTCGCTCATGGCGGCTCCTTCCCCGGGGGCTTGGAAATAATCTTTCGCGCATGATTAGCGCGGCAGCGCAGCATGGGTCAATCGCGACACGGCGTTACAATGCTTGTCTGCGACCTATTGCCAGCCGCAAAACATACCTCCCGCAGCCGACCGCACAGAGATTTGGGGCGGGCGACGGCCCATGCGCGGGCGCTTTAACCAATCACTGCCGCCGATTGTCGCCAATGAGACTGCAAGCTCTCTCTCTTGATGCGCTAAGCCTCGCCGGTTCAACCACTAGAAATGCTGGACTTTTGCACCACAGTGTTGCACTGGACGCCAGCGATTGCCATTCTACCCATAAGACACGACACGCGGACAGTGCATGGCTTGGTCGGCCTGAGCACGACAAGAGACTGGAACGACCCCATGGAAAAGATACTTATCACCCGCGCGGGCTTTACCGCGCTCGAAACCGAATTGAAAAAGCTCAAGTCCGTTGAGCGCCCCTCGGTGATTCAGGCGATCGCCGAAGCGCGCGAGCTGGGCGATCTAAAGGAAAACGCCGAATACCATTCGGCGCGCGAAAAGCAGGGCTTTATCGAAGGTCGCATTCAGGAAGTCGAGGGCATCCTCGGTCTGGCCGAGGTGATCGACCCCAAAACCCTGTCCGGCGCAGTCAAATTCGGCGCCACGGTCACAGTGGTCGACGAAGACACCGACGAAGAAAAGACTTGGCAGATCGTCGGCGAACATGAGGCCAACATCGAAAAGGGCCTGCTCAATGTGAAGTCCCCGATCGCGCGCGCCCTGATTGGCAAAGACGAAGGCGACAGCGTCGAAGTGCGGACGCCGGGCGGCGAAAAGGGCTACGAGATCCTGTCCATCCAATACAAGTGAAGCCAGCAAACATGGCCGACGAAAAACAAACCCGCCCGACACCTCCGGGCCTATATGACCGATCGGAGGCCAACACCGTGACCGGGGTCGAAGTGGCGGCCGTTGCGGCCACGGTGATCTGGGTCCTGTTGTCTGGCGGGTACTTTATGTTCGGCCAACCAACCGAAGGGGCGGGGATTCGTTTTTTGCTGGCCCTTATGGTTATCGTTTTGCCGGTATCGCTGATCTGGGTCGCCGCCTTGTCGGCGCGTTCCGCCCGGATGATGCGCAGCGAAAGCGCGCGACTGCAGGCCGCGATTGACGCAATCCGTCAGGCCTATGTGTCGCAAGTCCAGAAGGGCCGCAGCGAACCGCCGCACCCGGGGCTTCTGAAGCGACTGGACGAAATCGCTGCAGGTCAGAAGAACCTTGAGGCAACGCTGGCGATGATCGGCGCGACCCGCATGGCCGAAGCCGCGCACCCTGCTCAGATGCCGGATGCGACAATGACGGATGACCAACCTGCTCTATCGCTTGGCACCCCCGCCGAAGCGCTGCAACCGCCGCTGTCCAATGCGGACTTCATCACCGCACTGAACTTTCCTGAGACCGCAGAAGATGTCGAAGGTTTCAACGCCCTGCGCCGCGCTCTCAAAGACCGCAATGCGGCGCATCTGATTCAGGCCGCTCAAGACATTCTGACGCTGCTGAGCCAGGACGGCATCTACATGGACGACCTGCGCCCCGATCTGGCCCGCCCCGAGGTTTGGCGCGCCTTTGCCCAAGGCGCACGCGGCCGCGCCATCGCGGCGCTTGGCGGCGTACGGGACCGTTCGTCTTTGGCACTGGCTCAGGGCCGCATGAAACAAGACCCCATTTTCCGCGACGCGGCCCACCACTTCCTGCGCCGCTTCGACCGCAGCTTTGCGGGTTTCGAGCCCAACGCCTCGGATACTGAAATCACCGATTTTGCCGGCACCCGGTCAGCGCGGGCTTTCATGCTGCTGGGCCGTGTCGCCGGGACCTTCGACTAAGCCGCTTGGACCGATCAACGCCCAGAAACACTACAGTCCGAAACTTCCGAACGGGATATAGCGCACCAAATCCCCCGGAGCGACTGAGCGCGCGCCATCCTCCAATTCCACCAAGCCATCTGCCCAGCTTAGTCCCGACACCCGGCCAGAGCCTTCGGATTTGAACACCTCGACCTGACCGCCGCGCATTCGCGCCCGCAGATATTCCCTGCGCCCCGGCTTTTTGTTCTTGGAAAAGGCGGCAGGAACGTCGAAACCCTGCGGTTTGTCCCAGCCCGCGCCTGCCAAAAGGCCCATGGCCGGGCGCGCAAAAATCAAGGCGCAGACAAAGGCCGCCACCGGGTTGCCCGGCAAGCCAAAGACCGGAGCGCCATTCCACAGCCCCAGCGCAAGCGGGCGTCCGGGTTTCAGCGCTATCCGCCATTCCTGCATAGCCCCTGCCTCGCGCAACAGCGCCGAGACGTGGTCTTCGTCCCCGGCCGACGCGCCGCCAGAGGTGAGAACCAGATGCGCCTTGTCCGCCGCCTCGTCCAATCGCGTGCGTAGCGCCGAACGGTCGTCAGCGACCCGGCCCATATCAACCGGCTCAAAGCCGAAACGCGCGATCATCGACAGTAACATGGGACGGTTGGCATCAAAAATCTGCCCCGGCGCGGCCTTGGCACCCGGCTCGACCACTTCATCGCCAGTCGACAAAACCGCGACACGCAGCTTTTCATAAACCGGTAACACGCTAAGGCCGACCGCCGCCGCAAGCGACAGATCGGCTGGCGTCAATAACCGCCCCGCCGCCAGCGCAATCTGCCCTTCGGCCACGTCTTCTCCGGCCCGGCGGGTATTGGACCCCGGCTTGATCCCTCCGCGAAAGGCCACTTGCCCGCCGTCCACCGCGCAATCTTCGTCCAGAACAACCGTATCCACGCCATCCGGCAAGGCAGCCCCGGTCAAGACACGCAAGGCATGGCCCGCTGGCACAGCGCCAGCAAACGGCGCCCCTGCAGCCGAGCGCCCGCTGATCAACGGCAAGACAACATCCCCGTCAGGCAAGCTTTGCGCCGCAAACCCATAGCCATCGACCGCTGTGTTCGCCTCGGGCGGGTTGGCGCGCCGCGCCCTGACATCCTGCGCCAAAACCCGCCCCATGGCTTGCGCCAAAGGCGCGCTTTGCGTACCGACCACAGGCGTCAGGCGATCTTCCAGCATGTTCAGGGCCTGATCGACCGGCGTCCAGTCAACGCCCGGAGGAAGGGCGAAACAATCGTTGCGCAACGGTGGGGGTTTCAATGACACGAGACGGCCAGCTCCTTTTCAAATCCCAGTCCGAGGATCCACCCCTCTTCCGGGGCATCGACCTTTAGCATGGACCGTAGACGCGCAGGATCAAGACCCTCCAGCACCTTTGCCAGCGTCTGCACCTGAACGGCGTCGCGGATATCTTCCGGACCAGTCAGCGCCCGCACCGATGCGTTGATCAACCCCGGCCATATCTCGACAAAGGCGACGGGCGCGTCCAACGGATCAAAGGGCCAAACTGCAATCTGTCCATGAAATCGCCGCCGGAGCCGGTTCAAGACCGGCAAGCCCAGCAGGACTTGCGAGCCGACAGCCCCGGCCCCGCCCAATTGCCAGCAAGTAAAGCTGCCCTTGGCGTGCCTCTCGCACATGCGCCGTTCAACAAATGGATTGGCATAATTGGCCTTGTTGCGCGGTACCCCGGCGATGTCGCGGCGCAGCGGGTTGAACCAGAACGGCCCCTTGCCCGCGCCGTGGTTCAGATTGATCTGGCCCGCCACATCGACACGGTTGTTGCCCTTTGGAGCATCCTCGATGCGGGCCTCAAGCCAATCCCAAATCGCCAAGGGATCGTCCCGCCCTGTCAAAGCCCTGGCGAACCCCGCCGGATACCCAAAGGGAAAATCGAAGCCGATCATCAAACGTTCACCGCACGAAAGAGCCATGTCAATCCGGTTACTTAGCACCTGCTCTGCCACAAGACGGTTGCGCAGATATTGCGGCGCTTCTCCTGCTTCGCCCATCCAGATCGCATCTTTGCGTGGGCGCGGCCCGGTGTCATTGCCCCCGGACCAATCAACCATCACATAGCGATCGAATGCCTTCAAAGTCCGACCTCGGACAGGACAAAATCTGCAATCCCTTTGGTGTCATTCAGATCAAATACCGGACGATCAAGCTCCAGCGGCACATCGCTGGCCACAGCGCGGATGGTCGGATCGCCCGGCGCAATCAGGTCATTCCCGGTTTCGGCCCGGTGCGCCTCGACCTTGGGGTGGTTGTCGCGTTTATAACCCTCGATCAGCACCAGATCGACGGGGGCAAGGCGCAGCAAGAGATCAGACAACTGCGGTTCGGCATCGCCGCGCAGTTCGGTCATGTGGGCCACGCGATTGCGCGAGGACAGGATCACCTCGGACGCCCCCGCCACGCGGTGCCGATGGCTGTCCTTACCGGGGTGATCGACGTCAAATGTGTGATGCGCGTGTTTGACAGTAGACACGGTAAAGCCGCGCCCTGTGATTTCGGTCACAAGGCGTTCCATCAACCCGGTCTTGCCTGCGTTTTTCCACCCGGTGACGCCGTAAATTCTCATAAAAGTTCCTCGGCCCGGGTCAGATCCTCGGGCGTGTTGACGTTGAAGAAGAGATCGAACGGATCACTCGGGAACAGGCATTCGCGGCCACCGTGCTTGTCGGTCCAAAGGACAACCTTTTTCAAGCCGCCCTGCAAAGCCGCGCGCAGGTCATCGCGCAGGGCAACAGGCCAGAGGCCGAATGTGGGATGCCGGATCAACCCCGAACGCGATTTCGACTTGGTTTGCGCGTCGCCCTTGGTCGCCGCAAGAACCAGCGGATGCGTCTGCCCTTCAGCGGTCAGCAGCAGGCGCGGCACCAGATCGCAGGGGAAAAACGGCGTGTCGGCTGCGACGGTCACGATGGCCTCGGCCCCTTGCTCCGCCGCCCAATCCAACC
The DNA here is from genome assembly GCF_049341065.1 of Pacificoceanicola algae. Classification (NCBI taxonomy): domain Bacteria; kingdom Pseudomonadati; phylum Pseudomonadota; class Alphaproteobacteria; order Rhodobacterales; family Roseobacteraceae; genus Pacificoceanicola; species Pacificoceanicola algae. Next base: position 67,095 of record NZ_JBMPIX010000018.1, on the reverse strand, counting down.
CCGCAAGAACCCCCGCAAGAGGACCTGCAAAGCCCGGAATGCTGTCGGCGATGACCGGCAGGCCGGTACTTTCAAACCGAGCGGCATCGCCATTGGCGTTCAAGGCCAAAGCAGCCACCTGAGGCTGCAGCCGTTCGATCACATGACCCAGCAAGGGGCGCCCCCCCAGGGGCAACAGCGCCTTGTCACCGCCGCCCATACGCGTCGCCAACCCGCCTGCGAGGATCACGCCAAGGGGTTGCTTCATGCCGCCCTCCGCGCGGCCGAATGCCATGCCTTGATCTGATCTCGAATTTCCAAAGAATCACCCGCCTGCGCCAACATGCGATCCGGCAAGACATACCCCTGATTGCCCATGGTCGGCATGATCAATTGCTTTGCCTCTTGGATCGTGTCGATATCCGACCAGACGGTCAGGCTGTGCGACCGTCCGTTGTTGAAACTGATACCTTCATCGGAAAGGCTTAGTCTTTGGCCTTTCATGACCGGGCCGGTCAGATAGGCCTCTGCTGATCGGCGACGTATCACTCGGCCAAAGCTCATCATCCCTGCCGCAAACGCCATGGCGACCAGCCACCATCCTATCGGAGCTTGCTGGCCAGCGTTGGAATAGCCGAAGGCACGAAACACAAGAAAGGATATAATGAAACCGGCCATTGCAAAGCTGGCCCCAACGAACACCCCGTATAACAGGGTCAATATTGTCCAACCACCTCGGTAGATTGATCGGCAGGCCATTTGCATTCCCTTGGCAACTTCGGCCTTTGTCGGGGTGTAATCGAACTCGTACATCACTCGGCACTTTTCCTTCCGGGTTTTCTGGAGTCCTCGGGCACGCTGTCGGGGTCTGCGTCCCAGTCCAGGCGCTCCTCACCCGACAGGCAGACAAACCGCTTGCCGCGCATACGGCCGATGCAGGTCAACCCGACCTGCCGGGCGATTTCCACGCCCCAAGCGGTGAACCCCGAGCGCGAAGCCAGCACCGGGATGCCCATCAGCGCCGTCTTGATCACCATTTCCGAGGTCAGCCGCCCGGTGGTATAGAGGATCTTGTCGTCTGCCGAGATGCCATTCAGGAACATCCAACCAGCGATCTTGTCGACGGCGTTATGGCGGCCCACGTCCTCCATATAGACCAGCGGGCGGTCCTGCGCGCAAAGCACCGAACCGTGGATCGCCCCCGCCTGCAAATACAGCGAAGGTGTCGTGTTGATCCGATGCGCCAACGCGTAGAGCCAAGAAGTTTTGACATGGGTTTCCGGCAGGGTCAGCCCTTCGAGCCCTTCCATCATGTCGCCAAAAACCGTACCCACAGCGCAACCCGATGTGCGGGTCTTTTTCTTGACCTTTTCCTCGTAGGTGGTTTTTGACGCCGTGCGTACCACGACCACCTCAAGATCGTCGTCATAATCGACCGCTGTGATCACCTCATCGTTCTTCAGCATACCCTGATTGCGCAGAAAGCCGACGGCCAGATACTCGGGGTAGTCCCCGATGGTCATCGCCGTCACAACCTCTTGGGAATTCAGAAAAATCGTCAGGGGGCGTTCCTCGACCACCGAGATTTCGGTCAGCGCGCCGGTGTGGTCGGTGCCCGTTACCTCGCGGGTCAGGCGCGGTGCCGTAGGGTCAGGGGCGATGATATAGTCTTGGGGCAATTGCATCTGGCCTTTGGCTTGGGTAGGGCGAAGGAAGGTTCGCAGAGGTCAAGTCATGGCGCAGCAGGATGTGATGTCAAGCTACTGGCGCGGGGTACGTGAAGGCACCCCCTTCCTTCTGGTCGTCGTGCCATTTGCGCTGCTCTTTGGCGTGATCGCAACCGAAGCAGGCCTGAGCGTCTTTGAAACGCTCAGCTTTTCGGTCGTGGTGATCGCAGGCGCTGCGCAGTTCACCGCGATCCAATTGATGACGGACAATGCGCCGACGGTTGTGGTCCTGATTTCGGCGCTGGCGGTCAACCTGCGGATGGCAATGTACTCCGCCTCGATCACGCCGCACCTTGGGCCGCTGCCGTTCTGGAAACGCGCCGTGGCTGCTTATTTCCTTGTTGATCAGACCTACGCCGCCTCGGTGCTGGAATACGAACGCCGCCCGGACATGACGCTGGCCGAGAAGTTCGCTTTTTTCATGGGGGTCGTCACGCCGATTTGCCCTCCATGGTACGTCGCGACATTGGTCGGCGCCTATATGGGCAATGCCATTCCCGCCGAATTGGGGCTCGACATGGTGCTGCCCATCGCCTTTATCGCAATGCTTGGCCCTGCCCTGCGCACCCGCGCCCATATCTTTGCCGCGTTGATGGCCACCGTTCTTGCGCTGCTCTTTGTGTGGGTGCCCTACAATCTGGGCCTGATCATCGCTGGTATCGGCGGCATGATGACCGGAGCGGAAATCGAACGGAGAACCGGGACATGATCGACAAAAGCGATCTCTGGATCGTGATTTGCGCCCTTGGGCTAGGCTCTTTCGGGCTGCGCTTTGTGTTTCTGGGCATCGTCGGGGATCGCGCCATGCCGGAATGGCTGCTACGGCATCTGCGGTATACGGCGGTGGCGATCATGCCCGCGCTGGTAGCTCCGCTGGTGCTTTGGCCCACGGCCACAGGCGGCAACACCGACCCGCTACGCCTGAGCGCGGCAGTTCTTGCCCTTGCAGCCGCCTATCTGACGAAAAGTGTATACGGAGGCATGGGCGCCGGGGCGCTGGTCATGCTGGCGGGCGCTTACTGGCCCGTCTGAGCCACTTTGCCCTTTGCAGCCTGTTCGGCTTCGAACTTGGCAATAGCAATGGATTTATCGTCCGAGTCGTTCTCATAAAGCGTGCGCTCGGTGACGCCGGGCAGTTTGGCAAATTGATCTGCCAGGTTGTTCGGGTACCAGGTGCCCTTGATCGATTGAAAGCCCGGCAATTGCGACAGCAAGGCCGAGGTCGAGGCCGAGCACTGCGCCGATGCAACCGGACCGCGCGTCTGCGCCATACGCAGCGCGGCTTCGGCCACCTCGGGCGAGACCTGAATGGTCTGTATGCGAACATGATAGGTTTCGCGAGCATGAGCGCGTTCGTAGAATTCCCGCACCTGCGGCGTGATGCCATAAAGAACATCGCGCATCTCTGGCACTGCACGCAGGCGAACCGAGCCAGCCGGATCAAACACCACGCGCTGCGAGGCATTGATCATAAGGCTCGTATGCGCGCCAGAGCCCGACCGATTGTTGATCATGGTATAAAGGGTCAGCTCGGGCGGCCCGGGGTGACGGTATGCTGCGGCGGCAACCTCTTCCGGGGTCGAATCAACACCCGAGAAATTTGCGCCGCATCCAGCAAGCATCAAGGCCGCAGAAACGGCCAGAACCATGGCGCGCAGTCCCATTGGCACCCCCCCTTTAACAATGTTTACAAATCGCGGGCGGCGATCAGGAATTGAATACGGCCATGAAAATAACAAGGCAGAGGATCACGATCACCGTGCGAATGGTGAATGTGATAAACCCATTAAAGGTCTTTTCCTGAGTGGTGATATCCATGGTGCCGTGCTTGTGTTCAGCCATGTTTGCCAGTCCTGTTTTTAGCGTTCCGCAGAGGATTTATCGCATTTCTTTCGCCCTGTCACGGCAGCATTGATGCGCAAATGTCGCGGCTTCAGACGGTGCCCAGTTCTTTTGCCAACTGAAAACCGATGCGGCGCGGCTCTTTTTGTTCCACCTCTTTGGGCAGGGCACGCAGGATCACAGACAACTGGCTGACGTGCTGAATCAACTGGGTCCGCAAGCCATCGGCGTCCGCGCCGTAAAAAGTCACGATGTCCGGGTCGAAATAACCTAGCCCTTCGATGCGCAGCACACCGGCTTCGCCTCCGGCAAAGCCCATGGCGACCTCGTGTTCATTGTCCAACTGTTCTTCGAAGTTCTGGATGTAAAGAATCAAGCGTTCATAGGCCCATTCCGCCGGGCTTTTGTTCTTGACCGGTGTCTGCGCAACCGCTTCGGGCAAAGGGCTGCACTTTGCGGGCGTGTCATCGGTATGAACCTCGATCCGGCGCGGTATTGCATCGGCCTCATGCGCCTCGGCGGTTGTGGCGATGGTATCATCCATGGCAAGCCTCCTTCACTGCGGTTGAACAGGCGCGTCCTTGGTATCATCCTTAACCAAGCTGCCCGGAATGTCTAAGGCCGGGATAATGCGCAAGCCGGTCATCTTGCGGCAGGTGTCCACGACTTCGGCCGTAAGCCGACCAGCACAGGCTTAGCAGGCCGTGAAAGCCCAAGCGCCATCTTCGCGCAACTCGCGCGTCGCGCGACCTTCATGCCAAAGGTGCAGGCAATGCGCCATCGCCTCGACCAGCGCCAACCCGTATTCCGCATCACCAATCCTGCGCTTGAACAGCGGTGGAAAGCATTCGCCCGCTGCGCAAGGCGTTTTCAAATGCGCGTGCAAGCGGTCGAGCGCCGAATGGTGGTTTTCGATCAACTGGTGCATGCGGGCAGAAAGGCCGGTGAAGGGCAGCTTGTGGCCCCCCAGCACCAGATGCTCGGGCCGCGCCAAAGCAGAGAGCCTTTCACAGGCCTCAAGCCAGTCCGCTACGGGATCGGCCTTGGGTTCGGTTGCATAGACACCGAGGTTCGAACTGATCGAGGGAAGGATCTGGTCGCCGGCAATCAGCAGATCGCAATCGCGCGACCAAAGCGTGGCGTGTTCCGGTGCATGGCCATTGCCGATGTGCACGTCCCATGTTCGTCCGCCCGCATTGATGGTGTCGCCCTGCTTGATCCGCGTGAAGCCCAAGGGCATCGGATAGACGCAATCGGCAAAATTGAACGGACGTTCCGCCATGCGCTGCGACAGCACCTCGGGCGCCATGCCGCAGTGCTTCCAATAGCTTATGGTCTCAGCGGACGGTCTGTCCTGTTCATCCAGCAGCAACATTCGGGCAAAAAGCCATGCCGTCCGCGTCGTGACAAGCTCCGCGCCATGTTCGGACTGGAACCAGCCCGCAAGCCCGATGTGGTCTGGGTGATGATGGGTGACAATCACCCGCGTGACGGGTTTGCCGCCCAGAGGCCCCGCCATGGCCTGTTCCCAATAGGCCCGAGATTTTCCCGTCGAAAAGCCGGTATCCACAATCGTCCAGCCATCTCCGTCATCCAGCGCATAGACATTCACGTGATCCAGTTTCATCGGCAGCGGCATGCGCAACCAAAGGACGCCTTCGGCCACCTCGATGGCCTCGCCCGGGGTGGGGGGAGTTTCCCAAGGGTAGCGGATCAGGGTGTCGGCGCCGTCCATCATACCGCGAGATCGTCCGGCGAAATCGCCATCAACTCTGAATCGCCTGCCTTGGCATGGGAAAACAGGCCGGCGTGTTCAGGCAGCAGCCGGGTGATGTAGAAACGCGCAATCCGCGCATGAGGCCCATCAGGCCGCGCCATCGCCGCGCGCAGGTGATAGTGGCCGCCCAAAACGCGCGCAAAACCGCGCAAGAAGGGCACCGCGCCCGCAAACCGCTGCGACATGTCCATGCTTACAAGAACCTCGATGGTCTCGCGCAGGGTTTCGCAGGCTTGCCAGACCGGTTCGGCCAGATCGGGCAGGCTGGCGCGGGCGCTTTCGGCGCATGCCTCAAGCTCATCCAGCAGTCGGAAGGCCGCCTCGCCGCCGTCCATCATCTTGCGGCCCACAAGGTCCATGGCCTGAATTCCGTTGGTGCCTTCGTAGATGGCTGTCACGCGCACGTCGCGCAGATACTGCGCCGCACCGGTTTCCTCGATGTAGCCCATGCCGCCATGCACCTGCACACCCATGCTTGCCACGTCGATCCCCGTGTCAGTGCCAAAGGCCTTGGCGATTGGGGTCAGCAGGGCCGCGCGGGCCTGCCAATCGGCCTCGCCTGTGGCGCGGGCCATATCGATGGCCACCGCACAGTCGAGCGCAATGGCGCGGGCAGCAAAGACTTCGGCCTTCATGGTGGCCAGCATCCGCCGCACGTCCGCGTGACCGATGATCGTGCCCTCGGGCGAACGGCCCTGTTTGCGTTCCTGCGCATAGGTCAGCGCGTGCTGATAGGCGCCCTCGGCCACGCCGATCCCCTGCCCGCCAACACCAAGACGGGCGTTGTTCATCATGGTGAACATGGCGCGCATGCCGTCGTGGGGTTCGCCAACCAGCCAGCCTTGTGCGCCGTCGTATTGCATCACGCAGGTCGGACTACCGTGCAGACCAAGCTTGTGTTCAAGGCTGACCACCTTGAGGCTGTTGGCCACGCCCGGATTGCCGTCTTCGTCCGGGATCAGCTTGGGCACGAGGAACAGGCTGATGCCCTTGGTTCCCGGAACCCCATCGGGCAGGCGCGCCAGCACAAGGTGGCAAACGTTTTGGGTGAAATCGTTGTCGCCCCAGCTGATATAGATCTTCTGGCCCGTGATCGCGTAGGTACCGTCGCCATTCGGCTCGGCCTTTGAGGCCAGAGCGCCAACGTCGGACCCAGCCTGCGGTTCGGTCAGGTTCATTGTTCCGGCCCATTCGCCGCTGACCAGCTTGGGCAGGTACAGTGCCTTCATCTCATCGCTGGCATGGTGCTCCAGCGCTTCGATCTGTCCCTGCGTCATCAAGGGGTTGAGCTGCAAGGACAGGCAGGCCGCGCTCATCATCTCGTTCACGGCGGTGGTCACCGTCATCGGCAGCCCCATGCCGCCGTGTTCGGGATCCGCCGCAATGGCAACCCAGCCGCCCTCAGCGATCGACTTGTAGCCCTCTGCAAAGCCCCTGGAGGTTCGGACGATCCCGTTCTCCAGCCGCGCAGGATCAAGATCGCCGTTGCGGTTGAGCGGCGCCAGTACCTCTTGGCACATCTTTCCAGCCTCGGTCAGGATCGCTTCGACCATATCCGGTGTTGCTTCGGCAAAGCGTTCTGTCTTGGTGACCTGAGCAAAATCGACAACATCGCTCAGAAGCAGGCGGTAATCATCCAATGGGGCATGATAAGGCATGGGCTCTCCTGTTCACTTGGCAAGGCGAGAACGCTCTAGTAGCAAAGGAATTTGTGGCGTTCACGGTATACTGCCCTGCGCCGCCTTCAACTGAAACGCCGCGTCACTAAATTGCGGTACGGGGACCCATGGCCAAGCTTACCACCCAGACACTAGCGCCAGACGCCGAAGGGCTGGAACGGGCTGCGGCCCTGCTGCACCAAGGCGCCCTTGTCGCCTTTCCAACCGAGACCGTTTATGGACTGGGCGCTGATGCCGGCAATGACCGCGCCGTTGCCCGGATTTACGAAGCAAAGGGGCGGCCCAGCTTCAACCCGCTGATTGTGCATCTCGCCGATCTGGACGCCGTAAAAGACCTTGTGGTCTGGAACGACAACGCCGATGCAGTTGCGCAGGCCTTTTGGCCCGGCCCACTGACGCTGGTTCTGCCGCTGCGCGACGGTGCCAAGATTTCCAAGTTGGTCACAGCCGGGCTGGACACCCTGGCCGTGCGCATGCCCGAAGCGCCCGTCGCCCGCGCCTTGTTGCACGCCTTTGGCGGGCCGGTTGCAGCACCTTCTGCCAACCGGTCGGGACAGATCAGCCCGACGCGCGCCGCGCATGTCCTTGAAGGGCTATCCGGACGGATCGAAGCGGTGGTCGACGGCGGCCCATGTCAGGTGGGGCTCGAATCCACCATACTTGGCCTTGCGGGCAAGCCGACCCTTCTGCGGCCCGGTGGGATCACTCTTGACGCGCTGAGCGAAACCCTCGGCGCCCGCGTGGCTGAACGCCGCGACACCGAGGCAATCTCGGCGCCGGGGCAGACCCGCTCTCACTATGCGCCGCGCGCCAGCGTCCGGCTGAACGCCACTGATTGGGACCCCGGCGAAGCGCGGTTAGGCTTTGGCGCGGTCGACTGCGATCTCAACCTGTCGCCCTCCGAGGACATGACCGAAGCCGCCGCCAACCTGTTTGAATACCTGCACCGGCTGGACGCATTGGGCGCACATACCATCGCCGTCTCGCCCATTCCGCATATCGGTCTTGGCGTGGCGATCAACGACCGGCTCAGTCGGGCTGCGGCCGAGCGGTAGCAGGCCGGTCAGCGCCCAATTTACGTGTTTTCAAGCGCGTCCGCCTTCGGCTGAAAGGGCCAAGGCGGCAACCCCGAGAGTCTCAAGCGCAGCTTCCCACTTCTCAAGGTCCGGGAGGTCAAAGATTAACCGCGCCGAGGCATCACAGACCAACCACCCATTCTGCGTCAACTCGCTTTCAAGCTGCCCCGGGCCCCAACCGGAATAGCCCAGCGTCATCAGCCACTTTGACGGCCCTTCGCCACGCGCCAGTTCTTCGAGGATGTCCAGCGTGGCGGTCATGCTGATGTCGTCTTTGACCTGCAAAGTCGTCACCGCAGACGCATAATCAGGTGAGTGCAGCACAAATCCCCGGCCCATTTCGACCGGGCCACCGAAATGTACGGCATGATCTGAAAGGCCCACGCTAATGTCGATATCGAGTTGCATCATCAACGACTTGATATCGACATCGCTACTGGGCTTGTTCACGATCAACCCCATCGCACCGTCGTCCGAGTGATCACAGATAAAGACAACGCTATGCTCGAAACGCGGATCGCCCATGCCGGGCATTGCGATCAGCATTTTCCCAATCAAATCAGTTGTGCCAAGAGGGGTCTGCTCCGTCATTTTGGCGGTCTTTCTCCCGTGTCTGTCTTTCTAACATGGCCCTCCAACGCGCTGCGTGCAAGGGAAAGCCGGGCGTGACACTTGTGGCACCGTGCCGTGTGCATCGCTAATACGTGACTTCAAATTCACCACAAAAAGCGCCATGTAAATCGCATGAAGATAATCCGCGCCCTGCTGCCCCTTGTTTGCCTGCCCGCCATCGCGGTTGCTGGCGGCTATGACGACGTCGTTCAGGCCGAGCTGCGCCCCGGCTGGCGGCTGCCAAATGGCGATCATATGGCCGCATTGCACCTGACGTTGGCCCCGGGATGGAAAACCTATTGGCGCGCCCCCGGCGACGCTGGCATCCCGCCGATTTTCGACTGGCGCGGCGGTCAGACCCGCGCGGTCGAGGTACATTGGCCCGCGCCGCATGTCTTTCACCAATCCGGCATGCGCTCGATTGGCTACAAGGGCGAGGTTGTTCTGCCCCTGCGCGTCAGCCTGCGCAACCTTGGCAAGGACAGCCGGCTGCGCGGCGTGATCGACATTGGCATCTGCAAGGATGTCTGCCTGCCGCATCGCGTACGAGTCGAGGCAATTCTGCCCGCATCGGGGGGCAAACCAGATCCAATGATCGCCGCAGCCATGGCCGATGTGCCTTTTTCCGCTGCCGAAGCCGGCGTGAAAGCGGTCAAATGCGAGGTCGGGCTTGGCAGTGACGGTATGACCCTGAAAGCCAGGATCAACATGCCCCGCAGCAGCGGCGCCCCTGAAACCGTGATCGAAACCGCCGACCCCAATGTCTGGGTGGCCGAGCCGACAAGCCGTTGGGAAGGCGGTCAACTGGTCAGCGAAACACGGCTGTCCCATATGGACGGAGCCGCTTTTGCGCTGGATCGGTCAGGCGTGCGGATCACCGTGATTTCCAGCGGCATGGCCGTGGACATCAAAGGCTGCGACCGCTGAGCCCTAGGGACGGGGTCTACCCCGCCCACTTTCAGGCTGCAGAGCGCCGCAGCCGCCGCGACAGCATCAGCGCAAGTCCACTCAGCACATACAGTGCCAGCGTAAACACGGCCGCCCCAAGGATGAACAACCCAAAGGCCGCCAGCATCGGCGATAGCGTGGCGATTTGAGGAAGCGCGAGTTTCTTGGGCAGCTCTCCGGTCCATGCCACATGGCCCATGGTTGCGCCCAGCCAGCCCAGCAGCGCCAGCGACGCCAGCCAGATCATACTGCGCACACCCATTGCCCGGAACCTGAGCCCGCGTTGAAAGGCCTGCCGCATCTTGCCCATGTCATGTTGCACAGCGATCAGCGCAGGCACGACCATCAGCACCAGAACCAATCCAAAGCCCAACCCATAGACAAGCGTCACCACCGTCGGCTTGAGGAACTGCGCATCGGATGACCGTTCATACAGCAAAGGCGCAAGGCCCAGAACCGTCGTCGCCGTGGTCAGGAACACCGGTCGCAGGCGATCTGCCGCACCGTCGATGATCGACGGCAGGATGCCCCGCTCGGCGGCGTATTCGTCGATCTGGGTGACCAGAACAATCGAGTCGTTGATGATGATACCCGTCATCCCCAGCAGGCCGACAACCGTGAACATGCTCAAAGGAATCTCCCAGACCGCATGGCCATAGATCGCGCCCACCAGACCGAATGGGATTACCGACATGACAACCATGGGCCGGGTCCAACTGGCGAAAACCCAAGCCAGAACAAGGTAGATGCTCAACAGAACCAGCACCAGACCGCTTAACGCATCGGCCAGAAACTCGTTCTCTTGCTCAGCCAAACCGGAAATCCGGTAATCCACCTGCCGGGCCGAGGCGATTCCGGGCAAAATCTCTTCTTCCAGCGCTTTCATGATTTCCGTCGCACGGGCCGGATCATCTTCGGAAATATCGCCGGTGACGGAAATCTGACGAATGCCATTCTCGCGCAGAACGGTCGAAAATCCGGTGCGGCGTTTGACGCTGACCAGATCGGCCAAGGGCACGTATTCGCCCGCGTCCGTCCGCATGTGGGTCCGTTCAAGGAAATCGGCGGTCAGCTCGTCCTCGGGCAGTTCCACCCGGATCGTGGCCGAGCGCGGACCATCGGGATAGGTCGCTGCCTCGATTCCGCCCAGCCGGTTGCGCAACACGCGCCCCAAACCGTCGATGTCAAAGCCCAACGCCAGCCCTTGCGGCGTCAGTTCAAGGATCAGTTCTTCTTTGTCGTAGGCCAGATTGTCCTCGACAGCCGACACCTCGGGGAAGCGGGTGACCGCAGCCTTGAGATCCTCTGAGGCGCGCTTGAGAACCTCGGCGCTGGCGCCATAAAACTGCACGTCCAACGCATCCCCGCCGGGACCGGAGCGCCATCCACGGAACGAAATCGTTTCGACCAGAGGATGCTTGGTCACGCGTTCCTGAAGCTCGCCTACAAAGGCAAAGCTGGAATAGGGGCGCAGGTCCGCTTCGATTAACTCGATGGAAATACCGCCCAATTGATCCGGATCCTTGCTGTCGGCCCCGGCCAGCCCCCGGCCCGAGTTGCCGCCGATCTCGGCCATCACATAGAGCAACGGATTGGCGCCGTAGCGTTCTTCGTATTCGGTGCCCAGCTCTTCGGTAGTTTTCTGAAGCAGCCGCATCTGAGCCAGCGTATCTTCGCGGACGGCGCCGGGCGCCATTGCAAAGTTCCCGGTGATCGAAGGCCGCTCGGGCGAATTGAAGAACCTCCACTGTACATCACCACGAATGAACAGAGCAGCCTGGCTGGCGAAGGCCACAACAGCCCCGGCCAGCACCACATAGCGCGCGGCGATCACGCCCGCCATGAAGGGGCGGAAAAGCGTTTCCCGAAACCAGCGGAACCCCCGGTTGGTCAGGCGCGAAGGCAGATCATACCAGTGGCTCTTGGCGCTGTGGGCCAGCGCATGGGCCATGTGGTTCGGCAGGATCAAAAAGCATTCGACCAATGAGGCCAAAAGCACCGCGATCACCGTAAAGGGGATATCGGCGATCAGATCGCCAAAGCGCCCGCCGATCGCGACAAGGCCAAAGAACGCGATGATCGTGGTCAACGTCGCCGAGAAGACAGGCAGTGCCATACGGCGCGCCGCCGTTTCCGCTGCCTCAAAGGGGCCAAGTCCGCGCCGCGCCAGATGGTCGGCGTGTTCGCCCACCACGATGGCGTCATCCACCACGATGCCAAGCGTGATGATCAGCGCAAACAGCGAGATCATGTTGATGGTCAGCCCGGACACATACATTAGCGCAATTGCGGCCAGCAGCGAGGTCGGAATCCCCGCCGCCACCCAAAGTGCAGTGCGCGCGTTGAGGAACAGGAACAACAAGGCCACAACCAGACCCAGCCCCATCATGGCGTTGTCCAGCAGGATATTCAGCCTGCCGGTGATCGCCTCAGACCGGGTGCGGATCAGGTCAATGCTGACGCCTTGCGGAAGCGATGCCTGAAACGCGCCCGAGACCTCTTGTACCGTTGCCTGAATTCCAATGGCATCGCCCCGGTCGCTTCGATCGACACGCACGGAAATGGCCGGGTTATCACCAACAAAATAGCTGCGCGCCCGGTCAATTCCTTCGACCCGGATGCGCGCTACATCCCCAACAGTCAGCTTGGATCCATCAGCGTTCGAGCGCAGGACGATCCCTGCGATGTCTTCGGCGCTGCGTTTTTCCACGCCTGTCCTGACACGCGCCCCTGAACTGCCCACATCGCCCGCCGGATCCGCGTTGACCTCGGCGCCTATGGCGCTTGCAATGGCGGCCATCGAGACGTCGTTGGCGATCAGGTTCTGCGTCGGCACTTCGACCACGGTTTGCGGGGCGGCAAGTCCCTGGATCGTCGTGCGGGTCACCCCTTCGGCGAACAAACGCACCACCAGTTCATCGGCAAACCGCGCCAGTTGGTCGGTGCTGACCGGGCCGGTGATCACCAAATCGGTCACCCTGTCGCGCCAATAGCGGCGCTGAACGTCCGGCTCTTCTGCGTCTTCGGGCAGGTTGGTGATCCCGTCCACTGCCGACTGCACGTCATTGGCGGCGCGGGCCATGTCCCAACCCGGCTCAAATTCCAAGGCGATCGTTGCGCGCCCTTCGCGCGATGTCGCGGACGAGCTTTCGACCCCTTCGACCGCAAGCAAGGTCGGCTCCAGCACCTGCACGACGGCGGAATCAACGTCTTCTGCCCCGGCCCCGTCCCAGCGCACCGAAACGTTGACTTCGTCGATGATCACATCAGGAAAGAACTGCGCCCGCATGTTCGGAACCGCAAAGGCCCCAGCGGCCAGCAGCATCACCAAGAGCAGGTTGGCCAGTGTCGGGTGCCGGGCGAAATAGGAAAAGATTCCACCGGCGCCTTGGGGCAAAGCGCGCATGTCAGCCTCCCATCCGGGCTTCGATGCGGGCGACCGTGCTGGCCGGAACCTTGTCCTGCGAAAGTTGCGCCAGCAGACGGGTCTTGGCCTCAGCGGGCATGCGGGTGTTGGCCTCGACAAAGGCGCGCAGCTTGGCGCGGCGTTCTTCGGTCAACTCCAGCATCTCGGGTTCGACCAGAGTGGCAGAGGTGCCGCTGCGCAGTGGGTTGACGCGGATCCCGGCGCCCAGAAGCGGCGTGCGTTCAGCGACCACCTCTTTGCCCTCCAGATCGCGGGCGCGGATCAGAACATCGTCGCCCTGTCGCCGCAGCACCGTGACCTGAGCCACGGTCAGGCGATCTTCCTCACCGATCAACAGCACTTCACCAGCGGCATTGACGGCCGTGGCAGGCAGACGCGCCACAAAAGGCAAAGGAGCCTCTTGAATGGAGACGGTGACGAAATCGCCGGGCTTAAAGCCGCGCGGCGCGTTCAAGGTTGCATACAGACGACGCCCGGTCTGGCCATCGCCCACCGCCGCGCTTTCACGGCTGATCGTGCCGGTGGCCTGAAGGTTGGTTCCAAAAACATCCAGTGTCACCGTCACATCGGCGCGGCGCAACTGTCCATTGTCGTCCAGCAAACGCGCGTATTCCTGTGTCGAGACGCGAAAAACCACTTCCAGCGCGCTGGCATCGACGATCTGTGCCAGCTTTTCGTTCGAGGACACGAGCCGCCCGCCGACCACTGTAACATCCGACAGCGTGCCCGCAAATTCGGCGCGGATTTCGGTGTTGCTGAGATGGCGGCGCGCCTCGTCCAGCGCAATCTCAGCGCGCTTGAGCCGGGTCGCGGCCTGATCGATGCGTGATTGTGCGGCGGCCACGGCCTGACGGCGCGACAGCACGGCCTGTTTGGCGGTCGACAGTGCCAGCTCGGCCGTTTCGACAGCTGCAGCGGTGCCAACATTGCGCGCCACAAGATCGTTTTGCCGCTTCAAAGCCTGCTCGCGCAGCGCCACCTGATCGCGGGCGGCCTCCAGTTCATCCCCGGCCAGAACGATGGCGCGATCCGCTTCGCGCTGCTCGGCCTCGGCGTCCAGAAGATCGCTTTCGGCTCGCTCAAGCGACGCTTGAGCATCTGCCGGATCGATCCGTGCCAAAAGCTGGCCTTCGGTCACTTGACCACCTTCCACAAAGGCCGGATCAAGATCGATCAGCGTCCCGCCGCTTGCTGCGCGCAGCTCCAACGTGCGGCTCGACTGAACCTCGCCGAAGGCGCTAAGAACCGGTGTGACTGTTTCAAACGTGATCGGCACAACATTGACCGCAAAGACCCGTTCGCGCGCTTGCGGCACTCTGGGTTCTTCGCTCAGTCGCGCCTGCACGGCGTCGCGCACCATTGTTCCAGCATAGAACAACAGCCCCAAGGTCATCGCCATCAGAAACAGCCCGGTCAGGCTTTTGCGTAGGAAGCGCATCAATAAATCCCCGCGGAAAGCACCGCAAAACATGGACAGGCTTGAGTATGCCCCAAGCTGCGCCCACACAAGGTATTACGAGATTATACGCTGCTTCGGATCACTTCCGTCGCAAATGTTCATCCAGACGCGGAAAAATCTCGACAAAGTTACAAGGGCGGTGCCGGAAATCGAGCTGCCAGCGCAAAATTTCATCCCATGCGTCCTTGCAAGCACCCGTACTGCCCGGCAGAGCAAACAGATAGGTGCCGCCCGCGACGCCGCCTGTGGCGCGGCTTTGAACCGCGCTGGTGCCAATTTTTTGGAAGGACACCATTGTGAAAACCGTGCCGAAGGCGTCGATTTCCTTTTCATAGACATCGCGGTGCGCCTCGACCGTCACGTCGCGCCCGGTAAGCCCGGTTCCGCCGGTGGAGATCACCACGTCTACCTCGGGATCGGCGATCCACGCGCGCAGCTGATCGGCAATCTCGGCGCGTTCATCGCGGATGATCTTGCGATCCGCCAGAGTATGCCCCGCTTCGGTCAGCCGCTGCACGAGGGTGTCGCCTGAACGATCCTCGGCCAATCCGCGCGTGTCACTGACCGTCAGAACGGCGATGCGCACAGGGATAAACTCTTTGCTTTCGTCGATACGGCTCATTTTGCCCCCACTCGCGACGTGTCATCTGGCCGTGCTGATTGCCAGCCGCAGCGCCAGCCCGGCGAACAACGTCGCCGACACATAGCGCAGCGCTTTTTCCACCATGGTGCCGCCGCTCAGCGCACCGCGCAGATGGCCCGCAAATTGCCCGACCAGACCATTTACGATCAGTCCCCCTAAAGATAGCGCTGCGCCGAAGACAAGGAACTGCGGCAGGATCGCGCGGGTTGGGTCAACGAACTGCGGCACAAAGGCGAGGATAAACAGGATCACCTTGGGGTTTGTCAGATTGACCACGAACCCTTGGGAAAAGGCCCGCGCGGCGCTGAGGCCCGCCACATCTGGCCCGCCAAAGGGCGACAGCAGGGTCCGCACCGCCAGCCACAAAAGATAGGCCACGCCGGCCCATCGGATCACCTCGAACGCGCCGGGCATCGTCGCCAAGAGCGCGCTGAGCCCCAACCCAGCAAGACTTGCGTGAAGCAAACCGCCTGCCGCGATCCCGGCAGAGGCCGCCCATCCGGGCCGCGCTCCGCCGCGCAGGCCCTGGGCAAGGCAAAACATCATGTCCGCCCCCGGCGTCAGGTTCAGCGCCAGCGAGGCTGGCACAAAAGTCGCCAGAACCAAAGGCTCCACGATCATTGCGCCATCGCCCTGAGCTTGGCTTTCAACGTCAAAAGATCTGCCCATGCTTCGCGTTTGGCGGCGGGCGTCCGCAACAGATAGGCCGGATGCACCATCGGCAGCGCGGGCTTGCCCTGCACTTCTGCCCACTGTCCGCGCAACCGGGTGATCCCGCGTTTGCCCAAAAGCGCCTGACAGCTGATATTGCCGACGATGACCAGCACGTCCGGCTTGGCCAGCGCAATATGCCGATGCAGAAATGGCAGCATCATGGCGATCTCTTCAGCATTGGGATCGCGGTTTTGTGGCGGCCGCCATGGCACCACATTGGTGATGTAGACGCTTTCTTTGCGGCTCAAGTCTATCGCCGAAAGCATCCTGTCAAGCAGTTGCCCGGCGCGCCCAACGAAAGGCTTGCCTTCGCGGTCCTCATCACGCCCCGGCGCTTCGCCGATGATCATGACCCGAGCGCCCGGCACCCCGTCCGAGAATACCAGATTGCGCGCCCCGCGTTTCAATTCACAATGATCATAGGCGCCCATGGCAGCGCGTAGCGCATCCAGATCACCGGCGCCTTTGGCACTGGCGACCGCCGCTTCAACGGGGTCTGGCCCCTCTTGCTGCGGCACCGCGCCCGGAGCGCCCCGCGCCACGGCCACCTGCGATTTTTTGGCCTTGGCCTGCTCGCGCGCGGCATGTTCGACGGCAAATCGATCCACCGGGCTGTCCGAGATCGCCTCGTCCACCCCCATCTCGAGCTGCCATTCAAGCAAGGCCCGCGCCGTATGCCAATCCAATGCCGATTCCATCGGAAGCACCTTATCCCTTGCACTTGGCCATTGGAAATGCGCAGCGCGCGTTCTTTTCACAAATACTAACGGCCAAAGATCGGCCACAAACACGACCTAAGGTAAAGGTGCGGCTTTAGCCGCGCGCGAAGCTGTGCCTAGCCAGCGCCCCGGCCCTTGCCCCCGGGCGCGCTGCTTTCTATTACGGCACTAGATCAACACGAGGGCCTCATGCGTTTCGACCACCGCCACCTTCTGGGCATCGAGCCCCTGCGCCCCGACGAGATTACAACCCTTCTGGATCTTGCCGACCAGTATGTCAGCTTCAACCGGCGACGTGACAAACATGCAAACGCCCTGGCGGGACTGACGCAAATCAACATGTTCTTCGAAAATTCGACCCGCACGCAGGCCAGTTTCGAACTGGCGGGCAAGCGGCTGGGTGCGGATGTGATGAACATGGCAATGCAGGCGAGCTCGATCAAAAAGGGGGAAACCCTGATCGACACGGCGATGACGCTGAACGCCATGCGCCCCGATCTTCTGGTCGTGCGTCATCCGCATTCCGGCGCCGTCGATCTGCTGAGCCAAAAAGTCAATTGCGCCGTCCTGAACGCCGGGGACGGACGCCACGAACACCCCACGCAGGCGCTGTTGGACGCGCTGACCATCCGCCGCGCCAAGGGTCGCCTGCACCGGCTGAACATCGCCATCTGCGGCGACATCGCCCATTCCCGCGTGGCGCGATCGAACATCCTGCTGCTGCACAAGATGGAAAACCGCATCCGCCTTGTGGGTCCGGCCACGCTTATGCCCTCGGGGATCGAACACTTTGGCGTCGAGGTCTATGACAACATGGCCGAAGGCTTGAAAGACGTCGATGTCGTCATGATGCTCCGCCTGCAAAAGGAACGTATGGACGGCGGTTTCATCCCGTCCGAGCGGGAATATTACCACCGCTACGGGTTGGATGCCGAAAAGCTGTCGAACGCCAGGGAAGACGCCATCGTCATGCACCCAGGACCGATGAACCGGGGCGTCGAGATCGACGGCACGCTTGCCGATGACATCAACCGCAGCGTCATTCAGGATCAGGTCGAAATGGGCGTCGCGGTGCGTATGGCCGCGATGGACCTTCTGGCCCGCAACCTGCGCGCCCGTCCAACCGAGGTCATGGCATGACAAAAATGAACATCAACGGATCGGAAACCGGAACGGTCCGGCTGTTCCACCTCGACCTGCCCGCCGAGGCGATCGAGCGCTTTACCACCATGGCAGGCACTGGCGAATGGCCCTTGAAATACGGACTGGGGGCCACGGCGCTGCGTCCGGCCTTTGTTGATGTGGTCGATATCAGCGATCTCGAAGACATGCCGTTGTCACGCTACATGGCCGAAGCGCACAATGCCTCGGGCGCTGATTTCAATGCCGCCCGCCCGCAGATCGACGCCTTGAAAGGGCACGCCGTGATCCTGCCCAGTCAAGCCTTTGACAACACGACGCAGACGCTTTCGGTGGCCGCGCCGCTGCGTTGGGTCGGAACATTCTCCGAGGACGCGCCGCGCGGGCGCGGCGCCCGCATCCGCTCAGCATCGGCGCGGGGCATCGTCGGCGGCGGCGAAGGCGTCCCGCCGGGGCGCAGCACGTCTACGCTGCTCAAGGTCATACTCATCGGCCTCGGCCTGCTGGTTCTTCTTGTGCTGGCCAAGATCCTGCGATGATCGATCCCGCCGGGGCCGTGCCACCGCTCGATATATCGGGCGAGACGCTGCTGTGGCAGGGCCGCCCCAATTGCTCACCCAGCCTGCACCCGCGCCCGCCAGCTTCGGTCATCTTTTTCGACATCCTGTTGATTGCGTTGCTGGCTGGCCCCGGCCTTTGGGCCATGTGGAATTTTGATCCCGGCGCGCTTTGGCTTAAGCTTCTGATCCTGGCGTTTCTATTTGCACTGCTGCTTAGCGGGCTGAACGGGATCGGCGGCTACGCACTTACCCGCGCATGGATACGTCGTTACACGCGCTATTTCCTGACCAACAAACAGGCCGTGATCTACATCGACGCGCCATTGCTGCCCGTTCGCATCGAAAGCCACCCGATTACAGCCCTTACCCCGCTGATTCTTGATGACCGTCCCCCGGGGTCGGTCTGGTTCGCCACCCATACACATCGGTTTGGCGACGAAATCAGCCGCACGGTGATTGGTACCACTCCCTACGGTTTTGACCGCATTCCGGACGCGCGCGAGGTTTACAAACGAATGCGTTCGCTCCAAACCGAGGCATCATGACCCAAGCCAGTTTTGCCCCGGATCGAAGCACCTATGTCCAGTCGCACCTGACGCTGGCCGCCATAGCAATGGCGGCCGGGATGGCGATCCTTTGGGCCGCGGGCAATCCGTATGTCTGGACCGGGGCCATTGGCGGGCTGGCCGCCGTGGCCATTCGCGGCTGGTATCTGATGGACGAAGAACTGGCCGCCCATTGGGAACTGGTTGACGGCGCGCTGAATGGCCCGGCGGGCCGCATCGTGCCCCTTGATCAGATCGCCAAGCTGCGTGCCCTTGGCTCGGCGGTGCAGATCATCACCCGAACCGGGGACAAACACCTGATCAAGTTTCAGGCTGACCCGCAGGCCACCATCGCCCGGATCGAAAGCGCCCGCGCGCAAGGAAGCAATGAATGACCAAGACACTTTTCCTCAACGCCCGCCTGATCGACCCTGAAAACGACAGCATTGCCCCCGGTGCCGTGCTGGTTGCCGACGGCAAGATTGTCGAAATCATGACCGAGCAGGATCGCCTTGGCCCGACCGAGGACGCGGACGTCATTGATTGCGGTGGCGCGTTTCTGGCTCCGGGCATCATCGACATTGGTGTCAAGGTCGGCGAGCCGGGCGAACGCCACAAGGAAAGCTACAAATCCGCCGGTCTGGCCGCAGCGGCAGGCGGTGTGACCACCATCGTCACCCGCCCCGATACCAGCCCCGCAATCGACACGCCCGAAGTCCTGAGCTTTATTCTTGAACGCGCCGAGGATGACTGTCCCGTCAACGTCCTGCCCATGGCCGCCCTGACCAAGGGCCGCGAAGGGCGCGAGATGACCGAGTTCGGCTTTCTCATGGATGCGGGGGCCGTCGGCTTTACCGATTGCGACAGCGTTGTCACCGACACCAAGGTCCTGACCCGCGCCATGACCTATGCGCGCAGCCTTGGTGCCCTTGTCATGGGCCACCCGCAAGAGCCGCTCCTGTCGAAAGGTGCCGCTGTGACCTCGGGCAAGTTCGCCACCCTGCGGGGTCTGCCAGCGGTTTCGCCAATGGCCGAACGGATGGGGTTGGACCGCGACATCGCCTTGGTCGAGATGACCGGCGTGCGCTATCACGCTGACCAGATCACCACCGCCCGCGCCCTGCCGGCGCTGGAACGCGCCAAGAAGAACGGGTTTGACGTGACCGCCGGCACCTCGATGCATCACCTGACGCTGAACGAGCTGGACGTCGCGGACTATCGCACCTTTTTCAAGGTCAAACCGCCGCTGCGATCGGAAGAAGACCGGCAGGCGATCATCGAAGCGATCCGCTCCGGGTTGATCGACATCATCGGCAGTTTCCACACGCCGCAGGACGAGGAAAGCAAGCGCCTGCCCTACGAAGAGGCCGCCAGCGGTGCTGTCGGTCTGGAAACCATGCTGCCGGTGCTGCTACGCCTCTACCATTCCGGCGAGCTTGAATTGCCCACCTTGTTCCGCGCGCTGTCGCTGAACCCCGCCAAACGGCTGGGGCTGGCGGGTGGTCGGCTCAGCGTCGGGGCGCCAGCCGATCTGGTATTGTTCGATGCGGACAAGCCGCTGGTGCTCGACCGCTTCAAGCTGCGGTCGAAATCAAAGAATACACCTTTTGATGGCGCGCGGCTTCAGGGCAAGGTGCTGGGCACATGGGTCGGCGGCGCCCGCGTTTTCGAAGCGTGATAGCGGGCGGGACGCCAAGGCCTTGGCTGAGTATCTGGCGCAACCGGGCGTAATGAAAAGAACCAAAGGCCAAATGGCAGGCCGTGCAGGAAAGAGGACCATATGACCGCAGAAACGCTTCCCCTGATCCTCTGGGTCGTCATCGGCTATCTGCTGGGATCCATCCCCTTTGGCATCATCATCAGCCGGGTGATGGGTTTGGGCGACCTGCGCCAGATCGGCTCGGGCAACATCGGCGCAACCAACGTTCTGCGCACCGGCAACAAAGGAGCCGCCGCCGCGACGCTGCTGTTCGACGCCCTGAAAGGCGCCGTCGCCGTCCTGTTGGCCAGTGCGCTGGCGCCCGCAGGCATCGCAAAATGGGCCGGGCTCGCCGCTTTTATCGGCCATTGCTATCCGGTCTGGCTTAGGTTCAAGGGCGGCAAGGGCGTGGCGACCTATCTCGGCGTCGTTCTCGCGCTGAGCTGGCCGGTTGGCCTGCTGTGCTGCGCGACATGGCTGTTCGCGGCGATCATCTCGCGCATTTCCTCGGTGGCTGCATTGACGGCCGCAATGTCCACCACGGTCTGGATGTTCATGATGGCGCGGGTCGATCTGCTGGTCATGGGCACGATCCTGACCTTCCTGATCTACTGGCGGCACCGGGCCAATCTGGCGCGACTCAAGGACGGGACCGAGCCAAAGATCGGCCAGAAATAAACGCCTAAAGCCCCCGGGGCCTCGCCTCAGACAACCTCAGAGATCACGCCAGCCACATCGGCTGCATGGGTCACGGTCAGCATATGCCCCGCCCCCTCGATCACGACTTCGCGGCTGTTGGGCAACCGGTCCAGCAAACCTTCGTGCACCTGCGCTATGATCGGCACGGTTTCGGCGCCCCGGATCAACACGACGGGGCAGGTCAACCGTTCTATCCGGCCCGCAGCCAACATGCCGCTGCGATCCTGCCAAAGGCTCGGCTCGGTTCCTGCGACAAACGGCATGCCGCGCGCCATGTCCTCTTGCACCGATTTGGGGAACCTGTCCCAAGGAATGCCGCCACCCCATATCCGGTTGAAGGTGCGCGCCGCCTCGGCCATGTTCCCGCTGTGACAGACGGCAAAGAAATCTTCTTCCCGGGCACGATGGTCATCATATCCCGGTCGCCCTTTGGCCGCCGCGAAAAACACCGGCTCGATCAATGTGAGCGAGGCCACCTTTTCCGGCGCCTCCAAGGCCAGCCGCAACGCCACCGTTGCGCCAAAGCTGTGACCGATCAGATGCATATCGGGCGAGAGCAATCCGCGCACCGCGTCGCAAGCCTGATCATGCACGTCGCCTTCGTCGGAAAAGCGCGCGCTGCGCCCATGGCCGGGAAAGTCCGGCGCGGTGATGGTCAGGCGTTCACCCAAACCACTGGCCATCGCTTTCCACATCCCGGAACTGCCTAGCCCGCAATGCAGCGCCAGCGCGTGCTGAGCCCCATGGCCAAAGCTGCGGATGTTCACTGAAGCGGCCTCGACGAACATTCCCTCCATCAAAGCTCGCCCGCCAAGTGCTGATCAAGATCGGCCAACCTGTCCTGGCCCCAGAAATTCTGCCCGGTGTCGACAACGTAGAAAGGCGCTCCAAAGGCGCCTTTGTCCACGGCCTCATCCAGATTGCGCGCATAGGTCTCGGCCCCGACCAGCAGCCCGCTGTCGGCCAGCGCAGGATCAAACCCAGCCTCGGTCAGACACGCCCGGATCACCGCATCGTCGGCGACATCCTTTTCATCGGCCCAGCACGACCGCAGGATCGCGTGGCAAAGTTTGCCCATATCACCGCCCCCGGCGTTTTGCGCCGCGATCACGGCATAAGAGGACGGCGCCATGTTCGTCGGCCAATGCGCTGGTTTCAGGTTGAAGGGCACTCCGCGCTTTTTCGCGTGGCGTGTCAGTTCCTGCGCGCGATAGGCCTGACGGCTGGGATGACGTTCGCCCGGAGGCGTGCCACCGGTGCGCGCAAACAATGCCAGAATGTCCAGCGGTTTGTATGTGATCGTTGCGCCATGTTTGGCGGCAATATCCTCCAGTTCGGTGCCTGCAAGATATGCATAGGGCGACAAAGTCGCAAAAAAGTAGTCAATGTGGGCCATGTCGTCGCCTTTCGCGCGTGATGCTGGAAGGCAAACTAGGGCCATGCTAAGCGATCCGCAACGTTACGAATCCTTCACAATCTCCGGAGCTGCCGCCCATGGCCATCGTCGTTGAACCCAAGCTGATCTCGGGCAATGCCAACAAACCCCTTGCTGCGGCGATTGCCCGGCGGATGTCGCTTTATCGTGGAATGAGCGTTGGCCTTGTCGATGCTCGCATCGAACGTTTCAACGATCAGGAAATTTTCGTCGAGGTTTACGAGAATGTCCGCGGCGAGGATATGTTCATCATCCAAAGCACCTCGAACCCGGCCAACGACAACCTGATGGAGCTGCTGATCATGGCAGATGCGTTGCGCCGCTCATCGGCCAGCCGCATCACCGCGGTGATCCCGTACTTCGGCTATGCCCGTCAGGACCGCCGCACCAAGGCCCGCACCCCGATCACCGCCAAGCTGGTTGCCAACATGATCGCCGAAGCAGGGATCGAGCGGGTTCTGACGCTGGACCTACACGCCGCGCAGATTCAGGGGTTCTTCGATATTCCGGTGGACAACCTCTATGCCTCTCCGATCTTTGCACTGGACATCCTGCGCCAGTTCAAGGGCAACATGGAAGATATCATGGTGATCTCGCCCGACGTTGGCGGCGTGGCCCGCGCCCGCGAACTGGCTAAACGGATCAATGCTCCACTGGCAATCGTCGACAAGCGCCGTGAAAAGCCCGGCGAAGTGGCCGAAATGACCGTGATCGGCGATGTGACCGGCAAGAAATGCTTTATCGTCGATGACATGTGTGACACGGCCGGAACGCTGTGCAAAGCCGCCGAGGTGCTTATGGAGCATGGCGCGACCGAGGTGCACGCCTATATCAGCCACGGCGTGATGTCCGGGCCGGCGGTCGAGCGGGTGACCAATTCGGTCATGAAATCGCTTGTTCTGACCGATTCGATCCAACCCACTGAAGCCGTCGCCAGCGCTCCGAACATCCGCATCCTTCCGACGGCGCCGATGTTCGCGCAAAGCATCCTGAACATCTGGAACGGTACATCGGTCTCGTCATTGTTCGAAACGGACACGCTTGGGCCGATCTACGAAGGCATCCTCTGAAAAAGCTTCGCGCCGGGTTGATCCGCGTCAATGCCTGGCGCATCGACTCGTCCGATTGTTCCGCAAAGCTGAAATGTGAGGTCCGCCCATGCCAAAAAATTTCATGATGGCTGCGGCACTTCTTGCGGCCGCATCAGCAGGGCATGCGCAGGATATCGATCCCCATGCGCTTTACGAATCCGCCTGCGCGGGCTGTCACCGCGCCCACTCTGGCGATTTCGTTTTTGAAAGCATGACAATGACCGGCGCGGGGCTTGAAGGCAAAACCACCGGAAAGCTGGTCGCCGATCTTCTTGGCGCAGGTCACGGTCGGCTCAGCTCTGCGGAAACCGACACGCTGATCGCCCATTTCGAGGCGATCAATTCCGGTGGCCAGCTGTTTCAGGACAAATGCTTTATCTGCCATGAACGGGCTGTCGTGCTCTCCCGGCTCAAACTGGTAGAGGAAGACGGACGGCTTGTTGGCCGTTACACCGGGCGCGATATCCAAGCGTTCCTGCATGAACACGGGCGTCTGACACTGGATGAAATCCCGATCATTCTGGAGCGTCTGCAAAGCCAGATGCAGTAGGGATCAGTACAACTCCCAATCGTCCTCGCTCGACACCTCGCCAATCGCCATCCAGGTCATCCGAACACGCGCGACCCGCGTGTCCGACCATGTGCGGAAAACAAGGTCAAAGCCGGTTTCGGTGACCATCTCTGCCGCTATATCCGCGCGGACATTGGCCCCCTGATCCATGTCCCAAAGCGACAACGAAACCTGAACCGAAGGGATTGAGCGGAAGGGTTCCGAGAACTTGATCTTCTTGCGCCGTTCCCGCGATCCGTGGCCGGTCCACATATCACCGCCACTGGCAAAATCCGAGAACACCTCGTCATTGCCCTGATCAATCCCGATAAGCGATCCGACATACTTCTTCATGGGCGCCCTCTAAGTCCTTCCCTTTGAGGTAGTATTTCGTCATTTCGGCAAAAATTGGAACGCAAAAGGCAAATGCCAAGACCTTTGGCCGATATGTTGTGCCCACGGTCGCGCCACGTGCCCCGCGGATCGCGCCGGAGGCGCGACCCGCGATATCCTGTGCGCCGAAGGCGCTCAATATGATAACCCGCACCCATAAACAAAAAGCCCCGCTCCGGTGACCCGGGCGGGGCTTTTAAATTCAAGGTCTACAATCTCAGAACGATGGGCTCATCGGATCAAGACCGATGTGGGTGCCCACGGCGACCATGTCCTGAAGCAGCTTGGCCGCATCGTCCACCGGGCCAGGCTCGTTCTGAAAGGCTTCCTTGGTCTGGTGATAAAGGTCTTGCGCCTCTTTCACCAACGCCTCATAGGTCGCCTGATCCATATCCGAACGCGGCAGCGCTTTTTCAGCCAGAACCGACAGGCTCTCGCCAATCTCCGCGAAACCACCCGTAACAACGAATTCTTCCATCCCGCTCTCGGTTTCCACCTTGAGGATACCGGGGCGCAGGGTTGTGATCGTCGGCGCGTGGTTCGGCATGGCGGTCATGTCGCCATCCGCACCAGGGATCTGAACCGATTTAACACGGGTCGACAGCAAGCTGCGTTCCGGGCTGACCAGATCAAATTGCATTGTCTCTGCCATGTGAAACTCCTTTCACATCAGGGGGCCACAGCGGCCCCCCGACTGGGTTGAGTTAGGCAGCGTCAGCGGCCATTTTCTCGGCTTTGGCGAGCACTTCGTCGATGCCGCCAACCATGTAGAAGGCCGCTTCGGGAAGGTGGTCATACTTGCCAGCAACAACGTCCTTGAACGATGCGATGGTATCCGCAAGCGGAACCTGCACGCCGTCCGAGCCGGTGAAGACCTTCGCAACGTCGAAGGGCTGCGACAGGAAGCGCTGGATCTTGCGGGCACGGGCCACGGTCAGCTTGTCCTCTTCCGACAGTTCGTCCATCCCGAGGATGGCGATGATGTCCTGAAGCGACTTGTAGCGCTGCAGGATACCCTGAACGTCACGGGCCACCTGATAGTGCTCTTCACCAACGATCTGCGGATCCATGAGACGCGAGGACGAGTCGAGCGGGTCCACAGCCGGGTAGATGCCGAGTTCCGAGATCGCGCGGTTAAGAACCGTGGTCGCGTCAAGGTGGGCAAAGGTGGTTGCAGGCGCCGGGTCGGTAAGGTCGTCCGCGGGAACATACACAGCCTGGATCGAGGTGATCGAGCCCGACTTGGTCGAGGTGATGCGTTCCTGCATGGCGCCCATGTCGGTGGCCAGCGTCGGCTGGTAGCCCACAGCCGAAGGGATACGGCCAAGAAGTGCGGACACCTCGGAACCGGCCTGCGTGAAGCGGAAGATGTTGTCCACGAAGAACAGAACGTCGGTACCGGACTGGTCGCGGAACTGCTCGGCCAGGGTCAGGCC
This sequence comes from Pacificoceanicola algae, assembly GCF_049341065.1. NCBI lineage: Bacteria > Pseudomonadati > Pseudomonadota > Alphaproteobacteria > Rhodobacterales > Roseobacteraceae > Pacificoceanicola > Pacificoceanicola algae. Next base: position 40,945 of record NZ_JBMPIX010000018.1, on the reverse strand, counting down.
GGTCAGAGCAACACGGGCACGCGCGCCCGGAGGCTCGTTCATCTGGCCGTAGACCAGCGCCACTTGGCTTTCTTCCAGGTTATCCAGCTTGATAACGTTGGATTCGATCATCTCGTGGTAAAGGTCGTTGCCTTCACGGGTCCGTTCGCCAACACCGGCGAACACGGAGTAGCCCGAGTGCACCTTTGCGATGTTGTTGATCAGTTCCATGATGAGAACGGTCTTGCCCACGCCGGCGCCGCCGAACAGGCCGATCTTGCCGCCTTTGGCGTAGGGGGCCAGCAGATCGATGACCTTGATGCCGGTTTCCAGAACTTCCGATTCGGTCGACTGCTCTTCGAACGAAGGGGCGGGCTGGTGGATCGAGCGGTACTCGGTCGCGTTCAGCGGCGCGCCTTCGTCAACCGGCTCGCCGATCACGTTCAGGATGCGGCCAAGCGTAGCGTTGCCAACCGGCACCGAGATCGGGCCGTCGGTGTCACGCACTTCCTGACCACGGACAAGACCTTCGGTCGCGTCCATGGCGATGCAGCGCACGGTGTTTTCGCCAAGGTGCTGCGACACTTCCAACACCAGCTTTTTGCCGTTGTTATCGGTGTTCAGCGCGTTCAGAATTTCCGGCAGGTGGTCTTCGAACTGCACGTCGACCACGGCGCCAATCACCTGGGTGATTTTGCCTTTTGCGTTTGCCATTAATCGTCTCCGGTTCTTAGAGCGCCTCGGCGCCCGAGATAATTTCGATCAGTTCGTTCGTGATGACGGCCTGACGCGAACGGTTGTACTGGATGGTCAGCTTGTCGATCATTTCGCCAGCATTGCGCGTTGCGTTGTCCATGGCCGACATCCGGGCACCCTGTTCAGAAGCGCCATTCTCGAGCAGAGCCGAGAAAATCTGAGTCGCGACACCGCGCGGCAGCAGATCGGCAAGGATTTCCTCTTCGCTCGGCTCATAGTCATAGAGCGTCGAGGCACCTTGGTCTTCCTCGCCGGTGCTTTCGTAAGCGGCGGGGATGATCTGCATGGCTGTCGGATCTTGGCTGATGACCGAGTTGAACTTGGCGTAGAAAATCGTCGCCACGTCGAACTCACCGTTGTCGAAACGGGCCAGAATATCGCGCGCGATGTCCTGAGCGTTGCCGTAGCCGACGCGCTTGACATCACTCAGATCGACGTGGCCGATGGACAGATTGCCATACTCCCGTCTCAGCTGTTCGCGGCCCTTCTTGCCGACAGTCAGGATCTTGACCGTCTTGCCAGCCGCGCGCAGCTCTTCGATCTTCAGCTTGGCAAGCTTCACGATGTTCGAGTTGAAGCCACCGCAAAGCCCACGTTCAGAAGTCATCACGACGAGCAACTGCACATCGTCTTTGCCCGTCCCGGCCAAAAGCCGGGGCGCGCTGTCACTTGTGCCGACCGAAGCGGCCAACGACGCCATCACACCATTGAAACGGTCCGCGTAGGGGCGGGCCGCTTCGGCCGCATCTTGGGCGCGGCGCAATTTTGCAGCCGCGACCATCTGCATGGCCTTGGTGATCTTGCGGGTCGATTTGACCGACGCGATCCTGGTTTTAAGGTCCTTGAGATTTGGCATTGCCTTATCTCCTTACGCGAAGTCGGCGGCGAAATCGTCGAGTGCTGCCTTGATCTTGTCGGCCAACTCGCCCTTCACCTTCTGATCGTTGGTTTCGATATCATTCAGAAGGTCAGCGTTCTTGCCGCGCAGGTGTGCCAGCAGGCCAGCTTCAAAGCGGCCAACATCACCGACAGAAATCTTGTCCAGATAACCATTGGTGCCGGCATAGATCACACAAACGATCTCGGCGTTGGTCAGCGGCGAATACTGCGGCTGCTTCATCAGCTCGGTCAAACGCGCACCACGGTTCAGCAGCTGCTGGGTTGCGGCGTCGAGGTCAGAACCAAACTGCGCAAAGGCCGCCATTTCGCGGTACTGAGCCAGCGACAGTTTCACCGGACCAGCAACCGAAGACATCGCCTTGGTCTGAGCCGAGGAGCCAACGCGCGAAACCGACAGACCGGTGTTCACGGCAGGACGGATGCCCTGATAGAACAGTTCGGTTTCGAGGAAGATCTGACCGTCGGTGATCGAGATCACGTTGGTCGGAATAAAGGCCGAAACGTCGCCGCCCTGGGTTTCGATGATCGGCAGAGCCGTCAACGAGCCCGAGCCATTGTCTTCGTTCAGCTTTGCCGAACGCTCCAGCAGGCGCGAGTGAAGATAGAAAACGTCGCCCGGGTAAGCTTCGCGGCCCGGCGGGCGACGCAGAAGCAGGGACATCTGGCGGTAGGACACGGCCTGCTTGGACAGGTCATCATAGATGATCAGGGCGTGACGGCCATTGTCGCGGAAAAACTCGGCCATGGCGGTCGCGGCGTAGGGCGCGAGGAACTGCATGGGGGCCGGGTCGGATGCGGTTGCCGCAACGACGATCGAATAATCGATGGCGCCGGTTTCTTCGAGCTTTTTCACCAGCTGCGCAACGGTCGAACGCTTCTGACCGATGGCAACGTAGATGCAGTACAGCTTCTTGCCTTCATCGTCGCCAGCGGCTTCGTTGTAGGACTTCTGGTTCAGGATCGCGTCCAGAGCAACGGCAGTCTTGCCGGTCTGACGGTCGCCAATGATCAGCTCGCGCTGGCCACGGCCGATCGGGATCATGGCGTCCACAGCCTTGAGGCCGGTTGCCATCGGCTCGTGCACCGATTTACGCGGGATGATGCCCGGCGCCTTGACGTCTGCCACGCGGCGCTCGGACGCGTTCAGCGGGCCTTTGCCGTCCAGCGGGTTGCCCAGACCGTCAACAACGCGGCCCAGCAGTTCGTTCCCGGCAGGAACGTCCACGATGGAGTTGGTGCGCTTGACGATGTCACCTTCTTTGATGTCCCGGTCGGAACCGAAGATAACCACACCGACGTTGTCGGTTTCCAGGTTCAGGGCCATTCCCATGATACCACCCGGGAACTCGACCATCTCGCCAGCCTGAACGTTGTCGAGGCCATAGACGCGGGCAATACCGTCACCGACGGAAAGCACGCGACCGACCTCGGCAACTTCGGCGTCCATGCCGAAGTTCTTGATCTGGTCCTTCAGGATCGCAGAAATCTCTGCTGCTTGGATACCCATTTATCCGACCTCTTTCATTGCATTCTGGAGGGAGTTGAGCTTTGCGCGGATCGACGTGTCGATCATCTTGGAGCCCACCTTAACGACAAGACCGCCGATGAGGCTTTCATCAACGGTCGCATTGATTTTGACGTCACTGCCGATCTGGGCCTTGAGCGTCTCGGCAAGTTTCTTGGACTGGTCCGCGGTCAGGGCCTGCGCCGAAACCACATCTGCGGTCACTTCACCCTTTTCTGTCGCGATCATCTCGCGCAGGCGGCGCACCATGGCGGGCACCACGAACAGGCGACGCTTGGCAGCCATCAGACCCAGCGCATTCTGCACAGCGGGGATCAGGCCCATTTTCTTGGCAATAGCCACGATGGCGGCGCCTTGCTCGTCCCGCGAATAGATCGGCGAGCTGATCAGATCGCGCAGATCGGCACTGCCGTCCAACGCTGCTGACAAGTCGTCAAGATTAGCTTCAAGCTTGGGAAGATCGTTACCGTCCTTCACAAGCCCGAAGATGGCGGTGGCATAGCGCTCGGCGATGCCGGAGGAAACAGATGCTGATTCAGACACGTCCACCCTTCCGATATAATGCCCCCGTGTCGCACCGGTATCCCGGGCGGCCGAGGGCTTGGTCGCACCTTGATTAGGTCCAAGGCAATATAGATCGCGGCGGATGTAGCAGAGCCTATCCCACGTCGCAACATACTAACACTCTTTTAACGTTTACGCTAAACCTCTTGTTTTCAGGCACTTGGCTAAAGTGCGACCATGTGTGCACCTTTTGAACGACAAAAAAATGAGGTTTTGGGCGGATTTACCGATTCCGAAACTTCAAATCAGTGCGAATTCGCGTGCATGGATCGCCGCCAGATGCCCGATCGTCCACGCGCGTTTTCAATCACGGCGCGCGGGTGCGCCGCGAATCTGCCCTTGATGCCTGCCGATCCATGGCGTTCTGTGACCACATCTGCGACCGTACCGTAGAGTATCAATGGAATGGTCTTGGCGCTATTGCTGTTCGCGGGTCTGTTCACGATGGGCTCTGATGACGGCTGTTGCCACATGCACCTTGGAAGGCGGACCAGGGGATGACACCCTGCGCGTGAACCTCTCCGACAACAATGGCGGGGCCGTTATGACCGGCGGTGACGGCGAAGACCGTTTCGAGGTCGCGACCTACCCCTATGGCACGCTGGGCGCGCCGCAGGCGGTAACGATCGGGGACTATACGCCGGTTGAAGACAAGCTGGTTCTGGACTTCCGGCTTGGCCAACACCGCAACGACGATCAGGGCCTGCCAGGCGGCCTGACTTTTGCAAACAAAACCCATTAGGTTGAAGTCGAGACTGACACGCAGGCCGGTTTCGACATCGCTTTGCCGGGGGTCATGTCACTCGCGACAGAGGACGTGTATCTGCATGATTACGTTACCGGAAAGGACCTGCCCTTCCTCACGGTCGCGCCCGGCGAGACCGTGACAGTGGCGGATGCGGGGACCTGTTCGGCGATGAGGATGACGCTGCCACCCATGAGGGTGGGCGCGCCGTGGTGAACCTTAGCGAAGGCAGCAATGTGATGACAACGGCCGGCGGATCACCGGAGGTTGCGGCCGGGGCTGGCAATGACACCTTCCTGCATGAAGCCGCCGACGCTCCCGCGGACACGCCTTACATCAGCTCGATCGAACCGGTTCTGGTGCCCGAACCGGGCGACAATCCGGCACTGGCAACATATTATGGCGGCGCGGGCAACGACAGCTTCACTGTCACCGGTGACCACATGGAAGCCTTCGGTGAAGAAGGCGATGACGTGTTCGTCGGTGCGCTGGGCAGCGGCTACGACGTGGCCTTCCACGACGGGAGTGCGGTGGACGTGCAATTCGGTCAGGATGTGTTCGAACGCGATGCAGGTAGCGAAGTAGCTCTGACAATCACGCCCGTGGCGATGATTGATGCGCAGGCTGCCCATTGATGCCGAGATCGCCGTCGTGGTGCCCGCCGGAACGCCGGGGTCATTTACCGTGGCGCCCAACGCATCCGATCCCTCTCAGAATTATGGCATCCGGCACGACTACCTGATCGTTGGCAACGGCGTGGAACTGGCGCGCTTTGTCGGCGGGCCCGCCACCCCCTTCGAGCCAGTGCCCGGCACCTTGCCGTCCAACATCACCGTGACCACCGGGCGGTAACGGGACGGTGGGCGGGGCGATGCTTTGCAAAAGCGAGCGCCGCACAGCGGCCAGCTCAGATCGGCTTGGCCACTTTGCCCGGCTTCGGGGTAAGAACCTCCAGCGGATTCAGAACCCGCGCCGACTCGCCCAGTCCCTTGCGAGTCGGCGGATAGCGCTTCGAGGCCACGACCATCATCACGCCGCCGGCCATCACCGCCGGAATGGCGCGCCCGGCCTGTTCCCACATCGGCGCCGTCTTCATCCAGAACCGCCGCGTGGATGGCGGCTGGTACAGCACCGAGACATGCGCCTCGGGGAGAAAATCGTGCCGCTTGAGCTGCACTTCCAGCTGACCGCGCGAATAGGGCCGCCCATACCCAAACGGCGTCGCATCCGAACGCGCCCAAAGCCCTGACCGGTTCGGCAACACGAACAGCGCTTTACCCCCTGGCCCCAGAACCCGGTAACATTCATCCAACAACTCGGATGGCTTTTCGGATGTCTCCAGCCCGTGCATCAGGATCAGCCGATCCACATGCCCGGTCTCGATCGGCCACTGGGTCTCTTCGCACAGGACGGACACGTTCGGCATCCCTGCGGGCCAGGGCATAACCCCCTGCGGCGAAGGCATAAGCGCGATCACCCTGCGGGATTCCTTGAGGTACGGGCGCAAAAGCGGCACCGCAAAGCCAAATCCGGCGACGGTCTGCCCTTTCAGCTTGGCCTCGGGCCAGAATCCAAGGGTCTGGTTGCGAATGACCTTCTGCGCCGCCCGCCCCAGCGCGCTGCGATAATAAAAGTCCCGTAAGGTCTGCACGTCCAGATGCATTGCAGTCCGGCCCTTGATGCGTTTGACTGCAGCCAGTCTGACAAAGCGCGGAAGGAAAGACCATGCCCCTTGAAATCGTCACAATCCCCTGCCTGTCCGACAATTATGCCTATCTGGTCAAAGGACCCGACGGCGTATGCGTGATCGACGCCCCCGAGTCTGGCCCGATCATCGATGCACTTGACGCGAGGGGCTGGACGCCCGGTGTCATCATGTTGACCCATCACCACTGGGATCACGTTCAGGGTGTCGAAGAGATCAAGGCACGATATGGCTGCAAAGTCATGGGCCCCAAGGCCGAAGAGGCCAAACTGCCACCGCTGGATATGGCACTCGAAGAGGGCATGAATGGCGGCACGGGCGAAGCCTACACGGTACCCTTGATGGTGCCGGGCCATACGCTGGGACACATGGCATTCTACTTTCCCAACGGCGGCGCCGTCTTTACCGCTGACAGCCTGATGGCGCTGGGCTGCGGGCGTGTCTTCGAAGGAACGCCGGAAATGATGTGGGAAAGCCTGTCCAAACTCGCCGCCCTGCCCCCCGAGACCATTGTTTACTCGGGTCACGAATATACGACGTCGAATGCGAAATTCGCGCTGACTATTGAACCGGACAATTCTGCGCTTAAATTTCGTGCAGAAGAAATCGCACAAGCCCGCGCCGCGGGCCGTCCCACCGCCCAGGTTCCGCTTTCTTTGGAACTGGCCACCAACCCCTTCTTACGGGCTTCAAATCCAGACGTGAAACGCGCCTTGGGAATGGAGAACGCCTCGGACGTCGAGGTCTTCACCGAAATCCGTGCCCGCAAGGATAAATTTTGACGCCGATCACGTCTTTTTGCAGAGAAACCGCAAAAGTGACCGGTGCGTACATAGAAAAAACTTGAAGAGTTGGGAATATCGACCAAACTTTAAGACAATGAGGCAATGCTGGTCCCTTGGGAGCGGCGCAAATCAAGAGGAGCACTCAAGTGCCTTCATTCTCGAACACCCTTGAGCAGGCAATCCACTCGGCTCTCGCGCTGGCGAATTCGCGCAGCCATGAGTTTGCCACGCTGGAGCATCTGCTACTGGCGTTGATTGACGAACCAGACGCCGTGCGGGTGATGAAGGCCTGCTCGGTCGACACCGAAGAACTGCGCACCACGCTGGTCGAGTTCATCGACGAAGACCTGTCCAACCTCGTGACCGACATCGAAGGATCGGAAGCGGTGCCGACCGCCGCTTTCCAGCGCGTGATCCAGCGCGCGGCGATCCATGTTCAGTCCTCGGGACGTACAGAAGTGACCGGTGCCAACGTACTTGTCGCCATCTTTGCAGAACGCGAGTCGAACGCGGCCTATTTCCTTCAGGAACAGGACATGACGCGTTATGACGCGGTGAATTTCATCGCCCATGGCGTCGCCAAGAACCCGGCCTACGGCGAAGCGCGGCCTGTTCAGGGCGCTCCGGAAGAGGAAGAGTCGCATCAGAACGAAGCCGAAGCGCAAAGCGCCGAAAAGGAATCGGCTCTGGCGAAATATTGCGTCGATCTGAACGCGAAATCCCGCGATGGTGACATTGACCCGCTGATCGGTCGTGATCACGAGGTTGAGCGCTGCATTCAGGTGCTGTGCCGCCGCCGCAAGAACAACCCGCTTCTGGTTGGCGATCCCGGCGTTGGCAAAACCGCGATAGCCGAAGGACTGGCCCGCAAGATCGTCGCTGGCGAAACTCCCGAAGTTCTTAGCCACACCACGATCTACAGCCTCGACATGGGCGCGCTTTTGGCAGGCACCCGCTATCGCGGCGACTTTGAAGAGCGGCTCAAGGCCGTGGTGAATGAACTCGAAGATCACCCGGACGCGGTGCTCTTCATCGACGAGATTCACACCGTGATCGGCGCTGGCGCAACCTCGGGTGGGGCTATGGACGCCTCGAACCTGCTGAAGCCGGCGCTTCAGGGCGGGAAACTGCGCTGCATGGGCTCGACCACCTACAAGGAATTCCGTCAGCACTTTGAAAAGGATCGCGCGCTGTCGCGGCGGTTCCAAAAGATTGACGTGAACGAGCCTTCGGTCGAGGACACGATCAAGATCCTCAAGGGCCTCAAGCCCTATTTCGAGGACCACCACGGCGTGAAATACACTGCCGATGCGATCAAATCCGCGGTCGAGCTTTCGGCGCGCTACATGAATGACCGCAAGCTGCCGGACAAAGCCATCGACGTCATCGACGAAGCCGGTGCCGCGCAGCACCTTGTGGCCGAATCCAAGCGCCGTAAGACCATCGGCACCAAGGAGATCGAGAATGTCGTGGCCAAGATCGCCCGCATTCCTCCGAAAAACGTCAGCAAAGACGATGCTGAGGTGCTCAAGGATCTGGAAAAGAGCCTCAAGCGCGTGGTCTTTGGTCAGGACAAGGCGATCGAGGCACTGTCCTCGGCAATCAAGCTGGCCCGTGCTGGCCTCCGCGAGCCGGAAAAACCCATCGGCAACTATCTTTTTGCCGGCCCGACGGGCGTCGGTAAAACCGAGGTGGCCAAGCAATTGGCAAGCACCCTAGGGGTGGAGTTGCTGCGGTTCGACATGTCCGAGTACATGGAGAAGCATGCGGTTTCGCGTCTGATTGGTGCGCCTCCGGGCTATGTCGGCTTTGATCAGGGCGGTCAGTTGACCGACGGCGTCGATCAGCATCCGCACTGTGTGCTGCTGCTGGACGAAATGGAAAAGGCGCACCCGGATGTCTACAACATCTTGCTGCAGGTGATGGACCACGGCACCCTGACTGACCACAATGGCAGGACAGTGGACTTTCGCAACGTGATCCTGATCATGACGTCCAACGCGGGCGCCGCCGAGCAGGCAAAGGCCGCTATAGGCTTTGGTCGCGACCGCCGCGAGGGTGAAGATACCGCCGCGATCGAGCGCACCTTCACGCCGGAATTCCGCAACCGTCTGGATGCGGTGATCAGCTTTGCTCCGCTGCCTAAGGATACCATCCTGCAGGTGGTCGAAAAGTTCGTGCTTCAGCTTGAGGCGCAACTGATGGACCGCAACGTGACCATAGAACTGAGCAAGCCCGCCGCCGAATGGCTGGCCGACAAGGGCTATGACGACAAGATGGGCGCGCGCCCGCTCGGCCGTGTGATTCAGGAATACATCAAAAAGCCGCTCGCCGAAGAGCTTCTGTTCGGCAAGCTGGCCAAGGGTGGCATCGTCAACGTCTCGGTCAAGGACGGCGAATTGGATCTGAAGCTGGAAGGCCCGGAAAGCCCGCGGCTCAGTTCCAAAAAGCCTCCGCTTCTGACGGCTGAATGAAGTCAGCTCTGATTGCACTTGTTTCCGCCGCGAGTCCGCTCGCGGCGGAACCGTTTCTGGACCTGCCCATTGCCTGCACCTTGGGCCAAGACTGCTATATCGAAGCCTACGTTGATACCGACCCGAGCCCGGGCCGTGCCGATTACACCTGCGGATTACGAACGCGCGATAAGCATAGTGGTATCGACATCGCCGTTGAAAGTTTTGAGATGGCTGACATGGGCGTTCCTGTCCTCGCCGCGGCGCACGGCGTGGTCGAAGCAACCCGTGACGGCGTTCCCGATCTGCCCCCCTACGACCGTTTCCAAGGCGAAAACGAATGCGGCAATGCAGTTCGGATCGGGCATGATAACGGGCTCAAGACCCTGTATTGCCACATGAGAACGGGCTCTGTCGCCGTCCGCAGCGGAGACACCGTCACGACGGGGCAGCAGATCGGGCTGGTCGGCCAAAGCGGGATGACCAATTTCCCCCACGTCCACATGTCTGTCCTGACCAGATCCGGCACCGGTATCGACCCATTTGCACCCGAAGCCAAAGACACCTGCGGATTGGAGCAGAAAACGCTTTGGAACGACCCGCCCGCATATCAGAAGACCGGATTTTTCACTGCCGGGTTTTCAACCAATATCCCCAGCATGGAGGCCGTCGTCTCAGGCGCAGCGCGCAAAGCGTCAGCTTCCCCGGAAGACGCACTGGTTGTTTATGGACGAATTTTCCATGCCCAGCACGGCGATGTGCTTCAGTTCAAGGCGCATGGACCGAAGGGCGAAATCTTTGAACACTCGCAGGTGTTGAAGGCCCCCAAGATAAACCTGATGCGCGCCTTCGGACGACGCGCGCCCGCTGAGGGATGGCCATCGGGCATGTACCGGGGCGATTTGACCCTGACCCGCAAGGGTGAGCTGATTGCCAAACGCTACGCCTTTATCGAGGTCAAATAGAGCTCAGCGTTCAGTTAGCTTCAGCTCGATCCGGCGGTTCTGTGCCCGCGCTTCCGGTGTGTTTTCTGGATTGACAGGTTGGTATTGGCCAAAGCCGTTGGCCGACAATCGCGTCGGCGGAATGCCAAGAAAATCAATCATATAGCGCACGACTGACAGCGCACGCTGCTGGCTGAGATCCCAGTTGTCCTGAAATTTTCCACCCGCGCGCATCGGGACATTATCGGTGTGGCCATCAACCCGAATGATCCAGTCAATGCCATCAGGAATTTCATCCGAGATCTCGCGCAGGATGCCCGCGACCTTTGCAATCTCGGATTTGCCCAGGTCTGACAGGTCTGCCTCGCCCAGAGGGAACAGAACTTCAGAGGAAAAGACAAACCGGTCGCCTTCGATCCGAATGCCCTCGCGGTCTCCGACGACCTCGCGCAGGCGGCCGAAGAACTCCGACCGATAGCGTTCCAGATCTTTGGCCTGCTCTTCGAGACGAATGCGCTCGGCCTCTTCCAACTGGCGGCGGCGGCGTTCCTCGGCGGCGACGCGGGCCAGCGCGGCGTTCAGTTCAGAGCCCAGGTTTTGCAATTGAACCTGCGCCGCCTCATCCGAGGCGCGCGAATCGTTCAACAGCGCCTGCAGTTCGCCCAACTGCTGGCGCAGCGCGGCAACTTGCTGGTTCAAAAGTTCAGCCTGTTTCTGCGCTTCGCTGCTGCGTTCCTGACTGACGGCCAGTTCTTCGCGCGCCTGCGACAGCAAGACTTGCCGTTCTTCGGCCTGAGACAAGCGCGCTGAGGCTTGGGCTTCGGCGGCCTTCTGCGCGGCCAATGCCGCAGTCAATTTTGCACGGGTCTCTTCAACGGTTGCGTCCGAAGCCAGGCGGGCGGCAAGGGCATCGGCCAGTTTTTCTTCCAGTGAGCGGGCATCATCCACTCGTTCCGCCGCACGCGCTTCGGCCTCGGCCAGAGCTTGCTGCAAATTGGCGATCACAGTGTCGCGCTGCGCCGCTCGGGCGCGGGCAACATCCAGTTCGACGCTGAGCCGTTCGTTCTGCGCGGCAAGCGCGTTGGCGTCCGCACCTTCGCCAAGCTGCTCGGACAGGGCTGCATTTTCCGCTTCGAGCGCGGCTACGCGTCCGGAGCGCGCCTCGGCCCGCTCGAGCGCGGTATCAAGTTGCGACTGCAACTGCGCCGCCCGGCCCTGCAATTGGGCGATCTGGTCACCTTGCGTGCTGTCGCGGCCCTCAAGTTCGGCCAAACGCGCAGTCAACTGACTGTTGTCGTTACGCAGGTCTGCGAGCGCCGCGCGCGCCTCCTCGGCGGCGCCGCGCGCCGTCGTCAATTCCGCCTCTACCGCTGCTTTTTCGCTGCGCAGGGCGGTCAATGCGGTCGCGCCATCTGCTGCAGCCCCCTGCGCAGCCGACAGATCAGCCACAAGGGAATCGTTGCGCTGGCGCAGGGCCTCAAGTTCAGTCTGGAGCGACTCGGCCTCGGTCAGACGCGCCAGGGCAGCCGCCAACTGAGCCGAAAGATCGGACAATCGCGTCTGCGCCGCCCCCGCAGCCCCCTGCGCCGAGGCCAGATCGCGTTCCGTAGCTTCACGGGATTTCTGCTCTTCGTCCAAGGCGCGTTCGGCAGCGGTTCTGGCCGCACGTTCATCGGCTAAATCCTCGCGCAGGGTGGCAAGCCGTTCATCGGTCTCGGCTCCGGCAGCGCGGGTGTCAGCCAAGGTCGCGGAAAGCTGGGCAATCTCGGTTGTCGCCGCGTCCAGCTTGGTTTGAAGGGCCTGCGCCTCGTCTTCGCCTGCCAACAGCGCGGCGGCAAGGCGGGCGTTCAGATCGGTTTCCGCTTCGCGCGCAGCGGCCAGCAGGGTCAAGGTATCCTCGGCCCGCTTGCGCTCGGCCTCGAGGGCCATGGTCATGGCGGTCAGCTCCGCATCAGCCCCCTCAAGCCGTTTGCGCAGGGCGGCGGCGGCCTCTGCCTCTAACAATTTGGATTTCTCTTCTTCGGTCAGCGCCTGAGACAAATCATCCACGCGCCCGGACAGCGCTGTGATCTGCGCCGTCGCATCAGCATTTTCCTTGCGAAGATCCGCCACCAAAGCCTCCAGCGCCTCGCGCCGGGCGGTCAATTCATCACGGGCGCTGGTCAGTTCGGTCACCTGATCGCGGGCGTTGTCGCGTTGCGACAGAAGGTTCGCAACTTGCGCTTCGAAATCAGTGATCTGGCTCTGGGCGGCCTCAAGTTCGGCGGCCTGACGGTCGCGGGTGGCGGTCAGGGTGCTGATGATCCGCACTTGTTCGGCCAGCCGGGATTCGGCGCTGGAGAGCGTGGATTCCAGCTCGCCCATCTGGTTTGTCAGGGCGGTGTTCCGGCGTTCCTGCACGCCCAGCGCATCGGCCAAAGCGGCGATCTCCGAGGACAGCGTGTTCAGCTGGTCCTCTTGACCGGTGATGGTTTCGCGCAGCACGAACTGGATGATCATGAAGATCGACAGAACGAAGGTCAGAACCAGCAAGAGCCCGGTCATCGCATCGACGAATCCGGGCCAGATATTGGCCTGAAAGCGCGCGCCGGTGCGTCGTGACAGGGCCATGGCTTAGCCCCCTGTTGCGCGCTTGGCGATGGCAGCCAGACTGCGGGACATACTGCCAATTTCGGTGCGCAGTTCGGCCATGCTTTCCTGCCGCCCGGCGCTGATTTCTTCGAGCAGGCGCAGCATCTGGACGTCGATCGACCGCAGGCGCATCCGGCTTTCGGGGTCCAGCCCTTCGCTGGTTTCCTTTTCGCGGATCGCTTCGGCCAGCAGTTCCTGCCCTTCGGCAATCCGTGCCATCGACGACGCGGTGGGCGCCGTCGCCTCCATCCGTTCGGTCATGCGTTCGATCGAATCCGCCAATTGCCCAAGGCGACTGTCCACCTCGGAGCGGCCCTGTTCCGACTGCGCGAAAAGGTATTGCAAGGTCTCGATCTGCTCGGCCATGCGGTCAAGCACGATGCCGGCCGCGCCCAGATCGGGGCCATCACCGTCCCCTTCGCCATGCGAAAAGCCCAGCTTGGTGATCGAGGACAGCCATTCCTCAAGCTCGCGGTAGAAACGGTTCTGCCCATGGCCTGCGAAGAGTTCCAACAACCCAACGACCAGTGAACAGGCCAGACCCAAAAGCGACGAGGCAAAGGCCACACCCATCCCGCCCAGTTGGTCTTCGAGGCCGGACATCAGGCGGCCGAACACCTCGGTCCCGGATTCACCTTGCTGTGGGGCAAGGCTGCGGATCGTATCGACCAGCGCGGGAACCGTGGTGGCAAGGCCATAGAACGTGCCCAAAAGACCGAGGAAAATCAGCAAGGACACGATATATCGCGTAATTTCGCGCGCTTCGTCGATCCGTGTCGCCACACTGTCCAGGATCGACCGGGTCGAGGTGGTGGTGATCTGCATCCGCTTGTCGCGGCGGCGCAGCAGCGCGGCCAGCGGCGCCAGCAACTGCGGCGCACCGGCGCGCGTGCCCTGCTGATTCCCCGGCGCGGCGAACTGTTCGATCCAGCGGACCGAGACGATCAGTTGCACCACCTGATAGAAACAGGCCAGCACCCCCATCACAAAGACAAACAGGATGAACCCGTTCAGATAGGGATTGGATTCAAAGACCGGCAAGACCCTTGGCAGCGCCAGAAAAGCGCCCACAGCCGACAGTGCCAACACGACAAGCATGAGGGTCACCTGCCGCACAGGTTGGGAAAAATGAAGCTCGGCCTCGAGGTCGGGCTGGTCCATCGGACACCTGACGCGTTTGTTTTACTGGGCAGAAGTTAAGGGCTAAGCGCCATTAAGCCAAGGGCTTATGCGGTCAGATGCCTCACGCGATCCACAAGCCATTGCAGTTCTGCATCCGGGATGCCCAATTCCTCAAGATGCGCGGCGGTATTGTACAAGTATTCCGTGTTCGGCCCGCGTCCGCCATGGGCCTTGGCGATGATCTGCGCCTGCTCTTCAAGCGAAAGCCGGCAGTATTGCACATGGTCGCGGTCGATCACATAGGCCACCGCGTCGATCCGCGTACCGTCCTCCAGATCCAGCGTCAGGGTCTTTTCCAGATAGGCCGCCGAAACCAGCTCGCGCTCGCGCAGATACTCAAGCGTCTGGTCCTCGCTGCCGGGTTCCGCGCGCAGCGCCACCCCTTCGCATAGGGCGCCGCGATGTGCATCCAGCGCCAGAACAAGACCGGGCTCTTCCTCGCTGCCGCGATGGTGGATCGAGCGCATGCAAAAGCTGCGGGAGTAATCTGCAAGGCGCGCGTGCCGCTGCTCGGCCACCTCGAACCCCGGGTGCCACAAAAGCGATCCATATCCGAAAACCCATAGCGTCATGGTTCTGGTCCTTGCCGTTTCATACCTGTAAACACCACAAACAAACGAGTTTAAAGGGGCGCCCCAAGTGAAACGTCTGTTCTTTGCCATCGTTGCAGTGGCGCTCTTGTGGTCGGGCTATTGGGTCTTTCAGGCCTACTCCCTGCGCAACAGCCTCGAGCATTGGTTCGAAGCTCGTCAAGAAGATGGCTGGGAAGCCTCCTACAGCGATCTTGCCGTGCGCGGCTTTCCTAACCGTTTGGACGTGACGTTCACGGATCTGGTTCTTGCGAATCCGGACAATCAAACTGTCTGGGAAGCGCCATTTTTCCAGATGTTTTCTTTGGTCTACACTCCCGGCCATTGGATCTTTGCCTGGCCGGACACCCAGACGCTGGGCACCAAGGATGGCACCTACCAGATCACGTCCGAAGGGCTGCGCGCCTCGCTTGTGACCGAAGACGATCGTATCCTGCGCACCAACCTTGAGGCTGCAATCCTGAACATTTCCGGCCCCACCGATCTGGCTATGGCCGGGCTGAACTTTGGCGTCGCCGCCGAGGAGGAAACCCCGAACCGCCTGCGCATCGGCCTTAGCGCCCAATCCATCGCCAGTTCGCGCGGCGCGTTGGGCCCCACAACTGCCGACAAACTCGACGAGGTCACCCTGCGCACCGAAATGACCTTTGACAAGGTCTGGACCAAGGACGCGCTCAAAGGCGACAAACCGCAACCCACCCGGATCAATCTGCCGCTTGCCGAATACAAGGCAGGTAAACTGGAGCTGAAGGCCACCGGCGAATGGGACGTCGACAGCAAGGGCCGCCTTGATGGCATTGGCACCCTACGCGCGGTCAATTGGCGCGACATGCTGGACAACGCCACATCCAACGGCGATCTGCCCGAGGGGCTGGCGGGACTCCTGTCAGACTCCATAGGCCTTGTGGCCAGCCTGTCTGGCAATAAAAAGACCCTCGACCTGACCTTCAGCTTTGACAAAGGCAAGATTTCGATGGGGATCTTGCCGCTCGGCAACGCCCCAAAGATCCGTTTCAAATAACTGGCTGCATTTTCGCGACAACTGGCGGTGCAGCCCCTTATCCTCAGACCAACAAAAGCTTTTCCAAAGCCCGCCCCATGACTTGCGCCGACTGCACCATATCGGTGATCCCGACCCATTCGTCGGGTTTATGCGCAAGGTCCAGTACACCTGGTCCGTAAGCGATACAGTTCTTCAGGCGCCCGATCCGGTCAATGTGCTTTTGGTCATAAGACCCGGGCGATGCGACAAAATCCGGCTCTTTTCCCAGAACCTCGCGCACCGCTTCGGCGACGGTGGTAACCACCGTCGCGTCCCGGTCGGTCATGGACGGGATGATCTTGTTGATCTCTCGCAACTCATAGTCAAAACGCGGCCGGTCGGCCTTGAGCCCTTCCAGTATTCCGACAATCTCGCCCTGAACCGCCTCAAAGGGTTCCTCGACCAGATATCGCCGGTCGATCACAATCCTGCAACTGTCGGGTACACAACAGGCAGGCAATCCGCTGTAATCTTTCGGCAACTCGTCCGATCCGCCGTGGATCGCGCTGATGTTCATCGTCGATTGACGCGCGCCTTCCGGCACAACTGGCATTTCGGTTCGGCGTGTCGCCATGGCCGGATAAAGCTGATCCTCAAAGGCATCGAGAACCGCGCCCATATGCCGGATCGCGCAATCGCCCAGAAACGGCATCGAGCCATGGGCGATCTCACCCCTGGTCTCGATCTCTGCCCACCACCCACCGCGGTGGCCAAGGCAGATCCGGTCCTTGTTGAGCGGTTCAGGGATGATCACATGTTGCACGCGCTCGGGGTCAAAGAACCCCTTCTCGGCCAGATAGGCGACGCCGCCATAGCCACCCGATTCCTCGTCGGCCGTGCCGCTGATTTCGATGGCCCCAGCAAACTCGGGGTGTTCTTCGAGGAACGCCTCGGCTGCGATGATCGACGCCGCAAGCCCGCCCTTCATGTCACATGCGCCGCGCCCATAGATCTTGTCCCCCTCGACTTCGCCGCCAAAGGGATCACGCGTCCAGCCGCGCCCGACCTCGACCACATCGGTGTGGCTATTGAAATGCACGCAGTCACCCGGACGAGTGCCTTCCCGCCGCGCCACGATGTTCCAACGCGGATAGCGGTCGCTGTCTCCCGGCGCGCCCGTTGCGCGGATCAACTGGCAGTCGAACCCATTCGGCGCCAGTCGACGTTCGAGAAAATCACAGATGTCGCGATAGCGATCCCCCGGCGGGTTCAGTGTCGGAATTCGGATCAGATCCCGCGTCAGCGCGACCAGATCATCGCGCTTGTCTTCGATACGTTTGCCCAGCCCGTCGCTCATGCCAGCACCTCCAAAGCCTGAGTGTGACGCCTTTCTCGACAGGTTCAAGGGCTTAGGACGCGGTGCGCGCCTTCGCGCGTTCAAACTGCGATATTGTCGATCAACCGCACCCCGGCCAACCACGCCGCCGCCAAAATCCGCGCGGGCCTGTCGGGTTTATCCAGCAAGGTCAGATCGGCATTCGCCCGCAGGTCAAGATATTCGACCTCGGTAAAGCCCGCCGCCAGAATGCGCGCCCTTGCGGTCTGCGCCAAGTCATTGGCCAATCCACCGGCGCGCAGCCCTTCGGCCATGTCTTGCATCACCTCATGCAAGGCCGCCGCCTTGGTCCGAGAGCGGTCCGACAAAAGCAGGTTGCGCGAGGACATCGCCAGCCCGTCCATTTCACGGATCGTCGGGCAGCCCACCACCTCGACGTCCAGATCAAGGTCCGCTGACAGCCGCCGCACCACCTGCAACTGCTGGAAATCCTTTTCACCAAAAAACGCCTTGTCTGCGCGGGTCTGGGTGAACAGCTTGGTCACAACCGTCGCCACACCGTCGAAATGCCCCGGTCGATGGGCGCCGCACAGCACATCTGTCAGCCCCGCAACGGAAACCGAAGTCGCAAAGCCGTCGGGGTAAATCTGATCCCCTCCCGGCACATAGACGGCATCCACGTCAAAACGTTCAAGCTTGCGGGCGTCGTCCTCTTCCGTGCGCGGATAGTTGTCCAGATCGCTTTGATTGTTGAACTGCTTGGGATTCACAAAGATCGTCACGATCACCCGGTCGCAGGCGGCCTTGGCGGCGGCAACAAGGCTGAGGTGCCCGTCGTGCAAGGCACCCATGGTTGGCACAACGCCCACCTCCTCGCCCGCGCGTTTCCAATCGTTCACACGGCCGCGCAAGTCGGCCTTGGTGCGGAGTATCGGCGGAATCATTTGGCCTTTCCCGGCTTTTGGGTCGGGGGGGCCTCGCCAAAGACATGTTCCGGCCCGGGAAACTCCCGCGCCTTCACCGCGCGGGCATAGTCGGCAATTGCGGCCTCGGCATCCTCACCCAATGTGGCAAACCGTTTCACGAACTTGGCCTTGAAGGCGGTGAACAAGCCCAACATGTCGTCGACCACAAGGATCTGACCGTCACAGCCTGCGCTGGCGCCAATGCCAATGGTTGGAATCGCCACTTCGGCAGTCACGCGATCGGCCAAAGCCTCGGGTACCTTCTCCAGCACAACCGCAAAGGCGCCTGCGTTGGCCACGGCCCTTGCATCGGCCATCAAAGCCGCCCCGGCATCCCCGCGCCCCTGCACCTTGTAACCGCCGAGCGTGTTGATCGATTGCGGCGTCAGGCCCACATGCGCCATCACCGGGATTCCGCGATCCACCAGAAAGCGGATGGTCTCGGCCATGCCGACGCCGCCCTCAAGCTTGACCGCGCCCGCGCCGGTTTCGCGCATCAATTGCGCGGCATTGCGAAAGGCCTGCACCGGGCTTTCTTCGTAGCTGCCAAAGGGCAAGTCGATCACCATCATCGCGCCGGACAGCCCACGCGCCACGGCCTTGCCGTGCAGGATCATCATCTCCATCGTAACTTCGACGGTGGATTTCAACCCATGCAGCACCATCCCGACCGAATCCCCAACCAGCACGAAGTCTACATGCGGGCTCATGAGTTCTGCCATTGGGGTCGTATAGCAGGTCAGGCTGACGATCGGCTCTCCGCCCTTGCGGGCAAGGATATCTTCGGGCATGGGCGCCCGTTTGCCGGTTTCTGCGCTCATATCGCGCCTCCTCACGCAATAATGTTGCGCGAAGGTTTAGCATTTGCTGCATTGCAGCGCCAGCAAAGATGCGTCGCGGCTCAGATCAAGGTTTCGATTGCATGGGATCGGGCGTGAAACGTGACCTCGGCGCGGCTGGCTATCGCCAGGTCCTCTTTCGTCTTGGTATCCCGCAACAGCGCCATGTCCCCGCGTATCACGAACAGGAGCACTTGATCGCCCACGATTGACGCAAAGGTCATTGCCTCACCTCCCGAGGCGGCGTTTCCGAAAAAATTAAGTGTCAGGGCTGGCACATCCATCAACAAGGATTGGCGCGAAACAAGCAGATGTATGGCCGCTCCGGCCTCCAAACGCTTGGCCTGATCAATCGCTGCAAGAATTTCGTCCTGCTCGGCCCGTGCAATGCAGCTTCCAACCTCGTCCGGTTTGAAGCGCTGGATGTCATCCAACGTCGCGTCGAACTTGTTTTTTGGCAGGTGGCTGTTGTCATGTTGGATGCATTCATAGATCAGCACCCCCTGCCCCTCGACAGGCACCGCATAGCGAAGCCCGCCAAAGGTGCGCACGCCAATGGCCATGCGCTGCGCGCCTTCGATTTCGCGATAACTGCCTGCGGTCAGCGATTGGAAGAAATCCATGGGGTCGATCCGCGCACAGGCCATCGAGACGCCTATCCGCAAAGGATCGGCCAATTGACCCGCGATTGTGGCGCATTCGATCACTGCCCGGCGACGGGGCGCGTCGGTGTTGACCTCGGCGATGCGCGCCAATTCCGCTGGCACGTCGGCGTCGGGCACGACTTTCAGATCCGGGTGCGCGACCAACCATGCGGCGATTTCCCGGCGCAAAGGTTGCTTTCGGTTGAGCTTGTAAAACGGCGTATCCAGCGCCGCCAGAGCCGGGGCGATCCCACCTGCAAAGCCGGTTTGTTGCGCCGCTTCGTCAGGATTTTCGGCCACCCACTTGTTCATGGAACTGGCAAGCAGGAAGTACTCTTTTTGCTGCATCGCACGCAGCCCGGACAGCACATCGACGATTGTCGCCTCAAGAAATGCCGATGCGTTGCCGACGAATTGCGCGTGTCCGCCGTTCAGCACCTGCGCCAGATAATAATCGCTGTGAAAGGCCTGCATCGCTGCCGGGTTGATTTCGGTCCGTTTGTATTTCGCCTGATTGATCAGGTAATTCACATAGTCGACCACCGCTCCGACCAGGGGATCGGCAGTTTCGGGCCATGCCTCAATGGCCGAACGGGGCACCACGATCTCGCGCACCATGGGCACCTGGGGCTGCGGGCCCGGGCTTGGTCCCTCAGGAGGAGGTGTGACACCGCCCAGTCGGCGCCCGCCGCCGGACTTGCGATTCTCAAAGGCCTCGCGCCCGAGGGTTCCATTCAAGACGCGCTTGATCCTGCCCAACATCACTCGTTCCTCCAACCTGGTTATTGGTTTGCTAAGAATGAAAAACGGCCGGAGTTGGGCAAGCTGGGCACGATTCCGTGCCAAGGGCTTGATTGACGCCGGAGTTGCGAGGAAAACTAACTCAGCGTCCGGCAAACAGGCCGCATATGACAAGGAGACCTCAATGACCCGTAACGCTTTTCTGGCCACCGTCTGCGCGGCGGCCCTTGGTTTCAGCGGGGCCGCCTTTGCCCAGCAGACGGACCTGACCATCGCCATTCAACTTGAACCACCGCATTTTGATCCGACCTCCGCCGCCGCAGGGGCCATCGACTCGGTGCTGTACTCCAACGTCTTCGAGGGGCTGACCCGCTTCATGTCCGATGGCTCGGTCGTGCCGGGATTGGCCGAAAGCTGGGACATTTCCGAGGATGGCCTGACCTACAGCTTTCACCTGCGCGATGGCGTGACCTTCCATGATGGCACGACGATGGACGCCGAGGACGTCAAGTTCAGCCTTGACCGCGCCCGCGCCGAGGACAGCCAGAACGCACAAAAGGCGCTGTTCGCCGAGATCGGATCGGTCGAGGCCACCGATGCCCAGACCGTCACCGTAACGCTCTCCAAGCCCAACGGCAGTTTCCTGTTCAACATGGCATGGGGGGACGCGGTGATCGTCGCGCCCGAATCGATCGAGGGCATCAAGCAGACTCCAATCGGCACCGGCCCCTTCAAGTTCGACAGCTGGACGCAGGGCGACAGCATCCATCTGGTGCAAAACGACGCCTATTGGGGCGACAAACCCGCCCTGACCGAGGCGACGTTCAAGTTCATCAGCGATCCGACCGCCGCCTTTGCCGCCATGATGGCGCAGGACATCGACGCTTTTGCCGGCTTCCCCGCGCCGGAAAATCTGCCGCAGTTCGAAGCGGACCCGCGCTTTCAAGTGCTGGTCGGCAGCACCGAGGGTGAAACAATCCTGTCCACCAACAACAAATTGCCACCGCTGGACAACGTGAAGGTGCGCGAGGCCATTGCCCATGCGATCAACCGGCAGGAAATCATCGACGGCGCGATGTTTGGCCTTGGCACGCCCATCGGCACGCATTTTGCACCGCATAACCCTGACTACGTCGATCTGACCGGTATGTCGGAATACGATCCGGAAAAGGCCAAGGCGCTGCTGGCCGAGGCCGGGCTGCCCGATGGCTTCACCACCACCCTCAAACTGCCGCCGCCGTCCTACGCGCGTCGCGGAGGTGAGATCATCGCGGCGCAACTGCGCGCCGTGGGCATCCAGACCGAGATCACCAATCTCGAATGGGCGCAATGGCTTGAAGAGGTGTTCCGCGGCAAGGATTTTGGCCTGACCATCGTCAGCCACACCGAACCCATGGACATCGGGATTTATGCGCGCCCCGACTATTACTTCCAATATGACAACCCGGCCTTTCAGGCGCTGATGACCGAGTTGACGGGAACCACGAACCCCGAACAGCGCAGCGCCCTGCTGCGTCAGGCGCAGAAAATGATCGCCGAGGATTATGTCAACGGCTACCTCTTCCAACTGGCCTATCCCACGGTCGCCGATGCGCGGCTTCGGGGGCTTTGGCTGAACCAGCCGACACAGGCCACCGATCTGACCGGGGTCAGCTGGTCTGAATAAGCCCGTTCTCAGGCGACAAAGGCGGTCTTTCCGGGGCCGCCTTTTTTCTTCGCGCTTTTGCTGATCTGCATCAAGGTTCGCTTCCCCATTCCGTGTGAAACATTCACCATTGGGAATGTTTATGGAGACGCGAATGAAACGCTTGATCACATTGACCGCCGCAGCTGCCCTTTTGGGCTCGGTCGCTTTTGCCGGACCCGTTGCGGACTTTGAAAAAGACTTCCGCGCCATGTACAGCGCCTATCGCACGGCTCTGTTTGGCACGAACGCAGGCAAGCAGGATGTCTCGGCCGACTCCGCTGCCAAATTGCAAGATCAGTTGCACATGATGATCGTCAGCTTTGGGGAAACCCCACCTCCGCAATATGAGGACGATCCGATGTGGCTGGAGACCATGACCAAAGCCGCCGCCACGGTTGAAACCGCGCAGGCTCAAATCACCGAAGGAACGCTGACCGAAGCGCATGAAACCCTTGAGGCGGTGCGCGATCTCTTTGGCGAATTGCATCGCCGCAATGGCGTGCAAACCTTCTCGGACAGGATGAACGCCTACCACGCGGAAATGGAAGATCTGCTTGCCATGGACGTTTCTGCGCTGGACACGGCGGGTGTCGCCAAGATCCGCGACCACGCCGCAGTTCTGAATTATCTGGCCAAGGATCTACTGGACAATCCCTCGACCGAGGCAGAGGGCAGTGACGATTACAGCGGTCTGTCCAAAGCCTTTGCCGGTTCGGTCGCAGCACTGGTCGAGGCCGCGCGGGCGGGTGACCCAGAGCAGGTCAAAGCGGCGGTCGGCGGGCTAAAGGTGCCGTACTCCAAGCTGTTCCTCAAGTTTGGCTAAGCCGCACTGGACCACCTGACATTTGGCCCCTACCCTGACGTCGGGCGCCTCAGACCGTGGCGCCCGAAGTCACAAGAGGCCCATATGATCCGCAACGACATTCCCGGTTTCACCGCGTCCAGCACAACCGTGAACGGCCAGTTCATCGCTTATGAGACCGGTGGCTCTGGCCCGCCGCTGTTGCTGTTGCACGGGTTTCCGCAAACGCGCGCAATGTGGTCTCACGTTGCGCCGCAACTGGCGCAGCAGTTCACTGTCATCGCCGCCGACCTGCGCGGATATGGCGAAAGCGGCAAACCCAAGGGGCTGGAAAACTACAGCTTTCGTGCGATGGCCGCCGATATGGTCGCCCTGATGGCGCACCTGGGATTCGAGCGCTTTCATCTGGTCGGGCACGACCGCGGCGGGCGCACGGCGCATCGGCTGGCGCTGGACAGCCCCGATGCGGTGCAAAGCCTGACCGTCATGGACATCATCCCGACCCACATGTTGCTGGATCAACTGACCTTTCCGGTGGCCAAGGCCTATTATCACTGGTTCTACCTTGCCCAGCCAGAGCCCTTTCCCGAACATATGATCGGCGCCGATCCGGATCATTTCTACGAGTCCTGCCTGCTGGGCTGGGGCTCTGCCCGTCTTGAAGAGTTCGATGCCAAAGCCCTTGCCGCCTATCGCAGCGCCTGGCGCGATCCCCATACCATCCGCGCCATGTGTGACGATTACCGCGCTGCGATCGAAGTGGATTTTGCGCTGGATGCCGCGAACCTGACCCGCCCGATCACCTGCCCCGCGCTGGTGCTTTACGGGGCCGATGGCGCAATGGCCAAGGCCTATGATGTACCCGCAACTTGGGCGGACCGGCTTTCCGACATGACCAGCCAAGGCGTTCCGGGCGGCCATTTCTTTGTCGATCAATCCCCGAAAGATACGACAAAAGCCCTTCTCGCCTTTCTCGATGAGCTGATTTAGGGCGGGATTCATCTCACCTCTCTACGCCGGATGCGCAACCCACTGGACCGCCCCGCCCAGCGCCCCTAACGTGTGATCATGCTGGCCTATCTGTCCCGCCGATTGACCTCCTTGATCCTCAGCTTGGCCGTCGCCTCGCTGGTGATCTTTCTTGTGGTCGAAGTCGCGCCCGGCGATCCGGCCAGCTACATGCTTGGGATCAACGCCCAGCCCGATACCGTCGAGGCGCTGCGCGATGAATTGGGCCTGAATGTGCCACGCTATCAGCGTTATCTGACTTGGGTCGGCGGCATGTTGGTGGGCGATTTCGGCACCTCCTACACCTACCGGACGGAAGTCTCGGGGATGATCGCCGACCGGCTGTGGATTTCGCTGCCGCTGGCACTTTTCGCGCTGACTTTGTCGACGCTGATCGCCTTTCCCGCCGGGATTCTGGCCGCCTCGCGTCGGGGCAAGCCCGCTGATCTGGGCGTTATGGCGGCCACGCAGCTTGGGGTCGCGATCCCGAACTTCTGGTTCGCCATGTTGTTGGTCCTGCTTTTCGCCATCAAACTGCGCTGGATGCCTTCGGGCGGTTTTCCCGGCTGGGACGACCCGTTGCAGGCGATCAAGGCCCTGACCCTGCCGGCTATCGCGCTTGCCCTGCCGCAGGCCGCGATCCTCGCCCGCGTCCTGCGATCGTCGCTGATCGACGCCTTGGGCGAAGACTACATCCGCACGGCCCGCGCCAAAGGCCTGTCGCGCGGGCAGGCGCTGTGGCGCCATGGGCTGCGCAACGCGCTGATCCCGGTGCTGACCATCATCGGGCTGCAATTCTCATTCTTGTTGGCTGGCGCAATCATCATTGAACAGGTCTTCTACCTGCCCGGCCTTGGCCGTCTGATTTTCCAATCGATCAGCCAGCGCGACCTGATTGTCGTCGAAAGCGTGGTCATGTTGCTGGTTTTCGCGGTGATCATGGTGAACTTTCTGACCGATCTCGCCTATGCGCTTGTCGATCCCAGACTGAGGCGCCGCACATGAACAAGACCCTGCTTACCGGCGCCCTGCTGACTGCACTGTTCATCGCCGCCGCGCTGCTGTCCTATCTCTGGACCCCTTTCGATACCGAGACAATGAACATCGCCCAGCGCCTCAAACCGCCCAGCACCGCGCATCTGCTTGGCACCGATCATTTTGGCCGTGACATCCTGAGCATGATCATGGTTGGCGCCCGCACCTCGATTGCCGTGGCGCTGGTGGCCGTCGGCATCGGCATGGGGCTGGGCGTACCGCTGGGCCTGACCGCGGCGGCCCATAAGGGCGGCTGGCTGGATGAGCTGATCTCGCGCGGGAACGATCTGATCTTTGCCTTTCCGAGCCTTGTCATCGCCATCCTGATCACCGCGATCTTTGGCCCCGGCGCGATCAACGCCATTATCGCCATCGGCATCTTCAACGTGCCGGTGTTTGCCCGCCTGTCGCGCGGCGCCGCGCTGTCGCTTTGGTCCCGCGATTTCATTCTCGCCGCCCGGGTTGCCGGCAAATCCCGCCCGCGCATCAGCGCCGAGCATATCCTGCCGAACATCACCAACCTGTTGATCGTGCAAGGCACCATCCAGTTCTCGCTGGGCATCCTGGCCGAGGCGGGCCTCAGCTATGTCGGCCTTGGTGCGCAACCGCCGACGCCAAGCTGGGGGCGCATGCTGGCCGATGCACAAACCATGGTCGCCCTCGCCCCGCATGTCGCCCTGATCCCGGGTCTTGCCATTGTCTTCATGGTGCTGGGGTTGAACCTTCTGGGCGACGGATTGCGCGACCAACTGGATCCGCGCCTCAAGGTGATCCGCACATGATGACACCGGAACGGCAGCAATATCTGGACAGCGGCAACTATGTTCCGCAAATGGTCATCGATCATCTGACCGTCACCATCCACGAAAAGCCGGTCATCAAGGATCTCTCGCTCAGTCTGTTCCCACAGCAAATCACGGCGCTGACGGGCGAAAGCGGCTCGGGGAAATCCATGACGGCGCTGGCCATCATGGGACTGTTGCCACAAACCGCCCATGTCAGCGGTGCGATCCGACTGGAGGGGACTGACCTGCTTTCCCTTCCTGAACGTGAATTGTGCGCCTATCGCGGGCGGGACATCGGCATGGTGTTTCAGGAACCCATGACCGCCCTGAATCCGCTGCAAACCATCGGCGCACAGGTCATGGAGACTCTGCAGATCCACTCTGACCTGTCGCGAGTGCAGGCCAAGGCGCGCGCCAGTGAGACATTGGAAAAGGTCGGTCTAGATCTACCGCTTGGCCGCTACCCCCACGAATTGTCCGGCGGGCAACGGCAGCGGGTCGCTATTGCCATGGCCATCGCCCTGCGCCCGAAATTGCTGATCGCCGATGAACCCACGACCGCGCTGGACGTGACCACGCAGGCACAGATTCTCAAACTACTCAAACATCTGGTGAAATCCGAAGGCATGGCGCTGATGATGATCACCCATGACCTTGCCGTGGTGTCGGACATGGCGGACCATATCGCCGTCATGCATCACGGCGAGATCGTCGAACAGGCGCCGACGCAGCAGCTTTTCGCGCAGATGCAGCACCCCTACACCAAGGCCCTGTTCGAAGCCTCGCGCCACAAGGCGGACCTGCATGAGACCACGGCTGAGGCTCCGTTGTTGAGGGTCGAGAATGTCAGCCGCGACTACCACTTGCCGCGCAAACGCCCCTTTGCGCCGCGCGAACACTTTCGCGCGGTCAACAAGGTCAGCTTTGAGATCAGACAGGGCGAACGGCTTGGCCTTGTGGGTGAATCCGGCTGCGGCAAGTCCACCCTGACCCGCGCCATCCTTGGCCTTGAACAGGTTCAGGAAGGGCAGATTACCCTCGGCGGTCAGCCGGTCTTTACCCATGGCAAGCCAAACCTTGATGTGCGCCGCAAGATGCAGGTGGTCTTTCAGGACCCTTATGGCAGCTTCAACCCCCGGCACCGTGTCGCCCGATTGATCACCGAACCGTTCCACCTACTGGACAACCCACCCAGCGGCTCCGACCGGGAACGGGCCATCGCCCAGGCGCTGGAGGCGGTGGGACTGCAGTTTTCGGATGCCAACAAACACATCCATGCCTTTTCCGGCGGGCAGCGCCAGCGCATCGCCATTGCGCGTGCCCTGATCATCCGCCCCAAGCTCATCCTGTTTGACGAAGCGGTCAGCGCGCTGGATGTGCGCGTCCGGGCGACCATTCTCGACCTCATGGCGCAACTGTCCCGCGACTATGGGCTGACCTATCTGTTCATCAGCCACGACCTGTCCGTGGTCCGCTCGATCACCGATCGCGTGCTGGTCATGCGCAAAGGCGAGATCGTCGAAAGCGGCCCCACGGCCGAAGTGTTCGACACCCCCCAGCACCCTTACACGCAAAAGCTGATCGCTGCCGCGCCCGCCCTGCCAGATATCGGAGGCCCCAATGCTGCCTGACTTGCCAATCGACACCGCGCACATGCTGATTGACGGCACTTGGTGCCCCGCGCAGTCCACCTTGCCGCTGACCAACCCCTCCTCAGGCGAGGTGCTCTGCCAGATCGCGCGCGGTCGTGCGGAGGATGTTGATGCCGCGGTCCGATCCGCCGAACAGGCGCGGGACGGCGACTGGGGGCGTACCACCGCCGTCGACCGAGGCCGCATCCTGACCCGCCTTGGCCAGCTTGTTCTGGAGCATACGGAGTTGCTGACCACCCTCGAGGCGCTCGACGTTGGCAAACCGATTTCGCAGGCCCGCGCCGATGCGCTTGCCCTTGCCCGTTATTGCGAATTCTACGGCGGTGCGGCGGACAAGGTGCACGGGCAAACCATCCCGTATCTCGACGGCTATACCGTCTATACTCTGCGCGAACCGCATGGCGTCACTGGGCATATCGTGCCTTGGAACTATCCGATGCAGATCATAGGCCGGTCTGTCGGCGCGGCACTGGCGATGGGCAATGCCTGCGTTTTGAAGCCCGCCGAGGATGCCTGCCTGACGGCCCTGCTTTTTGCCTATCTCGCGACTCAGGCCGGCCTGCCTGCCGGCGCGCTCAATGTCGTTCCCGGGCTGGGGGCCGAGGCGGGGGCGGCGCTTTCGGCGCATCCCGGTATTCAGCATCTCAGTTTTACCGGATCGGTGGCGACGGGCGCATCGGTCCAGATTGCAGCGGGGGCCAACGTGGTGCCCGTCACGCTGGAACTAGGCGGAAAAAGCCCGCAAATTGTCTTCGAGGATGCCAACCTTGACGACGCCCTGCCCTTTCTGGT
The DNA here is from genome assembly GCF_049341065.1 of Pacificoceanicola algae. Classification (NCBI taxonomy): domain Bacteria; kingdom Pseudomonadati; phylum Pseudomonadota; class Alphaproteobacteria; order Rhodobacterales; family Roseobacteraceae; genus Pacificoceanicola; species Pacificoceanicola algae. Next base: position 12,918 of record NZ_JBMPIX010000018.1, on the reverse strand, counting down.
GAACGCGGGCCTTCAGAACGCGGGGCAGACCTGCTCGGCCTCATCGCGCATTCTGGTCCATACCTCCCGATTAGAGGAAGTCATCAGCGCCATGGCCGCAGCCTACCGCGCCAAGCATATCGGCGCCGCCATGGACGACCCTGACATCGGCCCGCTAATCAACGCCCGCCAGAAAGAGCGCGTTCTGGCTTTTCTGGCCAAGGCCAGCGATCTTCCCCTGATTGCCCGCGCCGAGCCGCCCGAAGGCCCCGGTTTTTACGTTCCTGCCAGCCTGTACGGTCCGGTGTCACCCGACCACCCGCTGGCACAGCAGGAAATCTTTGGCCCCGTTCAGGTCATCATTCCCTTTGAAGACGAAGCCGAGGCCGTGGAAATCGCCAACGGCACCGACTACGGCCTTGTGGCCAGCATCTGGACGGAAAATGGCGCCCGCCAGATGCGGCTCGCCAAGGCGCTGCGATCCGGGCAGGTGTTCATCAACAATTACGGTGCGGGGGGCGGGGTCGAATTGCCCTTTGGCGGCACCGGGAAATCCGGTCATGGTCGCGAAAAGGGCTTTGAGGCGCTTTACGGGTTTTCGACGCTCAAAACCGTAGCCGCCCGGCACGGGTAGAATGGTATACCAAAACCTCTGGACGCCAGAACGCCCGCAGCGCAACATGCGCGCAAACATGGGGGAGAGATCACATGCGATTTGAGAACCGCAAGGCCATCGTGACCGGCGGCGCATCGGGCATCGGCCTTGCCATCACCCGGCGCCTTGCCGCCGAAGGGGCCACCGTCACCATCTGGGACATCAGCGCCGACAACCTTGCCAAGGCCGAAGGCGACAACATCCGCACCCGCCAGATTGACGTCACCGACCCGGCCGCCGTCGACGCCGCAATGCGTCAGGACGCCGAGGCCATGGGCGGGCTGGACACGCTGATCTGTTCGGCAGGGATCACCGGGCCAAACACCACCGTGATCGACTATCCGATCGAGGACTGGCACAAGGTCATCGACCTGAACCTGCACGGCGTCTTTTACTGCAACAAATCGGCCGCTGCGCTGATGCGCCCGAATGGCTTTGGCCGCATCGTCAACATCGCCTCGATCGCCGGGAAAGAGGGCAACCCCAACGCCTCGGCCTATTCCACCTCGAAGGCGGCGGTCATTGGCCTGACCAAATCGCTGGGCAAGGAACTGAGCGACACGCAGATCACCGTCAACGCGGTTGCCCCTGCCGTGGTGGAAAGCCCGATCCTGTCTCAGATGACCGACGATTTCATCGCTTACATGAAATCCAAGATTCCCATGGGTCGCTTTGGCACTACCGACGAAATCGCCGCGATGGTCTGCTGGCTGGCTTCGTCCGAGGCATCCTTTACCACTGGTGCGGTCTTTGACCAATCCGGCGGCCGCGCCACCTATTGAACATTCACAGAAGGAGGACAGCCAATGAGGCTTGAGGGCAAAACCGCCATCGTCACCGGGGCCGGATCAGGCTTTGGCGCGGGAATCGCGCGGCGTTTTCTGAACGAAGGCGCGCAGGTCATGATCGCCGACATCCACGAGGAAAACGCCCGCGGCGTCGCCGAGGAATTCGGCGGCATCGCCCATGCTGTCGATGTCTCGAACGGCGAAAGCATGGAGGCCATGATCGCCCGCGCCATCGAGGTCATGGGCCATGTCGACATCCTTGTGAACAACGCTGGCGTCACCCATCTGCCCGCCCCGATGGAAACCATCTCGGAACATGACTTCGACCGGGTCATGGCGGTGAACTGCAAGTCCATCTATCTTGGCGCCCGGGCCTTGGTGCCGCATCTCAAGGACCGCGGCACAGGGAACATCCTGAATATCTCATCGACCGCCGGGATTTCGCCGCGCCCCAATCTGAACTGGTACAATGCCTCCAAGGGCTGGGTGAACACCGCAACCAAGACCATGGCGGTCGAGCTTGCCCCTTCCGGCATCCGCGTCAACGCCCTGAACCCTGTCGCGGGCGAAACCCCGTTGCTAAAAAGCTTCATGGGAGAGGACACGCCGGAAATGCGCGCCAAGTTCCTCGCGACCATCCCGCTGGGCCGATTTTCGACGCCAGAAGACCTCGCCAATGCCGCGCTGTACCTATGCTCGGACGAGGCCAGCATGATCACCGGCGTTTGCATGGAGGTGGACGGCGGCCGCTGCATCTAGGATGGGCTTGTCCGTAGACACGCCCCTGCCGCGCCGGCAAGAAATGAGGAAACCATGCGCCCCGGACCCAGAAACCTGATCACCGACATCGCTGGCCTGCGGGTTGGCAACGCGCAGGATGCTGCGTTGAAGTCCGGCACCACGGTGCTGCTGGGCGATCAGCCCTTCACCGCCTCGGTCGCTGTTCAAGGCGGCGCACCCGGCACGCGCGAGACCGACCTGCTTGCTCCGGACAAGACGGCGCCCGGTGTCGATGCGCTGGTGCTTTCGGGCGGCAGCGCCTTTGGTCTTGCCGCCGCGCAGGGTGTCATGGACGGATTGCACGCCATGGGACGCGGCTTTGCGGTGCTGTCGGCCCGTGTTCCCATTGTCCCGGCGGCAATCATCTTTGACCTGCTCAACGGCGGCGACAAGGAGTGGCGCGAAAACCCTTATCCCACCCTTGGCCAAGCCGCCCTGCGCGCTGCCAACACAGACTTTTCGCAGGGCAGCATCGGCGCTGGAACCGGGGCACAAACGGCCATGCACAAGGGCGGGCTAGGGTCAGCCAGTCTGGTGCTGGACGATGGGACGACGGTTGGCGCGCTTGTCGCAGTGAACCCGATGGGCAGCGTCACAACGCCCTCGGGGCGGCATTTCTGGGCTTCTGCGGCCGAGTTCGGCGACGAATTCGGTGGGCTCGGCCCCGACCCGGCCAAGGGCTTTCATCCCCTTCCCGAAAGCCGGAAACTGCAAGCGATGGCTGGAATTGGCAACACCACGATCGCCATTGTCGCAACCGACGCCGCCCTGACCAAGGCACAATGTCACCGTATGGCCGTGGCCGCGCATGACGGCATGGCGCGCGCCATCCAGCCTTCGCACACGCCCATGGACGGGGACCTTGTCTTTGCCGCCTCGACCGGCGCGCGCCAGTTGGACGCGCCTGAAATGCAGTTGGCATGGATCGGCCATGCGGCGAGCCTGTGTCTGGCGCGCGCCATCGCCCGCGCCGTGTGGGAGGCAACACCCGCCCCGGGCGACACCCTGCCGACGTTCAGATCGGAACTGGGGCGCTAAGCGCAGGCACGTTTGATGCCGCAATGCTCAGCGCAAAAGGGGGGGCTTGTCCGGGTCGGAACCCGGGGCAATCCGTTCGATGCGCTCAGGCTTTGGCGGTTCGGGCAAATCGAACCGCAGCGCCACCCCGGCCAATTGCGCCGTCAGCGGATCGCTATCTGCCAGAAAGGCGACATCCAAAGCGCCCGCCTCGAGGCCTGAGAATACCAGCGCCTCGTTGATCGCCTTCGCCAGGGCGGCTTCGGCCCCGGGCACCGCGCCGGTGATGCCCAACAGATGCCCCTGCGTACCGCCCTCATAGGTCACCCGCGCCAGATAGGCTTTGCGGGCAAGCCCTGCCGTGGCCGCAAGCTTGGTATCAAGGGCCTGCAACAATGCCTCGGGCAGATCGCGCGGGGCGTGCAGGCTTTCGGGCCGCGCTTCGCCTTCGGATGGACCATGGTCCAACGTTTGGCTGAGCCATTCCAGCGCCTGCGGCGGCAGCAGGATGGCCGAGGGTGCGACCTCGATATTCAAGGCAAGACCAATGCCTTGCCCCGCCAACATCCGGGCCAGCGCGCGCCCTGACATGGCAACATAGGGCACGGCGCGCCCGGCAAAGCCGGACAGACGTTCCTCAAGGTCGAAAACCAACACAAAGCTTGAATCCTGCACTTCAAAGACCTCGGGCGAGATGTTGTCGCCCTTCGGCTCTTCGGTCAGCATCAGGAACAGTTCGGCGTCCGCGAGGCGTTCGTAGAACCGCAGGCGTGCCGCGTCGTCCTCCGGCGCGGCCTCCATCGCGGCGTGGGCAGTATCAATCGGCGTCATCGTCATTCATCACCTCGGCAACTCGGGCGCGCAGAACGGGCAATACCTCAGCCTCGAACCACGGATTTTTCCTGATCCAAGCGGTATTGCGCCACGAAGGATGGGGCAAGGGGATCACATGTGGAAGATGGTCGCGCCAACGCGCAACCGTTTCAGTCACCGGCCCGGCCTTTGGCAGATGCCACTTTTGCGCGTAACCGCCAATGGCCAACGTCAGGCCAATGTGTGGAAAGGACCGAACCAAGCGGTCGCGCCATGTGCGGGCGCAGATCGGTGGCGGCGGCAGATCGGCACCCTTGCGGTACCCCGGAAAGCAAAAGGCCATCGGCAGGATGGCGACGCGGGTTTCGTCGTAGAACGCCGCGTCGTCCAACCCCAACCAGTCGCGCAGCCTGTCCCCCGAGGGGTCAGTAAATGGCAGCCCGCTCTCGTGCACACGCGCGCCGGGTGCCTGCCCGGCAATCAACAGCCGCGCAGAAGGCAGGCCACGAAAAACCGGGCGCGGTTGGTGCGCGGTCTCGGTGGCGGCAAAACGCTCGGCGCAGAGGCGACAGGCACGGATGTCAGAGGCAAGCTGCTGCATCCTGCGAATTTAGGTCCCCGGCGCGATGATCGCACCCCCCAATCTCGGGTTTGCACGCCTTCTGATTTCAGCCGACCCGATCCGGTGCCTCCCGGACGGCTTTGTTCAGAAGCGGCGTCAGGGTGCGTTGCCCATCGCCGAGCAATCCGTTAACACCAAACGCAACCGTTTGGGACGGGTGGATTGCACAAGGGGGCCACATGTATCGCGTTTGGAACTTTCTGGCGAATTACTCGCTTCTACTGATCATCGGCGCTTTGACGGCTCTTTTCTGGGCGAACACCAACCCGGACAGCTATCATCACTTTGTGCATATGGTCCTTTGGGACAACGCGCCCATCGGGCACCTGCACGACGGACACCGCACCCTGACGCTTCACTATCTGGTCAACGACCTGCTGATGGCTCTGTTCTTCGCCATCGCCGCAAAGGAAGTCTGGGAAGCCGTCATTCTGGAAAACGGCAGCCTGCGCGGCAAAAAGGCTGCGACGCCCCTGTTTGCAACGGCTGGTGGGATGTTGGGACCGATCACCGTGTATCTGGGCCTTGCCATGATCCTTGGGTCTGACACTTACAGCGCCGTCGCCAACGGTTGGGCGATCCCGACCGCCACGGACATTGCCTTCAGCTATCTGGTTGGACGCATCGTCTTTGGTGCCGGGCACCCGGCGGTGCGTTTCCTGCTGCTACTCGCCATCGCCGATGACGCGGCCGGATTGATTATCCTTGCGATTTTCTACCCAAGCGGCGATCTCGCGCCGATCTGGCTGCTGCTGTCTGTTGGCGCGGCGCTGGCGGTGTTCCTTCTGGCCAACTGGCTGCCCCGCAAAATGGACCGCGGCAACCAGGACAGGCCCAACTCAACATGGGTGCGTGAAAAGCTGTCGTTCTGGCCCTACCTGATCGCAAGCTGTTTTTCGTGGTACGGTTTTATGATGTCCGGCCTGCACCCAGCGCTGGGATTGCTGCCCATCGTGCCAACAATCCCCCACGCCGACCGCGCTTTCGGCATCTTCTCTGAGGCCGAGCAACACCTGACCGACCTTCTGAACATGATCGAACATGCGCTCAAGCACCCGGTAGAGATCATCTTGTTCTTCTTTGGCCTTCTCAACGCCGGGGTCGAATTCAGCTCGATGGGCGATGCCACATGGCTGGTTCTGTTTGGCCTGCTGATCGGCAAGCCGATAGGTATTTTCATCTTCGGCTGGATCGCCGCCGTGCCGCTACGCCTTGGCATTCCCCAGGGGATGAGGCTTATCGATCTGGTCGTGATTGGCTGTGTTGCCGCGATCGGCTTTACGGTCTCGCTGTTCGTTGCCTCGGTCGCGTTTGACGCAGGCCCGGTTCAGGATGCGGCCAAAATGGGTGCGTTGTTCAGCTTTGCCGCTGCGATCATTTCCATCGTGGTCGGCAAGATCACCCGCGTGGAAAAGCACGAATTCTGAAACCAACAGAGTTAACTGTTGCATGCGCGGGGCCCTTTACGGGCCCCGCGTTGTTTTTGTTTCCGCCAAGAGCCATAATGTAGACAAATTTAGTCCGTAGGAGTTTGGAAACCCCTATATGGGACAGTGCGGGTAAAACCGGGGCAACCCCAATGCTTGAGTTCGACATGGTCAGCAAGTCCTTTTGGACCGGCACCCAGCGCAAGGTGATCCTTGACCGGGTGTCCTTCCGCGTCGAATTGGGGGAATCTCTGGGCATCCTCGCCCCAAACGGAACCGGCAAGACAACCTTGATCAAGATGATGGCCGGCCTTGAAAAGCCGGACGAAGGCGAGATCAGGCGTGGTTGCCGTATCTCCTTCCCGCTGGGGTACATGGGTGGCGTGATCTCGAAAATCTCGGCGCGTGAAAATGCCCGCTACATTGCCCGCCTCTACGGTCTCGACCCGGACTATGTGGAATCCTTCTGCCGCTGGCTTTGTGGGTTGAATGAATACTTCGACCAACCGATTGGCACCTATTCATCTGGCATGCGCGCGCGATTCACTTTTGCACTGATGCTTGCGCTCGATTTTGATATGTATCTTATCGACGAAGGCATGCCGAGTTCCACCGATGTGGACTTTAACCGCAAGGCTGGCGATGTTCTGGCTGAACGACTGCGGACGACAACGATCATCATCGTGTCGCACCAGCCGAAGATCCTCGAAAAATTCGCCCGCAAGGCGGCTGTCCTGATGGATGGCAAGCTGCATATGTTCGACACCTTGGAAGAAGCGAAACAGCTCTATGACTACGAAACCCAAGGCTAAAAAGTTCCGCATCCGGCGCGATCCGATCGATGGCGCGCAAGGAGAGGCCTCAGGCACACGCCCGGCCGAGGGCGCTGTTGCGCCCAAGAAACCTGCGCCGCCGCGCCCTCAACCCGAGCAATTGAAGCAACCGGTCCAGCCGCAGGCAAAGGCCCCATCGCCCGCGCCAAAACCCGCCCCCGCGCGGGAAGGTCAGGTTGATTCTGCCACCCAAGTGGCCGGGGAAACCGATATGGACGCGATCCGCAAAGAAGGTCTGACAGGTCGCCAATTGCGCATGGCCCGCCGCGTCGCGCAAAAGAACGGCTTGGCCCCGACCTCGGATTTCGACGCCGTGCGTCTGCTGCGCGCCCGTGGGATCGACCCGTTTCAACGCACGAACATGCTGGAGCTGGTTGTCGCCGACAGCGAAAAGGCCGGTGGCCAATCCGCCAAACCCCAGCCCGAGTCCAAGGTGCAATTGCCGCAAACCGTTGCGATCGAGAAAAAGCAGCTTCCCTCGACCGAGATCGCAAGCCCGGCAGAACGCCGCGCCGCTGAAATCATGCAAATCCAGAAAGATCTGGCCAGCCGCCGTCGCAAGAAAATGGTGCTGTTGTTCACCCGGCTGGCATTCTTCGTGGGCTTGCCGACGCTGATCGCAGGGTATTATTTCTATTTCGTTGCAACGCCGATGTACTCGACAAAGTCGGAATTTCTCATCCTCAAGGCCGAAAGCAGCGGTACCATGGGGTCGCTCTTTTCGGGGACGCAGTTCGCCACCAATCAGGACGCAATTGCCGTTCAAAGTTATTTGAAATCAAAGGACGCGATGCTGCGTCTGGATCAGGATGTCGGGTTCAAATCCCACTACACGCAGGACTTCATCGATCCGATCCAGCGACTTAGCGACAACCCGTCAAACGAAGAAGCTTACAAGCTGTACAAACGCAACATCGAGATCGGATATGATCCGACCGAAGGCGTGATCAAGATGGAAATCATGGCCGCCAATCCCGAGGTTGCCGCAGAGTTCAGCAAAGCGTTGATTGGCTACGCCGAAGAACGGGTGGACAACCTGTCGCTGCGTAAACGCTCGAACGCCGTGAAAGATGCAGAAGAGGGCCTGCGCGAGGCCGACACCGCCCGGCGTGAAGCTCAGGAAAAGCTGGTCCGCATGCAACAGGATGGCAATATTGTCGACCCGCAAGGCAAAATCACCGCCCTACGCGCCCAAATCAACACCTACGAGCTGCAACTGCAGGAGAAAAAGCTGCAGCTTCAGGCGCTGTTGGACAACTCCCGCCCGAACCGCGCCAAGGTGGAGGGGGCTCAAGGGGATGTGCGAAGGCTGGAGAATCTGCTGACCGCTTTGAACGCCGAAATGACCACCGCCGCATCGGGAGAAGACTCTTTGGCTGAAAAAGCCGTCCAGATGAAACTGGCCGAGGCCGATCTGGCGACGCGTGACCTGATGCTGCAAACCGCCTTGGAGCGGCTTGAACAGGCCCGTCGTGACGCCGAGACTCAGGCCCGTTACCTGACCACTTCGGTGTTCCCGGTGGCGTCAGAGGATCCCAGCTATCCCCGCAAATTCGAGAACACGATCCTCGCCTTCCTGATATTTTCCGGCGCTTATCTGATGATCTCGCTAACGGCCTCAATCCTGCGCGAACAGGTTAGCAGCTGACCCCAAGTACTGACGCCCAAAAACTGCGATCCCGCCAACCGCGATTGTCCGGATATAGCCACTTTCCATAGGGTCGCACGTCAGGTTCATCCCCTGCACCTCCCATACCGCGTGGTGTGGGACCGAGTTCCCTGGATGACTTGTCCAGATTCGTCTTGGAAAAGCATGTACACAGAGACAAACTTCACCCATACCAACTGGCCAGCCATCCCTACCGGTGCCGCGCCACCTCCAAACGTCAAAATTTTCATTTTTAGTAAATAAATCAAATCTTTAAACGCAAGACACCGAGCAAGGTTGCCCATTCATGGAACGACGCTGCTTCCAACTGGAATGGATTAATTTGAAGCTGTTGGAGGCGTGCACTCTTTGCCGTAAGGAATTTAACGCAATTCCGCTTGCGCCCCCCTGCCACGCTTTGCTAAACGCGTCGGCGGAGAGGTGGCCGAGTGGTCGAAGGCGCACGCCTGGAAAGTGTGTAGGCGGGGAACCGTCTCGAGGGTTCGAATCCCTTCCTCTCCGCCATTACCTATTGATTTCATTGGTAAATTTGGCACTTAAGCCGATCTACCCCACATCCTACCCCACATAGAAAAAACGCTTGGGGCTGCATCGGATTGCTTGCAGCTTTTTGCCTCCAAACTGCCCGCGCGTAAAATTTGCTACCCCGCGCGGTCCCGAATCTGACGTTTCAAGGATTCGGCCTCCCCCCACCCGTTCAAAATCACCGCAACGCGTCACCCTGGCGGCTTGCCCGGAACAAATGGCCATCCACGCGCGCACTTAGTTTGGCACCGCCTTAATGCAATCTCGTGCCAGCTTCACAAGCGCCATAAGGTTGCGCCGGTTTTCGACAGCGGCTTTCGACCGCTCGCCATGCACCCAAGCGCCGTTTGCCGGGCCTGTCGGTGCGCCGCCACCCGCACCATGCATCCGGCAGACCTTCCAGCCCCTAACGGCAGGGCTTTTGCATGGCAGGCCTGTGCGTTTCGAAGTTGCCCTGCACCTTAGCGCGCCATGCGCCCTTTGCATGGGGTTGGCGTCATTATTCACATTCACCCCCTCCCACATGTGGAAGTAAATCAAACTCATTCAGGGGCGGCGCATTGTCGAGGGCGTCATTCGCGGTGGCGAGCGGGGCGCAGAAGTTATCCCTCGGTGAGCAGATAGGCAAACCCGGCCCCTAGAAGGCATGGGACGATAAGCCCAAGCAGCGCCAACCAAGGCGCGTCAGACGGCTTGCCCCCAGCCTTTTCTATGCGCGTCACGACCCATGCCGAATGGATGAACCAGCCGGTTAGGGCGTTCCCCAGCAGCACAGCCGTGACAATCTGTCCGAAGTGAATACCGTCCATACAGAAGAAATCTCCACATACCCACGAATTATCAAAGAGGCAGCAATATGCCCAGATCAAGCGCCTAGGTCAGCTTGCCATACGTCAATCATCCGACCAGCGGCTGCATTTTTCAACGGTTTTCAGCTTGCGCCACCGCTCCGACAATGGCCTGCCCGCCTTCGTTCACTGTCACATGCTCCACCGTGACCTTTTGCTGCCCGCCTGTGCGATAGCGTTTTAGCGCCTCCATTTGGGTGGCAAAGGTTCTGGCCAGTTTGTTCAAGGCGCGTTCGGCGGAGTCTTGCTGTGTGATGTTCTCCACATGGTTCAACCGCCGGGCCATCATCATGGTGGCTTGGTGGATTGCCCCCATCTGCACCGCCAACATGGCCTCCAATTCGTCGCGCGGCTGCACCCCCCGGACCACCGACAGCAGGAAATTGCTCGCACTTTCGTCGATCTTTCGGCCAGGCGCACCGATGCAGGCCACTTGGCCTTGAATGCCCTTCATAAAATCGGGGTCACATGTGCCAAGGTCTGCCATCAGCAACACTTCTGCCAAGTCAGGATCTGCATGGGTGAAGGTGACCTGCAAAACCCCGTCAACCATTTCCAGTTTCATCGGCGGTCCATCGGCGCGCCGCGCCCGCCTTTCCGCAACCGCGACGATGCGCGCCCGCTCTTGTGCATCCGGGCCAGCGGGCTGCGCGGTATCGGGGTCTGTTCGGGGCGTGATGGGGTCAGTCTTGGCCATTGCGTGCTTTCTCCAATCTTGTCTTGGCGGCGAAGTAGCCGAATGATCCGAAACAAAGGTCGGCCAGGCTGTCAGCCACCACGGGCCAAGCGCCGCCACCGTTCGGAATGTCGCCAAACAATTCCTTCGCAGCCCAGCCACAGAACACCGCCCAAACCAGAGCCACAGGAACGCGATACAAGCCCAAAGCCACCCCGATAAGGATATGCGCCATCTGTCCGGTCAGGATGATGTGCCAGCGCGGCGACAGCGCAGGCCCGAGGTCGGATTGAGCCAAATCAGCCAATGCGCCCCACACGGTCAGAACCAAATCACTCATCGGCTTGCCCGCCGGTTTTGTAGGTCTGAAATCGCGCGTCATAAGTAATAATAGCCCCTCCCCCCGCCATACCTCCCGCCTTGACGTTCTGTGTCGGCAGGCTTTGGGCATCGGTCAGGTTCGGGCGCATCCGGGTCAGGACAAAGGTTTGTGGCCTCGATCCCGCCCTATGCTTGCCCGCCAGTCGCAAAAGCCCGGCCTCTTGCAAGGTGCGCCGCGCCGCGCGCAACCGGGGCTTTGACAGGTTCACCAAACCCGCCAAGCGCATGGCGTCAAAGTCCAAGGGGAAGCGTTTGCCGGGGCTGTGACCATGCTGATCTAACAGCATCACCAACAAGGCAATTGCATCTGCCCCATTGGGCGTGCCGCGCAATGCGTCCAAGGCGAGCCGTTGCATGGGAAAGGCGCTGTCCCGACCACGGTAGACGCGGTTTTCCAAACGGCACTTCCAAGCCCATCCAGCGATATCGCGCAATTCGCTATCCGGCATCGTCGCTGGATCCTGGCACCAGTCATCACGGATACCCGCAAGGTTGGCCTGCAATTCATCTGCACTGTCCACCAGTTCGACCATCCGCATCGCCTCCTTCACCATTTCAACGTGACGATGCCCGGTTGGAATAGACACCGCCTTGGCCTGTAGGGCGCACCGCAAGACTGGCAGAGCATCTTTCCCCAGAAAACCCTTGGCCGGGCCATACAGCCCCCCGTCAAGGCGCTGTGACAGCGGCCCCACGACATAGCTGCGCGCCCCTGTCTTGATATCGACCGGCAGACCTTCGCCGCGCAGGTTCGGGATTGTTCCGGCAGCGCGGTAATACAGATGCCAGCCGCGCGGGGTTTTGACGTGGACGGGGCTGGCCCCAAAACGCGCCTCCATCCGCGCGACCAGATCCAGGTCGTCACAGTCGCAGTCGATCACCACCAGCCCATCCAGCCGCACACCATAGACCTGCGAGCCTGTCCGGTGCATCGGGGCCAGTATCTGCGAAAGGGTCAGGCCGGGGCCAGCCCATGCCTTCAGCAAGGGCGCTTTGCCGTCAGCCCCGCCGCCCAATGGCAAGAGGCACAGGCCCGCCCCTTTCAGGCGGACCATTTCGTTGCGAATCTCTTCGGGCAAACCAGAGTTCCGAAGGGCTGTCATTGCTTGCCCTCCCCATAGACAAGGGCTGCGATGTTTTTGGCCACCGACCGGGAAACCCCGAATTCGCGGCAAATGCGGGCAATGCGCAGGGCCATCATGTGCGGCCCTCCACCCGTTCAATCGTCACCGCGCTTTTCAGGCGATAGACGCCATGTTCGCCGGGAAAGGCCCCGCCGTGTGGCTGCATATCGGTATCAATGACAACGCCCTTGCGGCGCAGTGTCAGGACATAGTGCGAGACGCGCGGCGCGGGATTGTGCAGGGGCGTGATGCCCTTGTCGCCCGCCTTGACCAATTCCAGCAAGGTCCAGGCCACACGGCCTTTCAGATGCAACGTGATGGGCGTGTCGCCCGTTTCGATCTTCGCCTTTACTTTCATCGTCCGGTTTCCTTTCTTGAAACCAGAACGGGACGGGGATATTCATGCGCATGTGACAGCTTGAACGAATAGAGCCGCTTCCCGTTCAATGGGGGGCGGTTTTTCGTTATGCGGCGGTGGCCTTCGCGGCTTCCCACGCCTCGATATCCGACAGCTTCCAGCGGGTGCAGCCGGGCGTCAGGCGGATCGGTTTGGGGAAGGTCGGGTCAGTCTTGAGCCAGCGGCGCGGGGTCAGCTGATGGACACCGTAGCGAGCGCCAATCTGGCGGTCTGTGAGGTAGGTTTCCGACATGTGATGCACTCCATAAGATTGCTATGGAGTGAAGCTTAAGGCGGCCTATCGCCCACTAGGCCGTGTTGACAAAAGGGATTTCCACCGGGCGCTGATCGTGATTCAAGCTGGTATCTGCAATGGAGAACAAC
>NZ_JBMPIX010000017.1:0-87334 GCF_049341065.1 Pacificoceanicola algae | reverse complement strand
ATCCTGCGCAAGATCGCCGAAAACGACTACGGCGCCCTCGGCGACACCTCAACCCTCGCAGACCCAACCGTCGTCGACGACCTCATCGACAACCGTATGAACAAAAGCTGAGTCGGCGGCGGCCCCCGCCCCGCCCCGGGGCCCAACTCTAAGACTACCAGCCGCCGGGAAACCGGCGGCTGTTGTCGTTCCTGTCTCGCGTGGGCTTTAAACCAGCAAGGCGTCGAAGGCGGCCAGATGATAGGAGGAACCGATCAAGAGATTGTCGTAGACTGCGGACAGCGTCGTTCCTTCGACAGCTTCGGCGGCTTCGGCGATATCGACTATATCCTTTTCCTCGATCGCTTTGCCGACCTCCAGCGCATCCGTTACGGATTGCGCGCCCTGAGCAAGCAGCGTGTCGTAGAGCTCTTGTAATTCCGGGTCTTCAAATTCTCCGGCTTGGGCAAACACGAAATCGTCCACGTCTATGCCCAACTGTTCGGCCTGGGTGATCAGAGCGTCAAAGTGTTTGTCCTCAGAGTCCGCAATCTTGTTGAAAATTTCCAAACCATAGAGGTCATAAAATGCCTCATAAATGTCCCCGGCCAGCTTCTCTTCTTCGATCATGAAGAGCAACTCTGCCACGGCCTCACCCGATAGCGTCGAAGAGGTTTCTGCGACTTCCGTAGTCTCCGCAACAGTGTCAGTTTGGGTATTCTTCGGGTCAGATGTGGCCCCGCGAAATCCGCCGTTGCCGGAGAGATGCGAGTGACGACCGGCGTGGAAATTATCATTTTTCATCTTGCTTGTTGCTTTCTTTCAGTGGTTTGCGCGCCTCAAATTACATTCATAAATCTATATGTATTAATCTGACGTAAACGCAAGAACCCGGCAAAGGGCGAAAGCTGAAATCTGCCGATCCTCCGGCAAAGGCCTGCCGATCTGTGCAAGGAAATTTTAACGTGCCTTAACCAAAAACAATCAAACTGCCTTCAATTTTCCTGATGCCGCTGCGATAATCCCTAACCTATGTTAATCTTCTCAGGTGGGGGCCTTTGAACGGAGCATAATAAAATGCTACTTGCAGGCCCGACCCCTTGGATCGCGCCATTGGCCACGGGACACCCCCTTGGCCTTCCCGGCGCTGAAAAACCAAATTCGACACAGCAGCGGGTGCAGCCCTTGGCACAATCGCGCGATGCCGAAGGCGCGCTGACACGCGGTCGACCGACGACTGTACTCTGGCAGCCTTCGGGCTCGGAACCGGACGCCGACACGCACGTTGCACCGCCTTCGATCATGCAGATCAAGATTTTGCAAATGCTGAGCGAACAGGCTGACAAAAGGGCCGAAGACAGCCCGGAAACTGAATCAGAAGATACCAAAAATTCTCCGGATGAGGCTGGACTGGCCAATTCGGCAGGCAAACCCGAAGAAAAAACGGACGTCTACCTTATCAGGGTTGGTGGCGGCACAGATGACGCTGCCGAGAACGCGACCCGCAAAGAGGCTCGGACCGAGACGTCATCACAATCGGCCAAGACCGGATACGAAGAGGCGTCAAGCCTTTCGCGCGACGCGGTCAAAGCCCCGGCTGATTGATTACAGCTACCGGGGCGACTTGGCGAAGTCATCCTTGGGCCACCTACGATGGGAAAACGTCATGATTGCCCCATCTGAGCCATCCCATTTCGCCCTGTCCACGCACGTCTTAAGCCGCAGCTCCTTGCCGGGGATTTCAGCCGCGAAGTGCATATTGGGCATTTCCCAACCTGATTTCCCCTCCAGCGCCGCTTTTCACCGGGTCAACCTTGTCCTATAAGCCCTTAGTCGGGGCCGTTAGCGCACACCAAGCGGCCCAAGAACATTAGGGCGAGGATCGCATGAGCAACAAAACCCACGAGGCGGATGTCGCCTTTATCAAGGCATTGGCCGATGTGCTGCGCGAGAACGATCTGACAGAGCTTCAGGTCAAACGTGACTATGGTGAAGATGACAGCCTGAATGTCCGGGTCAGCCGGATGCACCCACAGGCACCTGTTGCGGCGGCTCCCGCACAATACACTGTCGCCGCCCCTGTCGCGCCCGCTGCACCAGCCGCTCCAGCAGACGACATGCCCGAGGATCCCGCAGCCCACCCCGGCGCAGTAACCTCGCCCATGGTTGGGACGGTCTACATGCAGGCCGAGCCGGGCGCGCCCTCATTCATCAGCGTTGGCGCCAGCGTCAAAGAAGGCGATACCCTGTTGATCGTCGAAGCCATGAAGACCATGAACCACATCCCGGCCCCGCGCGCCGGAACGGTCAAGCGTATCCTTGTGGAGGACGGCGCGCCCGTCGAATACGGCGCCCCTCTTGTGATCCTCGAATAAGGGGCGCGCGAGATGATAGATAAAATCCTGATCGCCAACCGGGGCGAAATCGCCCTGCGCGTCATCCGAGCTTGCCGCGAGATGGGCATCGCCAGCGTGGCGGTCCACTCGACCGCCGATGCCGACGCCATGCATGTTCGCATGGCCGATGAAACCATCTGCATTGGCCCGGCCCCCGGCACTGACAGCTATCTGTCGATCCCGGCCATCATATCGGCCTGCGAAGTGACGGGCGCACAGGCCATCCACCCGGGCTATGGCTTTTTGTCGGAAAACGCCCGTTTTGTGCAGATCGTCGAAGACCACGGGCTGATATTCATCGGCCCCTCGGCCGAACATATCCGCACGATGGGTGACAAGATCACCGCCAAGGACACGGCCAAGGCACTGGGCATCCCGGTTGTTCCCGGGTCGGCGGGCGGCGTTGCGACGCTGGACGAAGCCAAGCAGATCGGCCGCGACTTTGGCTATCCGGTCATCATCAAGGCCACCGCTGGCGGCGGCGGTCGCGGGATGCAGGTCGCCAAGGACGAAGCCTCGATGGAGCGCGCCTTCATGACCGCGCGCGCCGAGGCCAAGTCGGCCTTTGGCAACGATGAAGTCTATATTGAGAAGTACCTGCAAAAACCCCGGCATATCGAGATTCAGGTCTTTGGTGACGGTCAGGGCGGCGGCGTTCATCTGGGCGAACGGGACTGTTCGCTGCAAAGGCGCCATCAGAAGGTCTTTGAAGAGGCGCCCGGCCCGTCGATCACCCCGGAAGAGCGCAAGCGGATCGGCGAAATCTGCGCCAATGCCATCGCCAAAATGGGCTATTCCGGCGCCGGGACCATCGAATTCCTGTACGAAGACGGCGAGTTCTACTTCATCGAAATGAACACCCGCCTTCAGGTCGAACACCCTGTCACCGAAGCCATTTTCGGGCAGGACCTTGTGCGCGAACAAATCCGCGTCGCCTCGGGGCAAAAGCTGTCGTTCACGCAGGACGAATTGAAGATCAACGGCCACGCTATCGAAGTCCGCATCAACGCGGAAAAGCTGCCGAACTTCTCGCCCTGCCCCGGCAAGATCTCGGCCTTCCATGCGCCGGGCGGTTTGGGCGTGCGCATGGATAGCGCGCTTTACGACGGCTACACGATCCCGCCCTATTATGACAGTCTGATTGCCAAACTGATCGTACATGGTCGCGACCGGCCAGAGGCACTGGCCCGTCTCAACCGCGCCTTGGGCGAGCTGATCGTTGATGGGATCGACACCACAGTGCCGCTGTTCCACGCGCTCTTGCAGGAAAAAGACATCCATACCGGCGACTACAACATTCACTGGTTGGAAAAATGGCTGGAGGCCGGGGGCCTCTCCTCCTAGGGCGATGGAAAGCGTCACCACCGACCTTTTGCTTCATGCCTATCGCTCGGGCATCTTCCCGATGGCCGAGCATCGCAACGACCCCGAAATTTTCTGGGTGGACCCGCGTCGACGCGGCGTCATTCCGCTGGACGGTTTCCACATCTCGCGCTCGCTGGCCAAGCGGCTGCGCAGGAGCGACTACATGGTCACGCTCAACCGCGACTTTCTGGGCGTGGTCGATGGCTGCGCGGACCGGCAGGAAACCTGGATCAGCGCCGAAATCCGCGACCTTTATTCCGAACTCAACGCCATGGGCAAAGCCCATTCGCTTGAGGTGTGGATGGAAGGCAGCCTGGTCGGTGGAGTCTATGGGGTGACCATAGGCACCGCCTATTGCGGGGAATCGATGTTCTCGCGCCGCACCGATGCCTCCAAGATCGCCTTGGCCTGGCTTGTTGACCTGCTGCGGCGTACGGGCTTTACGCTGTTTGACACGCAGTTCATCACGCCGCATCTGGCATCTCTGGGCGGTGTGGAAATCCCAAGGGCAAGCTATCGCGCGCAACTGGCCGAGGCGCTGTTGCACGATGCGGACATCCTGTCGGCCCCATTGGCCAGCAGCGGTCAGGACGTGGTGCAGCGCATCACCCAGACGTCATAACGCGGGTGATCCAGCGGGTTGAGCGCCGGCGACGAGGCGACCATCCAGCCACGATACACCGGTTGGGCCACCCCCGCTTCCCGGATCGTCAAAAAGGCATAGGCGTCACCGGCAGGGTTGCCCACAGGATAGCGGCATTCCGTCAATGCAATTTCGATCAAGCCCTGCTGAGAGGTCTGACCATTGACCAAAGTGACGTCGGAGACCTTGGCATTCAGCTTGTCCAGCACGCGCAGAACAGCGCCGTTCCCGGCATTCACTGTCTCTTGTGCGCCGACAGGAGCAGCCAGAACACAGGCAACCAGAAGGGCAAGCCGCTTCATTCCGTGCTGCTCCCTCCGCTGACGTACTTCAGCAGCAGCGACAGGAGGCTGACCGCGCCCTGTGTATCCAGAATTTCATCGCCTGCTTCATAGTTGAAGGGCGATCCGCCGGGGCTGATCTCAATGAAATTGCCGCCTAGCAAGCCTTCGGAAGAAACGATGATCGAACTGTCGTCAGGAATTTCGATGCCGTTGTCGATGTTGACAACTGTATCCGCGCGAAAGGTCTCGCGGTTGAGGTCGATATCGGTGACAGTGCCCACCTTGACGCCCGCCAGACGCACATCGGTGCCAACGCTGACCCCTTCAAGCGACCGGAACGAGGCGCGCAGGTCATAGCCGGACGTACCCAGCTCAAACCCCGTGCTTTGGATGGCATAAAGGCCAAAGGCCAAAGCGGCGGCCAATACGCCGCCGCCTACGATCACCTCGGTGGTCGAGTGGGTCATTCCGGGCTCCACGCCTCGTAATCGCTGCGGTCTGCAGGCTTGACGCGGCGAAGCGAGCCGGCAGGCGCATAGGCCAGCGCGGTGCCAGTCAGGTTCTCGTGGTGGGGTTTTTCCCAAGCCTTGTGTGCCAGCGGTTTGTCACTGGGCAGGTCGTCAAAGGTGTGATGCAACCAGCCGTGCCAATC
Source organism: Pacificoceanicola algae (assembly GCF_049341065.1). Taxonomy (NCBI): domain Bacteria; kingdom Pseudomonadati; phylum Pseudomonadota; class Alphaproteobacteria; order Rhodobacterales; family Roseobacteraceae; genus Pacificoceanicola; species Pacificoceanicola algae. The sequence continues at coordinate 82,015 of NZ_JBMPIX010000017.1, read as the reverse complement.
GGGCGACACGCGCGACGCTTCTGCCTCACCATTGAAAATCACCCAACGACGCTCGCCATCTGCGGTCTGATAAAAGGTGTTGCCCTGTTCGTCTTCGCCCACCTTGGTGCCATTGCGCCATGTGTAGATCTGCGTGTTCAGGGTTTGCCCATTCCACCATGTGACGGCGCGAAGAAGCGTGTTGAGAATGCCCATTAACGACTCCTGTCTCTCTTGCTCCTCTATATGACGAAAACCAAGGGCAAGGTCCAGTGGCAGCCATGCCGCATCCGCGACAAGCTTTCTTCAAGCTCTTTGGAAATTTCTGGCGTGACATGCGCGGCCCGCTTAACCTTTGCTTAACAATAAGAGCAGGCAAATCGAATGACCCAGATCGCAATTGCAGCGGAATGCAAAGGTGTGCGTGTGCCCGCCTCGCCCTTCCTGACCGAAACCCGCATCCGCCGCATCGAAGAAGCCCGCTATGAAGGCGAAGAAATCGCCGGAGCGCTCGCGATCGTGCAACGAGACGACCGGGTTCTGGAAATGGGCGCCGGGCTGGGGATCGTTGGCGCGGTAATCGCGGTGAACGCCCGCCCCGCGGCAGTTTTGTCGTTCGAGGCCAATCCGGACTTGGTGCCCCATATCAAAGCCTTGCATCAGGAAAACGGCTTGCAGAATAAGGTGGAGCTGCGCAATCAAGTGCTGATCAGCGCCCCTGACCGCCCCGAAACCGTGACATTCTATCTGCGGAACTCGTTTCTTGGATCGTCGCTGATTGATCAAAGCTCGCGCCGCACCCGCCCGGTTGAAGTGCCAACGGCCTCGTTTGCAGAGGTGCGCAAAGCCTTTCGCCCAACCGTCCTGATCATGGACATCGAAGGCGGCGAATTGGACTTCTTGACCCATGCGGATCTGGCAGGCATCCGCGCCGTGGTGATCGAATTTCACCCGGACGTGTACGGGATTGACGGCGCGAAGACCTGCAAGGATCGGCTACGCCAGCTTGGGTTTCGCAAGCAGGTTGAACATTCGACGCGCTTTGTCTGGACCTGTGTTCGGGCGCCGGCGCTGGCCAGCAAACAAACGCCCCCGCCCAGCCCGCAAAGCGGTTTCGCGCCCCAGATACAAGTGCATGAACAGGCGGTTGTCTTAGCGCCCTGTGAAAATTCGCTTGCGGTTCCGTCAGGCGTGATTTCCGTCAGTGGCGAGGACGTTCCCGAGGCGGCGCTTTGGCGGAACAAGCGACGATTGAACCTGCCCTTTTCCTTGCCCGAGGACGAGATCGAAGAGTTGCCCGGGACATGGCTTTGGGGTGGCACACTCTGGCAGTATTTCGCACATTTCATAGTGGAAAGCAGCTGTCGCCTTTGGGGATTGGACCATCTGAACGGCGAAAAGCCCGACGGCATTGTCTTTATTCCCCGCCGCCACCGGGGCGCGCAGGAATTTGCAAGTTTTCAGACGGGTTTTTTCGAGGCGCTTGGCGTTGATCTGCCGATTCATGTGGTTCATCCCGCCGCCCGGGTCGAACGCCTTATCGTACCCAACCAAGGCTTTGGTCTGGGCGAGATCAGCGCCGGGACACCTGCATTCCGAAACTTCATGCACCGCCGGTTTGGAGAAGGCATTGCCGCCGATGGGCCAGAAAACCTTTATATCTCGCGCAGCAGACTTGGACCAAAGCGCGGCGCGCTTGTGGGAGAAGCGCGGATCGAGCAGGAACTCGCCGCGCAAGGGTATGAGATCTTTCACCCCGAGCGCCATGACATGCCGACGCAGATCGCACGCTATAAGGCCGCAAGGCGCATTCTGGCCAGCGAAGGCTCAGCCCTGCATCTGTTCGGTTTTGTAGGGCGGGCGGATCAGCGCGTTGGCGTCATCACGCGGCGTAAATCCATGGCAACCCAACACATCCTGTCGCAGCTGCGAAGCTTTACCGGGGCCGAACCAGTGCTGTTGGACACGTTGCGCAGGGTCTGGCAGCACAAGGAAACCCCGCGCGCGCGGCTGTCAACCGGTGAACCTGACCTACCGAAGCTGCAACACGCCCTTGTGCGCGAAGGCTTCATTCAACCTGGTCCGATTTGGGAACCCTTAGCAGAGGCTGACGTACTGCACGAACTTGGTGATCAATACACCACGCCCCCCACGCATTTGGCCGCCGAATAAGGCGCTCATGTCCTACCCTGCGGGCAAATGTGCCGTCAGTTCGATCTCGATCCGGAACTTCGGGTCGATCAAGTTGCATTCGATCATTGTCGCCGCCGGAGGATTGGCTCCGAAGGTTTCCAACAGGATGGGCCAACACGGCTCGAACTCGGTCGCGTCGGGCAGGTAGTAATTGACCCGAACAACATCTGGAAAAGACGCGCCCGCCTCGGCCAACGCCTTTTCGATTGTTGCCAGCGCAGCGCGGCATTGGTCCTGAACCGTCGCGCCTTCGCCCACGGTGCCGGCCACATGCACAAATCCGCCTGCCACAACGGCACGGCAGTACCCGATCTTTGCCTCAAACGGGCCGCCAGAAGAAATGCGTTTGATTGCCATTGGCTCTGTCCCACGAAAAAGGCGGGGTATCACCCCGCCTTGCTTTAGTCTTTCATCTCGGATGCCTCAGCTTGCCGAGGCCTCTTCCTTTTTCTGATCGCCGTAAATCATCAAGGGCTTGGCGTCGGAATTGACCGCTTCTTCGTTGACGACAACTTCGGTCACTTCTTCCATACCGGGCAATTCGAACATCGTGTCCAAAAGGATGCCTTCGAGGATGGAGCGCAGCCCGCGTGCGCCGGTCTTCCGTTGGATCGCCTTCTTGGCAATCGCCGAAAGTGCGTCATCGGTGAAGGACAGTTCGGTGTCCTCCATCTCGAACAGGCGCTGGTATTGCTTGACCAAGGCGTTCTTGGGCTGGGTCAGAATGGTGACAAGCGCGTCTTCATCCAGATCTTCCAGCGTCGCCACAACTGGCAGACGGCCAACGAATTCCGGAATCAGGCCGAACTTGAGCAGATCTTCGGGCTCAAGCGACTTAAATGTCTCGCCTACGCCCATTTCGCTGTCGTCACGCACATCGGCGCCAAAGCCCATGGCCGAGCCCTTTCCGCGCTGCTTGATGATCCGGTCAAGGCCGGCAAAGGCCCCACCGCAAATGAACAAGATGTTCGTTGTGTCCACTTGCAGGAATTCCTGCTGCGGATGCTTGCGCCCGCCCTGCGGCGGCACCGAAGCTACGGTGCCTTCCATCAGCTTCAGCAAAGCCTGCTGCACGCCCTCGCCCGAAACATCACGGGTGATTGAAGGGTTTTCGGACTTGCGCGTGATCTTGTCGACCTCATCGATATAAACGATGCCGCGCTGTGCGCGTTCAACATTGTATTCCGACGACTGAAGCAACTTGAGGATGATGTTTTCGACATCTTCGCCCACGTACCCGGCCTCGGTCAGGGTCGTCGCATCCGCCATGGTAAAGGGCACATCCAGAATCCGCGCCAACGTCTGCGCCAGCAGAGTCTTGCCGCAACCCGTCGGACCGATCAGCAGGATGTTCGACTTCGCCAGCTCGATGTCCGAGGATTTCTGTGCGTGGTTCAATCGTTTGTAATGGTTGTGGACCGCGACCGAGAGCACGCGCTTGGCCGTAGCTTGCCCGATCACATAGTCGTCTAGCACATCGCAAATCTCGCGCGGGGTAGGCACACCTTCCGAAGCCTTCAGGCCAGCGCCCTTGGTTTCTTCGCGAATGATGTCCATGCAAAGCTCAACACATTCATCGCAGATGAACACTGTCGGCCCGGCGATGAGTTTGCGGACCTCATGCTGGCTTTTGCCGCAGAAGCTGCAGTAGAGGGTGTTTTTGCTGTCACCGCCTGAATTCGTCGCCATATTGCACCTTTCCTGCCTGTCCTTGACCCTTCGTTCAGATCAACCGACAAGCCGTTTCTTTCCGCACCGACCGCCCCGTGTCCGTAAGCTTAGGACAGGCATTCGGGGCGGGCAATCCGAAAGTTTGCCCCGCCCCGGAGAGGGGCGGGACGGTTGTCTTACTTACCGCTCTCGTCATCACCGGTCTGGCGAGACGTCACGATTTCATCAATAAGGCCCCATTTCTTGGCCTCTTCGGGATCCATGAAATTGTCCCGCTCAAGCGCGTTTTCGACCGCTTTCAGGGTCTGACCGGTGTGCTTGACGTAAATTTCGTTCAAACGCTTCTTAAGTTTCAGAGTCTCTTCAGCATGAATCATGATATCCGTCGCCTGCCCCTGATACCCGCCAGAAGGCTGGTGCACCATGATCCGGCTGTTGGGCAGCGAAAAGCGCATGCCAGCCTCACCGGCGGTCAGCAGCAGCGAGCCCATCGAGGCTGCCTGGCCGATCACCAGAGTCGACACCTTGGGTTTGATGTACTGCATGGTGTCGTAGATCGACAAACCCGAGGTCACAACGCCGCCGGGGCTGTTGATATACATCGAGATTTCCTTGGAGGGGTTTTCCGCCTCAAGGTGCAGCAGCTGTGCAACCACAAGGCTGGACATGCCATCATGCACCGGCCCGCTGAGGAAAATGATCCGCTCCTTCAACAGTCGCGAAAAGATATCATAAGCACGTTCGCCGCGGCTGGTCTGTTCGACCACCATGGGAACGAGGGTATTCATGTAAACGTCAATCGGGTCTTTCATCGCGAACCTGCCTGCTTGTGTCTTGATGGATGCCTAAGGCTTAGGAGTTACCAGAGTCTTAGTGCCGGCCCCAGACACCCGCAAGGGGCGCTGAAAAATTCCACGTTCTTGTCGCGATTGAGCAAAGCCCTAAATCTGATTGCTGATGAACGGACGAGGCAATCAATGCGACCGCTGAATGATTTTCCGCCAACCCGGCTTGCCGGACTGGCCAGATTGGCCGATTTTGCCCCTTCGGCCGGGCGCGACTATGCAGCGCGGCGTAATTTTGATCTCGGGATCGGACAACATCAGTACGTTTCGACACTGTCGCCCTATCTGCGGCATCGCGTCATGACGGAAGATGAAGTTTTAGCTGCCGTCCTTGCACGACATTCTGCAAAGTCCGCTGAAAAATTCGTGCAAGAAGTCTTTTGGCGAACTTACTGGAAAGGCTGGCTTGAAATGCGGCCCGGCGTCTGGACCGCCTATCAAAGCGCCCTGCGCCAACGATTGGACGAGGTGTCGACCCAGTCAGGGTTGCGCGCGGGCTGGGAGGCAGCCTGCAAAGGCGATACCGGGATCGCCTGTTTCGATGCCTGGGCACAGGAACTGACGCTGACCGGTTATTTGCACAACCATGCCCGTATGTGGTTTGCCTCGATCTGGATATTCACTCTGCGCCTTCCTTGGGAGTTGGGCGCTGACTTTTTCCTGCGGCACCTGCTTGACGGCGATCCGGCCTCGAACACCTTGTCATGGCGCTGGGTGGCGGGGCGGCAAACGCAAGGCAAAACCTATCTGGCGCGCGCCACTAACATTGAGAAATATACCGAAGGGCGTTTTGCGCCGTCTGCGTCCGAATTAGCGCCCGAAGCCCCTGCCCCGAATGCGGCGCCGCATCCGCCGCGCCACTCCCCACCGGCGCAGTCGGATTTTGATCCATCGCTGCCAACGGTCCTGATCCTGCACGACGACGACCTGTCGCCATCGTGGCTTTGGCGGCAAGGGTTTGCCCCCATAGCCACCGCGACGCTCAGCCGTCCCGAAGATCTGTCACCCTTGGCCCCGGCACCGCATGTGATCGCTTGGAAGCGCGCCGGAGTCGAGGATTCCTGCACCCGCAGCAAGGATCAACTGGGGCCTGTGACCCATGGCCTGAATGACGCAGAAGCTTTGGAAAAATGGGCGCGAGACATCGGCGCACAGCAGATCGTGACACCTTACGCGCCGGTTGGCCCCAATGCGACAGTTCTGAACAGTATCAAAGGGATACCTGTGATCCGCCCCATTCGCGCCCATGACCTGAACGCCTGGCCCCACGCCACCGCGGGCTTTTTCAAATTCAAGGAAAAGATACCCTCGCTACTCGGGGATTTACGGGGCTTGCGCGCGGCCTAAGTGCCATGACCGATCCGCTGCGCCTCGGTGCAGATATGCGCGGCGCACTCCAGTTCCAACGTGACATGGTGCAGCCCGTGCTGGTCGGACAGGCGCTGCTTGACCGCATTCTTGATGGCATCCGCTTGCCCCCAGGACCCGGCTTCGATCACCAGATGCGCCTCGAGCGAGCTGTGGTGTTCATCCATCTGCCACAGATGAGCGTGATGCATGTCCTGCACGCCCTCGACCGCTTCGGCCGTTTGGATCACCGCCTCTGGCGCCAGCTTCGGCGGACTGCCCAACATCAGGATGCGCACCACGCCGCCAATCTCGGAAAAGGCCATCCACAGGATATATCCGGCAATCAAGAGCGTCACTGCCGGGTCCACCCAGGTCCAGCCGAACAGCAAGATAAGAGTCCCCGCCCCAATCACCGCAACCGAGCCCATCGCATCGGCCACATTATGTAGAAACGCCGCGCGGATATTCACGCTGTTTTTGGACATCGAATAGGTCAAAGCGGCAGTCACCAGATCAACCACAAGCGCCACGCCTGCGATAATGACAACCAGCCAACCGGCCACCGGCTCTGGCGCCAGGAACCGCATAACCGCCTCGTAAACAAGGTAAATCCCGATCACGATGAGTGTCGTCAAATTGACCAGCGCGGCCACAACCTCGGCCCGGCCATAGCCGAAAGTCATCGCCGCATCCGCCGGGCGTCGCGCAATCTTGCGAGCCCAGAACGCGATGATCAGGCTGATCGCATCGCTGAAATTGTGCAGCGCATCGGCGATCATCGCGAGACTGCCGGAGACAATCCCGCCAATGACCTGCGCGACGGTCAGCAAAAGGTTAACGCCTACGGCAGCAGCAACGCGGCGATCGCCGGCCTCGGGATCGATGTGGTGATGGTGATGATCATGGGGCATGGCCGGAGTGGGCCTGAGCCGCACCCAAAGGTCAAGACCAAGCCTTTGATCCGCTCCGCCATTTGTCGCGGGCCTAAAAAGTTCAGCAACCTGCCCGCAAGTTGCGGCTGAATTTCACGGCCGCCCGCTAGGTCGGCAGAAGTCCAAAGCCCGCCGCCAGTGCCAGCATGGTTCCCAAGATGACGATTCGAATCCTGAAAGACATTGGTTATCTCACTGTTGCTTTGGCGGGCGGGATGAAAATCCCCGCCATGAAAATGATGCGATCCATTGGGCAAAATTTCCCCACGGCGCGAGGCCACCCAGCCTCGGCTTCATCTTCAACCGACTGGCAATTGATAACAATTCCGGAATACCCGACCACATAGGCGTTCGGGCGCACCGATGGTGAGGGTTTTGAAATTCGCCGGCGGACAATCGCATCGGTGCTGACGGCTCAATACGACAAAACCCGGCGCGGTTTCCTGCGCCGGGTTAAACTTGATCCCATCTGGATCGCTTCAGGAAAGCGATCAGGTCGACCCGCTAGCAGGCCAGAGCCCCAAAGGGCCAGCGCCTGTTTTCATCTGATCACTGAGATACGGATTTCAGGAATTCCGTAATCGCAGCCAAATCCTCGTCCTTCTTGAGGCCCGCAAAGGACATCTTGGTGCCCTTCACGTAATCGCGCGGGTTGGACAGGAAAGCGTGCAGGCTTTCTTCGTCCCAGACGCCGCCCATCTCGGCCATGGTTCCCGAGTACCTGAAGCCCTCAACACCGCCGATTTCTCGGCCAAACACGCCGTTCAGAACAGGGCCAGTCCGGTTCTTCGCGCCTTCACCCACCTGGTGGCAGGCCTTGCACTTTTTGAAGACGTTCTCGCCAGCGGCCACCAGATCGGCGTCCAGCGCGGCAACGGCCATTTCTGCCGGAGCCTCGACAGGCTCTTCGACCGGCGCTGCCGCTGTGTCTTCCACCGGCGCTGGCTCAGGTGTCTCGACCGGGGCGGCGGCGGTGTCTCCACCTTCTTCTTCCGGGGTCACGTCCAGAACCGTCGCGCGCATCGTGATCTCGACGCTGTCCTTGCAATTTTCCATGCAAGGCTCTGTGCTCCAGATCGGATACTCGGTCTGAGCCCGGTCATCGACGATAAAGCCGTCCGCATTTGCCATCTCTACCTGATCCCAAGTCTCTTTAGACAGCTCGAACTCATCGTCGATGATGTCATTGGAGTAGAGGATATAGGCCACGATCGCATAGACCTCATCATTCGAAAGGGTCTGCGCATTGCCAAAGGGCATGGAGCGGTGAACATAGTCCCACACCGTAGAAAGATAAGGCCAGTAGGACCCGACGGTCTTGAGCGGATCATCGTCCGCAAGGGTGCCGTCGCCGCCCGCCAGTTTGGGCCAGTTATCAACCCCCTCGGCAAATGAGCCGTGGCACACAGCACAGTTTTCCTCGAAGATCGGCTCACCCTCTGCGGCCGTGCCTGACCCGTCGGGCAGGCCTGTGCCATCAGGGCTGACATCCACGTTCCACGCGGCGACCTCTTCGGGCAAGGCTTCGCGGCCAAGACCGAAACGCGTGCCAGTGCTGGCCTCGTCCGCATAGGCTGCAGAGACCACAAGGCCGTCCGCCGAAGCCGTTTCTGCCGCCTGCACCGGGGCCTCGGGCTCGGGGATTGGTGCCGGAAGCGCCGCAAGGGTGCGCGGATTTTCCGGGAAGGGCGCGATGCTGCGGTCCGCGAAATTGAAGGCGGCTGTGCCAAGCGCCAGCAGGCCAATCGCGGTGCCGCCAAAGAGTTTAAGAGACTTCGACATTTTCTGCCTCCCCATTGGCCTTCACGTGCCAGGTCTGGATACAGTTGTTATGATAGATCGAGTTCAGCCCGCGCACGTCGCGCAGCTGAGCCTTGGTCGGCTGAACGTAGCCCGTTTCATCCATGGCACGCGACTGGAGCAGCATCTCTTCGCCGTTCCAGGTTGTGTCCAGATAGAAGCGGGTCAGGGCCTTGTCTTCGCCTGCGTTGGCAAGGCGCGCGGTTTCCCATGTCATGCCGCCATCTTTCGACACGTCGACCCGGGTGATCTTGCCGTGACCGGACCATGCCATGCCGGTGATGACCAGCGGGCCGTGGCCGTGCGTGATGGGGGCCTGAGGGCTGGGCGAAGTGACAACCGACTTGGCGTCCATGACCCAGGTCCACTTGCGCGATGTGCCATCGGCCAACGTGTCGGTGTACTTGGAGGTTTCTTCGCGCGACTCGACGGGGCCATCCATGACCTCGACGCGGCGCAACCACTTGACCCACATGTTGCCTTCCCAACCGGGAACCACAAGGCGGACCGGGTAGCCATGTTCCTTGCGCAGCGCTTCGCCGTTGGCCTTGAAGGCCACCAGCACATCGTCCATCGCCTTTTCCATCGGGATCGAGCGGCCGTTCGAAGAGGCATCCGCGCCCTCGACATAAACCCACTTGTCCTTGAGATCCCCCGCTGCATCCAGACCGGCCTCGGCCAGAATGGTGCGCAGCGGCACGCCAGTGTATTCCATGTTGTGGATCATGCCGTGAGTAAACTGCGCGCCGTTCAGCTGTGCGCCCGCCCACTCCATGCCGGTGTTGGCCGCGCATTCTAGGAAATAGGTGTGATTTTCGCGCGGGAACCGTTCCAGATCTTCGTACGAGAAGATCAGCGGCTTATCGACAAGACCGTTGATCATCAGGCGATAGTCGCTTTTCGCCAGCTCAATCGCGCCCGAGTGGTGACGCTCGAACGCGCAACCCTGCGGGGTGATCGTGCCATCCAGCGCGTGGATCGGCGTGAAGTTGATCGAAGAAATCGTGTCGGCGGTCAGCCATTCCACGTTACGGCGGATCACATCGTCTTCGAATTTGATCGGCAGGCCGTAAGGCGTGGCGTCAACGCCGTCGCCAAAGCCGTTGGCCCAAGGCTGCACCTCGGTGATCAGCGGGTCCGGGCCAGCGGCCCGTGCAGCCGTGGCCGCAACCGTCCCTGCCCCCAGAGCCGCAGCGCTGGTCAGGAACTTGCGGCGCGAAGGGCCTTTGTTCTCAGTGGTCATCGTTTTCTCTCCTTCCAAGCAGGCGGGCCTCAGATGCCCACCACCTCGACCGAATTGTTGGGCTCCAGTGTGACGGTCCCCAGCTTGCGGATGTGGCTTTCCACCACGTCCCAAATCTGCGGCCCCTCGGTGCCCTCGTTCACGGATGCCCAGCCCGCGACCATGTAGGTCTTGGCCGGATCGATTGCTTCGCCCGTCTTGAGCAGCGTCATGTCACTGATGCGCTCGCCTTGTGGCTTGGACACATCACAGCGATAAGCCATACCCCCGATGCGCACCATGTCGCCGCCCTGTTGGTAATAGGGGTCCGGGTTAAAGATGTTGTCGGCCACGTCCTCAAGGATCACCTTGATGAATTCGCCCGTCATTTCCGAGCGGTAAGCCTCACCGTAGGTCATTGAGGTGACGTTCCAGATGTCCTCGCGGGTGATGTTATCGCCGGGGATCAGGCTCGGGCCCCAACGCACGCCGGGCGACATCGCGATGTCCGCCTCGCGTTCGGAAATCAGGGCGTCGCAGATCAGGTCATCCCAGCTGCCGTTGAAGTTGCCGCGGCGATACAGCAGCGTATCGGTCTGGCCGATCACCTCTTCCAGTTCTTCCTTGAAGGGCGCGCGCTGCTCGTCGATCACCTTGGTGACCTCGGCGTCGGGTGTGATGACATCCGAGAAAATCGGGATCAGCTTGTGGCGGAAACCCATCATCCGACCGTCGCGCACATCCAGATCGACGCGGCTGACAAATTTGCCGTTCGAGCCCGATGCAACGATGATCGTCTCGCCCACCAAGACGGGCTCGGGCAGCGCGTCATGGGTGTGGCCCGACAGGATGACGTCAATGCCGGTGACCTTGGTGGCCATCTGCTTGTCCACGTCAAAACCGTTGTGCGACAGACAAACCACCAGTTCGGCGCCCGCCGCGCGGACTTCATCCACCATGGCCTGCATGTTTTCGTCGCGGATGCCAAACGAGTATTCCGGGAACATCCAGCGCGGGTTGGCGATGGGCATATAGGGGAAGGCCTGACCAATCACCGCGATTTTCACGCCGCCACGCTCAAAGAATTTATATGGCGGGAACAGCTCGGCAGGTTCGTCCCATTCGGCGTCAAAGATGTTCTGGCCCAGCGCGGCGAAGGGCAGATTTTGAACGATCTCGGCCACGCGGTCGCTGCCAAGCGTAAACTCCCAATGGAAGGTCATCGCATCAGGCTTGAGCGCATTCATGACGTTGACCATGTCCTGGCCTTCGGTCTTGTAGCAAGTCATAGAGCCATGCCAGGTGTCGCCGCCATCCAGCAAAAGCGCATCGGGGCGATCGGCACGGATCGAGTTGATCACAGTGGCGACGCGGTCCAGTCCCCCGACTTTGCCATAAGCCTGCGCCAAGGCCGAGAAATCGCCCGAGGACAGCGCGTAATGCGACGGGCTGCCATCGTCGATGCCGTATAGTTTGCGGAAATCAGCGCCGGTCACATGCGGTACGGCGCCCTTGTTTCCGCCGACGCCGATATTGATCGACGGTTCACGGAAATAGATCGGTTTGATCTGCGCATGAATGTCGGTGATGTGAATGAGGCTCACGTTGCCGAAGGTGTCGAATTGCAGAAGCTGGTCCTGTGTCAGGCTCTGCTGAGCGGCCAGCCGGGACCAGTTGCCAAATCCAGAGGCCCCGACCATCGCCGAGGCCGCCATGGACACTTGCAGGAAATCGCGTCTTGAGATCATGGGGAGGGTCTTTCTTTGCTCACTCGCGACACACATTCGCATGTGTGAATAAGTTAAGTGGAAGAAACCCCGCGCCCCTCGCAGGACGCGGGGTTTCGGTTAGGTTCAGTTCCGAACCGAGGGGCCTTCGACCGACAGGCCGTTGCCGCGCGAAGCGACGTAAAGCTCCAGAGCGATGAACTCGTCCGAACCGGGGCTGAAGGTTTCTGCACGGGTGTCGCGCACGCAGCCCTTAAAGCGGTCTTGGATGCCGTTCAGTTTTGCGTTTTTCAGGCGATACGCCGGGAAAGCATTGATCTGCCCCTGCGACAGGTGGTCGGCGCGGATATAGTTGCCGTAGTTCTGCTCGTGGCAGTTGGCACAGGAAAGTTCCAGCTGGCCAAAGCGGGTATAGTACATTTCCTTACCCTTGGCCCAAGTCTCTGCTGCCGGGCCGTCAATGGCCACGTTCACCGGCAGACCACGCGACACGGAGGCCAGAAGTGCCTCCATATTGATGGCGTCACCGCTGTCGTATTTCCAGGCATCGGCGCCCATGCGGTTGGTCCGACAGTCATTCACCTGCATTTGCAGAGTGCGGACTTCGCCAGCGGCCTCGTTCCATTTGGGATAGACGGGCTTGACGCCAGCCATGTCCTCGGGGGCGCCGTGGCAATCCGCGCAGGATTTGCCTTCGGTGCCTTCGGCAGTCGCCCAGACGTCGCGTGCCTGATCGACGAAGATCATGCCCGGGTTGTCAAAGTCGTCCATCTCCATGGCCTGGGTGCCATCGTCGCGAAAGTGCCAGCCCGAGATGATCTCGGTCAGGTTGTCCGCATGCGCTGGCGCGGTGGTCTTGGTCACGATCTCAAGATCGCCGTTGATGACAAGCGTATCGTCATCAGCACCACCCGCCATGACCATGGGGGCGGCTAGCAGAGCGACAACAGCCGTCAGTGCCTTGAATTTCATTATATATTCCCTCCCTTTAGGCGACCTGCCCCGCCAAGATGGCAGAGCAGGTGTTTGCCATTAGCCAACCGCAACCGCATTGGTCGACTCATAGACGTCGCCGTCGTCGTCGTACCAAGTGAACTTGAACTCACCGGCTTCCGGAACGGTCGCCTCGAATTCGAAGTACGGGTTGGTCGAGATCGCAGGCTCGAGCGTGATATCGATCACGTTCTGGCCGTTGAAGTCGCAGGTAAAGCGATTGATGATCGAGCGAGGGATGATATTGCCGTCGCCGTCTTTGCGCTGACCCGATTCCATTTTGTGGGAAATCAGCGACTTGATGGTGATTGCCTCACCAGCAGCAGCTTTTTTCGGGACTTTGACGCGGGGTTTGACACCAGATGCCATTGTTCAAATCTCCTCTAACTTAGCCGCCGCAGCCGCCGATGGTGACCTTCACGGTCTTGGAAGCGCGGCCGAACGTGCCGTCCGCCAGTTGAGCGATCGCAATAACGTCCTGCGTACCGGCAAGGCGGATACGGGTCGATGCGCTCTGCGATGCCGCCAGAGGACCAAAGGTGAACTTGGCCACGCCCGGGGTCGGGTTGCCAGCTGCCAGCAGCAGGATGGCCGTTGCCCCCTCGGATGCCACGGAAATCGGAACCGTGTTGCCGTTTTCGGCGATTTCCGGGGCGTCCAAATCGACACCGCCCTCGGCAACGGCAGCACCGCCGGTGAATTCATTGATGACATCCTCCACTGCCGCATTCGCGCGGAACGGAAGGAAGGTCATCAGCGCAGCACCAGCACCGAGTGCCAGCGTTTCGCGACGAGTAAATTCCATCGTCTTTCTCCTTAGAACCTTAGTTAATCAGCTATCCTTGAGCGTCAGCAGGAAAGCGACCACATCTTCGATATCCTGCGCCGAGAGGATCGGCGGCAGGTCGCCCTTGGGGGCTTTGCCGGTATAGGCGTCACCCGGACGGATAAAGCCTTCGGTCTTGTAGAAGGCCGGCATGACCGATCCTTCGAACGTCTTTTTCGCGTTGGCGACGATACCCCGCAGTTCCGCTTCGGATCGGACATCGCCGATGCCATCGAGAACCGGGCCGACTTCGCCCTGGAACGGAACATCTGCAAGTGCCGACAATTGATGGCAGGAAACGCAGTTGCCCTGCCCCTTGTCACCCATGATCACTGCGCCGTTTGCGGCATTGCCAGGCATGCCCGACAGTGACACTTCGACTTCACCATATTCACCGAACTGAACGTCGCTGGGCGCGACCTCACCGGCGAAAGCCGTGCCTGCGATCAGCGTTGCCGCTACCGTGATTGCTGTAAGCCTCATTTTCCCTCCCTAGGCCTCGCAAAGCCCTTACGGGCCTCGCCTCCATTTTTGGCTGATGTATACCGTAGGCTACCGGATACGCGTAACGCAACAACAAATTCACAGAAGTGAATTTTTGATCCGATCGGTCGCACCTCAGTCCGTCTTTCCATCGTCGCGTTCGCGAATGCGGCGCGCGTGATACCGTTGAAAATCCTCTCCGTTATCAAGCTCGTACCGCTTCTCGTTAACCCAGGTAAACATGTCCAGCGTCGTCCCCTTGGAGAATGCACCGGGCATCACGGCAACCGCCGAATCGATGCCCGCAGCCCCCTCTGGAACCTCTTCCGGCATGAATACGATGTTCGGTGTGAACAGCACGCGCCACTTCCGAGCCAAGTCTTTTTCGGCCAGCGATTCCCCGTCGAAATCGACCACCTCGATGTCTCCGTGCAGGTTCAATTGCACGGCAAAAAAGTTCTCGGCGATGTAGTCGCGCACCTCGGGATCGGCGAAGACCTCTTCGTGCATCTTCTTGCAGTAGATGCAGCCGCGCTGTTCGACGAAAAGCACCAGACGCTTGCCTTCGGCATTCGCCTCACCGAGATCTTCGCGCAAGTCCTTGAAGGTGTCGTGGAACCACGGTTCTTTGTGCAAACCGTCATCGCCAACTTCGGCCAAAGCGGGCATGGCCATCAAAAGTGCAAGACCCGCGCCTATCCAATGTCTCATTCGGTCCTCTCCTGTTTAACTCAGCGAAGTCCAGCTGGGGAATGTATCGATCATCCACTGAGCGATCACATTAACACTGTTAGTTGCAATCAGGATTGCAAAGAGAATCAGCATCGCCCCCATGACCTTCTCAACGTACTGCAACTTGCTGCGATGCCGCGCAGTCCATTTCAGGAAGGGCCCGGAAAACAGCGCCGCGATCACGAATGGCGCGGTCATCCCGACGCCATAGACGAATAGCAAAAGCCCGCCGCGGAACACGTCGCCCATGCCGCTGGCGATCATCAGAATCGAGGCCAGCGCCGGGCCGACGCAGGGCGTCCAGCCAAAGCCAAAGGCCAGTCCCATCACATAGGCGCCCAGCACCGTGGTCGGCTCAGCCGCGCTTTCCAACCGCGCCTCGCGATACAGAAGGCCGATCTTGATGATGCCCAGAAAGTGCAAGCCAAATACAAACAGCACCGCCGCCGCGACATAGGACAGCGGTTGCTTCCAGTCCGCAAAGGCCTGCCCGATGGCCGTCGCCCCCATGCCCAACAGAACAAAGATCGTAGTGACACCGGCGGCGAAAAAGATCGCCGAGATGATCAGACGTTTCTGCGCGCCCGGAGTGATTCCGCTGTCGTCGCGCAGCTCGGACATCGAAATGCCCGCCATGTAGCACAGGTAAAACGGCACCATCGGAAGAACACAGGGCGTAAAAAAGCTCAACAGGCCCGCCAATGCTGCGCCTGCAAAAGAAATATCGAACACATGCGTGCCTTTCCTTGAACAATTCACATATTCATATTATCAATTACGTCAGTCAATAGACATTCGGTGCGCAATGGCATTCAAAGCGATCCTTCAGGCGGCGGCTCTCAGCGTTGGCATTCTCGGCACTTCGACATGGGCCGGAGAGATCCAGTTGGTAATGGTAGAACAGCCCGGCTGCGCCTACTGCGCGGCGTGGGACGATCAGATTTTCCCTGCCTATGCCAAGACCGCCGAGGGCCGCTTTGCCCCGCTGATCCGCGCCGATCTGCATATGGGCCCGCCCGAGGGGATCACCTATTCCCGGCGCGTCAACTTTACCCCGACCTTCATCCTGATTGATGACGGGGTGGAGATTGCTCGCATGGAAGGTTATGTCGGCGAAGATTTCTTTTGGCCCATTTATGCCAAACTGCTAGAAGATCACACCGATTTCGAACCGGTCACCAATTGAGGAAAAGGACGATGAGCCAAGCCCTTCCCGTTCTGCACGACGATCTCAGCGACGATGAACTCGACGCGATCGTGGAAAAAGCGACGTTGGCATCCTCTTTCCTCAAGGCCATCAGCCACGAAGGTCGCCTGATGATCCTGTGCCACCTCGTCACCGGCGAGAAATCCGTGACCGAGCTGGAAGATC
The DNA here is from genome assembly GCF_049341065.1 of Pacificoceanicola algae. NCBI lineage: Bacteria > Pseudomonadati > Pseudomonadota > Alphaproteobacteria > Rhodobacterales > Roseobacteraceae > Pacificoceanicola > Pacificoceanicola algae. The sequence goes on along the minus strand of NZ_JBMPIX010000017.1, from coordinate 65,890 downwards.
TGCTTTCCGCCCGTCAGGCCGCCGTCAGCCAACAGCTGTCGCGCCTGCGTTTAGAAGGGCTGGTGATCCCCCGGCGCGAAGGCAAGGCGATTTATTACCGGCTGGCCGATGACAAGCCCCGGCAAATGCTGGAATGCGTCTACAAGCTCTTCTGCCAGGACGAAGGCTGAAACCGGCCCCTGATCCACGAGCAATCTTGCCTGATGGCCCGCAGCAGCCCATACTCGGATCTTGTCAGGTCAGGAGGAGACCCCGGCATGCTGGATATGCTTTCAGAACACCATCAGGTGGCCTTGTTTGGCCTGATCGGCGGTCTGTGTCTGGGCCTTGCTGCCCGACTGGGGCGGTTTTGCACCCTTGGCGCAATCGAAGACGCCTTGTACGGCGGATCAACCACCCGGATTCGTATGTGGGGCGTTGCCATCGGGTTTGCCATCCTTGGCAGCTTCGGACTGATGGCCACTGGGCTGCTCGAGGGAACCAGCACCTATTACCTGTCGATCCGCTGGATGCCACTTGCCTCGGTTCTGGGCGGGCTGACGTTTGGCTATGGAATGGCGCTGTCCGGGAACTGCGGCTATGGCGCGATTGCGCGTCTGGGCGGCGGCGATCTGCGGAGCTTTGTCATTGTTCTGGTGATGGGCGTGTCGACCTACGTTGTGCTGTCCGGCCCGCTGGCGCCTTTGCGCGCCATGGCGTTCCCTCAGGTTGAGGTCCACGCAGGCGAGGCCACGCCTGGCATCGCGCATTTTCTGGGATCAGCCACCGGACTGTCGGTCAACATGATCGGCATGGCCATCGGCTTGATCCTTCTGGGGTTTTCCGCCGCCTCTCGGGTGTTGTGGAAGAAACCCTCACAGGTGTTCTGGGCCGCTATTGTCGGACTTGGCGTGATCATCGGCTGGGCGGGAACCGCCTGGGTCGCGCGCACAGGCTTTGAAGGGCTGCCGGTTGTTTCGCACAGCTTTGCCGCACCTTTGGGCGAATCCATCCTGTGGTGGATGACCGGCTCGGCACGACCCTTGTCCTTTGCGGTCGGCTCGGTGGCGGGCGTCTGGGCAGGGGCCTTTGCCGGATCGTTGATCAAGGGGCATTTCCGCTGGGAAGCCTGCGAAGATCCGCGCGAATTGCGCCGCCAAATCGTCGGGGCTGCATTGATGGGCGCGGGGGCCGTCGTGGCTCTTGGCTGCTCCATAGGTCAGGGCCTCAGCGCCTTTTCCGTATTGGCCTTTTCCGCGCCAGTCACCTTTGCCGCCATCTTTGCCGGTGCGGCCCTTGGCCTACGTCAGCTGATCATAGGCTTCCAACCAGCCGAGTGAAGCGCTCAGGAAAATTCCTGAAGTCGCGCCACGTACCGCGCCAGCGTGTCGATCTCGAGGTTCACACGGTCGCCAAGCGCGACATTGCCCCAGGTGGTGACCTGCTTGGTGTGCGGAATGAAGTTGATACCGAAATCACACCCGTTCACTTCGTTGACTGTAAGCGAGGTGCCGTTCAGCGCCACCGAGCCCTTGGGCGCGATAAACCGGGCAAGGTGTTCCGGTGCGCGAAGCGTGACGCGCGTGCTGTCCCCTTCATCGCGGATCTCGATCACTTCGGCCACGCCATCCACATGCCCCGAGACGATATGCCCCCCCAGTTCGTCTCCGACCTTGAGCGCACGCTCAAGATTGATCCGACGCCCCTTGGTCCACAGGTCGAGGTTGGTTTTCGAAACCGTCTCGGCGCTGATTTCCATGTCGAACCAATCATCCCCAAGCGCGATCACCGTCAGGCAGACACCGTCACAGGCAATCGACGCACCGATCTCGATCCCCGAAGTATCGTAAGATGTGCCAATCCGGGCACGCAGGTCACCGCGCTGCTCAAGCTCGCGGATCTCGCCCATATCCGTTACGATGCCAGTGAACATGCTCTCATCTCCATGCGGAGCGCAATCCGGGCCTTATTTTTGCCGAACTGTGCCGTTAAGAATTCATTCAAGGCAAGGACATAGAACGCCACCATGAGCAACGCAACCGGCCAGCAACGGGTCTTCCTGTTCCTGCAAGGGCCGCATGGGCCCTTCTTCAACCGACTTGGCGCCATGCTGCGCAAGACGGGGGCCGAAGTATGGCGCGTGGGTTTCAACGCCGGGGATCGCGCGTTCTGGTTCCACCCCAAGACATACATCCCCTTCCGCGGCACACAGGATGATTGGCGCGCGACCTTTCTCGACCTTCTGGCCGAAAAGGGCGTGACCGATATCGTGCTGTATGGCGATGTGCGGCCGATCCACGCGCAAGCGGTGGAAGAGGCCAAAGCACGCGGGTTGATCGTCCATGTCTTTGAAGAAGGCTACATGCGCCCCTATTGGGTCACCTATGAAAGGGGCGGCTCGAACGGGCATTCCAAGCTGATGGACATGAGCGTGGCGCAGATGAAGCGCGCGCTTGAGATGTCGGATATGGAGGCCCCCCTGCCCCCGGCCCATTGGGGCGACATGCGGCACCACATCTTTTACGGCGCGCTGTACCATTGGTTCGTAATGTTCCGAAACGGCGATTATCGCAACTTTCAACCGCACCGCTCTTTGACCGTTGTTCAGGAATTCATGCTGTATCTGAAACGGCTGACCCTCATGCCCTTCACCTGGGCCGATCGCGTGGTCGCCACGACGCGGATCAGGCTGGGTGGCTTTCCCTATCATCTGGCGTTGATGCAACTGGAACATGACAGCTCGTTCCAGAAACACTCGCCCTTCACCACAATTTCCGAGTTTCTCGAACTGGTCATCGCCGGCTTTGCCGAGGGCGCGCCGGGCCACCACCATCTGGTCTTCAAGGCCCATCCACTGGAAGACGGGCGGGTGAACGTGCGCCGCAAGATCCGCGATTTTGCCAAGGCGCAGGGAGTTTCGGACAGGGTGCATTACGTGCGCGGCGGCAAGCTGGCACAGCTTTTGAACGATGCGCGTACCGCGGTCACTGTCAATTCAACCGCCGCGCAACAGGTTCTTTGGCGCGGCATTCCGCTCAAGGTTTTCGGCGACGCGGTCTATTCCAAGCCCGAGTTCGTCTCGACCCAGGCTTTGCCGGAATTCTTCAGCACACCTTCGCGTCCCAACATGCACGCCTATAAGGACTACCGCCGCTATCTGCTTGAAACTTCGCAGCTTCCCGGCGGTTTTTACTCGGCTCGCGGGCGCCGCCAATTGTTGCGGCAAGTGGTCGACATGATGCTTGCGCCAGATGATCCCTATGATGCGTTGCGGCGCGGGACCGCGGCGCCACGGCAACAGTTGCGGGTCGTGCACTAGCCTGCCCTGCCTCAAGTACTGGCGTTTTCAGTGAAAAGCCCGTACGTTAAAAGAAAAAACTGAGGCAGAACATAAGGTCGAGGAGACCGAGCAGTGAAACACTCCCCTTCCCGGTGGGCGAAGTCTGTCGCCCTACTGGCCGCAGTGTCCGTTTTGGCGTCTTGCGGCTTGCCCCGCGTGGGCCCTAACAAGCGCGAAATATTTTCTGGCTCGGTGCAGCAAGAAGGCGACGCCTTTATTGTCGCGGTCAATGATCGGGTGACGCGCACCACCGCCGTCGTCCCGGCCCTGGGCTTTTCCGAAGCCTTCAAGAACGCCGACACCCTTGGCTCCGACACCATCCGCCCCGGTGACACGCTTGGCCTGACCATTTGGGAAAACGTCGATGACGGGCTATTGTCCGGCGCGGCGGCCAACTCGACCATCCTTGAAGAAGTGCAGGTCGATGGCGCAGGTTTTATCTTTGTTCCCTATGCTGGCCGCATCAAGGCCGCTGGCAACACGCCCGAGCGTGTGCGCCAGATCATCACCTCAAAGCTGGAAGATCAGACACCGGACCCGCAAGTTCAGGTGCGCCGCGCGGCGGGTGACGGCTCGACCGTGAGCCTTGTCGGCGCAGTCGGCGGCCAGGGGGTCTTTGCAATCGAACGCCCGACCCGCACCCTTTCCACCATGTTGGCGCGCGCAGGCGGCATTACGATTCAGCCCGAGATCGCTCAGGTCAAAGTGCTGCGCGGCAACAAGACTGAAACAATCTGGTTCCAGGACCTTTATAAGCATCCGGAGTTCGACATTGCCCTGCGCGGCGGTGATCGCATTCTGGTCGAAGAGGACAGCCGCGCCTTTACCGCGCTTGGCGCCACCGGCGCGCAGGCCCGCGTTCCTTTTGAAACCCAAACGCTTAGCGCCGTCGAGGCGATTGCCCAGGTCGGCGGCTTGCTGTCCTCCTCGGCTGATCCGACGGGCGTCTTTGTTTTCCGCAATGAACCGGCAGAAATCGCCAATCAGGTCCTGGGCCGCAACGATCTGATCGGCGCGCAGCGTCTTGTCTATGTGCTTGACCTGACCCAGCCGAACGGCATGTTCATGGCACGCGATTTTGTCATTCGCGATCAGGACACCATCTACGTAACCGAGGCGCCTTTCACCCAGTGGAACAAAACCATCGCCGCGTTGACGGGAACACTGGGGGCGGTCAGCACCGTTTCCTCTGCGGCCACGACCCTTGGCGGAGGCTAACGCCCTTGCCTCACGGGTCTGACGGAACGGAAAACGCCGGGGCAGAAAACCCCCGGCGTCTTTTCATTTACAACGGCGGGTTTCTGACACAACGCCGACTACGGCGGATCCTCAGCTTGTGCGGCTACCGCCTGTCTCTTGGCCGCCCCGGGCCAGAGGATTTGGTCGGTGTTTGGGGGCAATCGCCCTATTCCCATCGCGGCGAAGCCATGGCAACCAAACACGGCACGCCATTGGTGCGGATCGAAGACGCTTTCCTGCGCTCACTATATCCGGGTAGATCCGGTGAGCCGCCTTTGGGGCTGTTGATTGACCATTCCGGGGTGCACTTCGATGGCCGCAGCCCATCGGATCTTGAAACTTTGCTGGCGACCAATCCGCTGGATGACAGCGCCCTACTGAATCGCGCACGCGGCGCCATTGCTCGCATGCGCGACGCGCAATTGTCCAAGTACAGCGCCACCCGGCTGGATCTGGAACTACCGGACCCCGGCTATGTGCTGGTGATCGACCAGACGCAAGGCGACGCGTCGGTTCGTGCCTCAGGGGCGGACCGCAACCGCTTTCTGGAAATGCTCTTCGTCGCCCGCGAAGAGCATCCCGGCGCCCGGATCGTTTTGAAAACCCACCCGGAAACCACCGCCGGCCATCGCCCTGGTCATTTTCAGGACAGCGATACAGGCGGAAACATCACGCTTTGCGATACGCCCGCGGCTCCATGGCAAATTCTGGAAGGCGCGACAGCGGTTTATACGGTGTCCTCGCAAATGGGCTTTGAAGCGATCCTCGCGGGCCACAAGCCGCGCGTTTTCGGCGCGCCGTTCTACGCAGGCTGGGGCTTGACCCAGGACGAGACACCTGTCGCCCGACGCCAACGCAACCTGACCCGCGCCCAGCTTTTTGCCGCGGCGATGATCCTCTATCCGCGTTGGTACGATCCCTACCATGATCGCCTGTGTGAGATCGAAGACGTCCTGGGCGCGCTTGAGGCCCAGACCCGCGCATGGCGCGAAGATCGGCAAGGGTGGGTCGCCGAGGGCATGCGCCTGTGGAAAAGATCGCACCTACAGAAGTTTTTTGGCAAACACCGCAGGTTGCGTTTCGAAGATGATGTGGACAAATCCCGCGCCATCGCGGAGCAGGATAGGCGCCGTCGCATGGTTTGGGCCAATAAAGCGCAGGATGACGATGCCGCGCGGGTAGAAGATGGTTTTTTACGCTCACGCGGGCTGGGCGCCGCGCTGACCCCGCCTTTGTCCTTGGTCGTGGATGATCTTGGCGTTTACTACAATCCTGCCCGCCCATCGCGGCTCGAACAGCTTATCCAACAAAGAGCGACGGATATTCGCCCGGACCAAATCGAACGTGTACATGCCCTGATATCTCGAATTGCTGTCCACAACTTGTCTAAATACAATCTATCCGGAGAGTTACCCACATTGCCCGTCGGGCATCGTATTCTTGTTCCCGGACAGGTCGAAGATGACGCCTCGATCCTCAAAGGCAGCCCGGAAATTCAGTCGAATGCCGAGCTGTTGCGCCTGACCCGCAAGGCCAACCCGGATGCCGTGCTTTTGTGGAAACCTCACCCGGATGTAGAGGCGGGGTTGCGCAGCGGCCATGTGGAGAACCCCGAACTTTGGGCCGATCTGACCCTGTCGAACGCGCCCATCGCCCCGCTACTGGATCACGTCGATGAAGTCTGGACCCTAACTTCGCTGACCGGGTTCGAAGCGCTCCTGCGGGACTGTCGCGTGACCACCCTGGGTGTACCGTTTTATGCCGGATGGGGGCTGACTCAGGACAAGGGGCCAATCCCAGACCGCAGGCTGATCGGCCCGCGCCCCAGTCTCGAAGCCTTGGTTCACGCCACCCTGATTGACTATCCCAGATATCGCGATCCGCGCAGCGGTCTGCCTTGTCCGGTCGAAGTCATCGTCGACCGCCTTGAAGCAAACGACCTGCCCAAGCCGGGGCCGTTCAACCGAAGCCTTTCGAAACTGCAGGGACTATTCGCCAGCCGGGCGCATCTGTGGCGGAACTGAAGGGCTTGGCGTCACAGGTTTGGCCACTTGGTTAAGCTGCGTTAACAAACCCTTGACGCAGAAGAAGTTTTCCAACTTTTCCACCGCAGAAATCATGCGCGCGTCTCAGATCAACCCCGAAGGGCAACCCGTTGACGCAACGCCACTTTTAACTCGCTGCACTGCGGCGCCAGACGTGCCGAATGTCCTCACCCTCCACCGAGACATCCACAAGCTGAAAACGAGGTGCTGCGGCCAGTCTTTCGACACCCAAGGCACCAAGACCGGGATGCCCTTCGGCCCCCAGCGCCAGCCCGGCGGTAAAGACATGTAACTCGTCCACCATATCAGCCGCCAGAAGCGACGCCGCCAATTGACCGCCGCCTTCGCAGAACACGCGGGTAAGGCCGGCTTGTCCCAGCGCGGTCATCAAGGAAACGGGGGCAACGCGACCGCCGTGCAATCCGCAGGGGATCAATCGGGCGCCAAGCCCTTCCCATGTGCGCAGCAATTCGGGGGCAGCATTCGGGCCGTGACAGATCCAGACCGGTACCTCTTTCGCGGTTCGGGCCAGCTGGCCCATCAAGGGCAGATCCAGAAACCGAGAGACAATCACGCGCGTCGGCTGGTGCACCGCCCCAAAGCCTCGCACGGTCAATGAAGGATCGTCGGCGCGGGCGGTGCCGCCACCAACCATCACAGCGTCATGGATGTTGCGCAGCCCGTGTACGGCGCGGCGCGCCAGCGGTCCCGTGATCCATTGGCTTTCCCCCGTGGCGGTCGCGATCCGGCCATCAAGGCTCATGGCAAGCTTCAGGGTCAGCCAAGGTCGCCCCTGTTCCACCTTCAGAAAAAACCCGGCGTGATCTTGTGCGGCCTGCTCGGCCAGCACACCTGTCGTCACCTCGATCCCGGCGCCGCGCAACATGTCAAAACCTTGCCCCGCAACGCGCGGGTCGCTGTCGGACACCGATGCCACAACCCGGGTGACACCTGCATCGATCAAGGCACCGGCGCAGGGCGGGGTCTGTCCGTGATGGGCGCAGGGTTCAAGCGTGACATAGGCAGTGGCACCACGCGCCGCCTGCCCGGCCATAGCAAGCGCCTGCGTTTCCGCGTGAGGACGCCCGCCCGGTTGCGTCCAACCGCGCCCGACAATGCGCCCGTCGCGGACAATCACGCAACCGACAGCCGGGTTGGGCCAGCATTTGCCCATCCCACGGCGGCCCAAGCTTAGAGCATGGGCCATATGGTGGGCATCTGTCCGGCTCACTTCTCGGCCGGGGCTTCCGGTACGTCCGGGCGCAATTCGCTGACGAATTTGTCGAAATCATCAGCCGCCTGGAAGTTCTTGTAAACGCTGGCAAACCGCACGTAGGCAACGGTGTCGATCCGGGCAAGCGTTTCCATCACGATCTCACCGATCTGGTGCGAGCTGATGTCGGTTTCGCCCATGCTTTCAAGTCGTCGCACGATCCCAGAAATCATCTGATCAATGCGTTCAGGATCAAGTGGCCGTTTCTGCAGCGCGATCCGGATCGAGCGTTCCAGCTTGTCCCGGTCGAAATCCTCGCGCCGACCGTTGGACTTGATCACTACGAGGTCGCGCAACTGCACACGTTCATAAGTTGTAAAGCGCCCACCACATGCGGGGCAGAAACGTCGGCGGCGAATGGCGACATGGTCTTCGGCCGGCCGGGAATCTTTAACTTGAGTGTCGATATTTCCGCAAAACGGGCAGCGCATTGGCCGTCCCCCCTCGTCTTTTTTCTGCTCTTTGTGCCTGATTGCGGGGTTTGCCCCCACTTATCCACAGCCACTATAGGTCAGTCCCAAAGTTTTGGGTAGTGGTCATTTTCAGCCGCTAGATGGTGACACAACCGAACGTGGCGAAAGGGACTCAGTTCCCAAGCTTCCCCAAAGGGTTGGATTTGGCAAAAGACTAGCCGGCGGCATATGCCAATCCACGTCACCAAATTTGACCCCAAGCGCAATGAGGCCAAGACTTGGCTAAAGCAGGTCAGATCCCGCGTTGCTGCAAATAATCAGGTTTCGAGCTGTCGCCTGATTTCAAAGCCGTCTCGCGCGCCTTCATCCAGGCCACAATTTCATCCGCATCCGGGTCAGTTTCGCGGATCCATTTCAGGCACCATTCCATTTCGCGTTTCAGCGCCTCTGAATCGACGCCTTCCAGTGAACGCTCGGGATCATCCCAACGTGGCCCGCCCAGATAGACCGCGGCGAACATGATCTTGGCCTTTGCAGGAGGCGTGCCCGCGACCAGCAGTGCCTCATAAAACATGCGATGAACTTCTTCCCAGGGCTTGGTCTGGAACGTCTCGAGCTCTTCGTTGCCGACGCCGCAATAGGCGTCGTGCAAGGCGGCTGCCTCTAGGTATTCACGGCTCTGCCTGTCGCCCATGAAAGGCTCGAACAGGGTGGGGATTGAGGCTCCGTCGGTCAGCGTTTTGGGCGGCGCCGTCCAAGTTTGCCCAAACCCGTCGACGAAATCGATCTTGCGCGTGGTTGGCAGAAAAGCGTGCTGGAATTTCTCAACGAAAACAGGGCTACCCGCCATCTCGATCGGTCCCCCGATAAAACGGCAAAGCTTGCCGTCCTTGCCCGGCCCCAGACAAGCGGCGCCGCCAATCTGACCGCGGCTCGACAGATATTCGGGCACACCAAAGCCCACCGCCCCAGCCAAGGCCAGTCCTATGACAACAACAGTGGTGCGATGCGGAAAACCCATGAGCTAACCAACAACCCTTTGTTTCATAATGGCCTTGAGCCTAGCAAACCTGAGCCAACCAGCAAGTAGGAGATTCCAGTCCTATCCCAGATGCGCCACCACCTGACGCGAATGCGGGGCGCTGCGATGCTCAAACAAGTAAATCCCCTGCCAGGTGCCCAAAGCAAGCCGCCCATCAGTTACCGGAATACCAAGCGATACCGGCAGGATTGCGGCCTTGATATGCGCGGGCATGTCGTCTGGCCCTTCATAGGTATGGGTCAGATAGGACATCGATGGGTCGGTCGCAGGTGGAACGAGCTTTTGAAAATAGGCCAGAAGATCGCTTTGCACTTCAGGATCGGCGTTTTCCTGGATCACAAGGCTGGCCGAGGTGTGACGAATGAACAGCGTCAGAAGTCCGGTTCCGCGCACCCAATCGGCGACCTGACCGGTAAATCCATACAGCCCCTGCCCCCGTGTCGAGATTGTGAAGGTCTTTTGCATCAAGAAGGCTTCCCCAAGGTCAAAACCGCCCTAACATCCCTGTCACTCAACGGGCACCGGATCAACGGCCCCAATCAGGGAGACTGCGATAATGAACGACCAATCCCCCCAACGCCGCATGACTGCGGCTGATTTCGACCAGGAACTGCTCGACCTTTACGACTACTACGCGCACGGCAAGATTTCCAAACGCGAATTTCTGGATCGCGCCGGAAAATTCGCCGTGGGTAGCGTAACCGCCTTGACCTTACTCAACATGTTGTCACCCAACTATGCCTTGGCCGAGCAGGTCAGCTTCAACGATCCCGACATATCCCCAGAATATATCACATACCCGTCGCCCAATGGGCACGGTGAGGTGCACGGCTATCTGGTCAAGCCCGCGAATGCCACTGGCCCCCTGCCCGCCGTTGTGGTTGTGCACGAAAACCGAGGGCTGAACCCCTATATCGAGGACGTCGCGCGACGGGTGGCCAAAGCTGGCTTCATCGCTTTGGCACCAGACGGTCTGACTTCGGTCGGCGGCTATCCCGGCAACGACGCCGAAGGACGCGAACTGCAGCGCACTGTAGATGGCGAAAAGCTGATGAACGATTTCTTCGCCGCCTACGAGTTCATGGCAGGCCATGACGACACGACCGGCAAGGTCGGCTGCGTTGGCTTTTGCTATGGCGGAGGTGTGTGCAACGCCCTTGCGGTGGCCTACCCGGAACTGAGCGCTTCGGTGCCGTTTTACGGTCGACAGCCCTCGGCCTCGGATGTGCCACGCATTCAGGCGCCCCTATTGTTGCAATACGCTGAGCTGGATGAACGGATCAACGAAGGCTGGCCCGCCTATGAGGCGGCCCTCAAGGAACATGGCAAAGAATACACCGCGTACATCTATCCCGGCGTGAACCACGGCTTTCACAACGATTCAACGCCCCGCTATGATGAAGCGACAGCGGAATTGGCGTGGGATCGGACAATCGCCTTTTTCAACGAACATCTGTCCTAAGTATCCTTGAGAACGCAGGCGACCTGAGGCAGGTCGCCTGCATTGCTGAACCAGGTCGCTGAGCCATTGTCAGTGACAACCGGCATCTGAGCGACCTGCGCCAGTGTTTCCTGACAGCGGGCCAGGTCCGCGGCGTCCACCTCGATCTCGATCACGGTCGGGGTATCGACCAAGAGCACATCGGTGGCGGCCACGGCTCCGGCAGCGGCAAAAAGCAGGGCGAAAGTGGATAGTGCGGTCTTTTTCATGGACTTGGCCTCCTGTGTGCTCAACGCGGTTGTAACAGACAGGTTCCCCAGAAAAGGTGCAGATCAGCTTTGGGTCTCGCGCAAAATGCAGCAAATTCACCCCGTTATTGCCTAGGCGGTAAACCGTTGACTCCGGGTTCGCCTACTCCGAGTCCCGCCGGGCTAGCACCAGTTTCAAAAGGAGAAACACCCACGGCAGGCCATGCAGGACGAGGTCGAAAATGTCGACAGCACGGCTCAGATCGCCTTGGCCCAACATCTTCAATTTTTCCCAGATATGAGGCTCAGGACGGAAGGGCGCGAGGCCCAGCGTGGCACAGAGAAAGAGCAGGACGGGCCAGTTCAGAGCCTCCAGGATGCGGCGCAGCAAACTCACCGCAAGCGTTCGACATCATCGAAGAAGACGCCATCCGATGTTCCATGCCCGATGACCGCAACCCGGTCGCCACGCTTGACGGCGTCGAAGACCTCGGCAGGCACGAAGCACAGGCGGTCAGACGTCCAGGGCAGCCCCTCCAGCTCGACCCTCCGCCGACATTTCCTGTCACTGTAGCCCGGATCGCGCCGGACCACGAACTCCAGCCGGACGTCTTCGTCTGACACCAACGCCCGTGCAATGGGCCAGCCGAACAGCAGAACGTTGTAGGCGCAGGCCCACATCATCAGTGTCGTCCAGAAGAGCTGGAGGAACAGCCTGTTGGGGCTAACTCCCCTGAAGTAGGTGTTGCTCTCGCGCGTTGCGAACAGGATCCAGCTGATCGCCAGCGCGCAAATGAGACCGACGGGAGTCGCGATATCGCCCATCGCCGCCATCCAGGCCAGCGAAGGCAGGAAGGGATATCCGGCCATATCGAGGAAGGCCGGAACGAAGCCGATGACCATGATGCAGAGGCTGAGCAGGGCGAAAAAACCGCTCAACCAAGCGGGACGGCGGCTCCGGGCGTTTGCCGCGCCCCTCGCCGCCCCGACGCTCATGCCCGGAACAGCCCCATACCCATCTGGTCGATCATCTGCTTCGCCTTGTTCACCGAAGCCTCGACGCAGACGTCATACTCGCGGATCAGGTCGGCGCGGATCAGACGATGGGTCTTCGTCTCACCGTCCATCTCGCGCTCGATCACAGCGCAGACGCGGTACTGGCCGCCTTCGTCGATTGGCTCCGGCGTGATGCGGAACCCTTCGTATTCAAGGGCTTCGGCGGCAGGAGCCTTTGCAGCTTCGCCGCCGCCGAACAGTTTCTTCCAGAGCGACACGGGCTTACTGGTCCAGGAAGGATCGCAGCTTGCGCGAGCGGCTCGGATGCTTGAGCTTGCGCAGCGCCTTGGCCTCGATCTGGCGGATACGTTCGCGGGTCACGCTGAACTGCTGACCGACCTCTTCGAGGGTGTGGTCCGTGTTCATGCCGATGCCGAAGCGCATCCGCAGCACGCGCTCCTCGCGCGGCGTGAGCGAGGAAAGCACCCGCGTGGTCGTCTCCTTGAGGTTTTCCTGAATGGCGCTGTCGAGGGGCAGAACCGCGTTCTTGTCCTCGATGAAATCGCCAAGCTGGCTGTCTTCCTCGTCGCCAATCGGCGTTTCCAGAGAAATTGGCTCTTTGGCGATCTTCATCACCTTGCGAACCTTTTCGAGCGGCATTTGCAGCTTCTCGGCCAGTTCCTCGGGCGTCGGTTCGCGGCCGATCTCGTGCAACATCTGGCGGCCTGTGCGGACCAGCTTGTTGATCGTTTCGATCATGTGCACCGGAATACGGATCGTGCGCGCCTGATCGGCGATGGAGCGGGTGATCGCCTGACGGATCCACCATGTCGCGTAGGTGCTGAACTTGTAGCCACGACGATATTCGAACTTGTCCACGGCCTTCATCAGGCCGATATTGCCTTCCTGAATGAGATCAAGGAATTGCAGACCGCGGTTGGTGTATTTCTTGGCGATCGAGATAACCAGACGCAGGTTCGCCTCGACCATTTCCTTCTTGGCTTGGCGGGCTTCTTTCTCGCCCTTTTGAACCTGACCGACGATCCGGCGGAATTCGCTGATATCGAGACCAACATACTGACCGACCTGCGCCATGTCGGCGCGCAGTTCCTCGACCTTGTCGGTCGAGCGTTCGATAAACATCTGCCAGCCGCGCCCGGACTTTTCGCCCATGCGCTCAAGCCAGTTCGGGTCCAGCTCGTGGCCACGGTATTCCTCGACGAATTCGCGACGGTTGATGCGGGCCTGATCGGCCAGCTTCACCATGGCGCTGTCGATGGACATGATGCGTTTGTTGATGCCGTAAAGCTGGTCAATCAGCGCTTCGATCCGGTTGTTATGCAGGTGAAGTTCATTCACCAGCACAACGATCTCGCCGCGCAGTTTCTGATAACGCTCTTCGTCGCCGGTGCTAAAGCTGTTGTCCTCGTTCAGGGTCGCCGAAATCCGGCTGTCCTGCATCTCGGCCAGTTCTTCATAGTCCTGAGCGATGCGATCCAGCGTTTCCAGAACCCGCGGCTTGAGCGCGGTTTCCATGGCTGCAAGCGACATGTTGGCCTGCTCGTCGTCGTCATCATCGTCGTCTGAGGCGATGGGATTGCCGTCAGCGTCCAGTTCCGGCTGACTGGACTGGTCCTTGGTGGTTTCGACGCCCGAGGTATCGACCACCGGCTCTTCGACATCACCATCTTCGCCCATTTGGCCCGAAAAGGTCGTCTCGAGGTCGATCACATCGCGCAGCAGAATATCTTCGCTAAGAAGTTCCTCGCGCCAGATGGTGATCGCCTGGAAGGTCAGCGGGCTTTCGCACAGCCCAAGAATCATCGTGTTGCGGCCGGCCTCGATGCGCTTGGCAATCGCGATCTCGCCCTCACGCGACAGCAACTCGACGCTGCCCATCTCGCGCAGGTACATGCGTACGGGGTCGTCGGTGCGATCCAACTTTTCCGAGCCACTGCCCGCAAGCGTGATTTCACCCGGTTTCTTGGTTTCGACCAGATCAGTCGTGCCTTTATCGTCGTCTTCGGCTTCTTCGTCGTCTTCGGTGACCTGAATGCCCATCTCCGAAAGCATGGACATCACATCCTCGATCTGGTCCGAACTGACCTGATCGGGCGGCAGCACCGCATTCAACTGATCGTAGGTGATGTAACCACGTTCACGGGCCTCAGCGATCATCTTCTTGACCGCGGCCTGGCTCATGTCGAGGCTGACATCCTCGTCCTGATCCTGGGGCTTGGCGTCGTCGTTATCCTTGGCGGCCATCAGGCTCTCCTCGTCGGGGATTCGGGTCGCAAAGTGATTCGTTAACACGAATCATCAGAACGTTCGAGTGATTCGCGATCCCGTTTACCCTGTTTTCCTTACGGTTTCTTCTGCAAAGCTAGCGCTGCGACTTATCAAATCGAATCTGTGACAGAAGCGAATCAAGTGCGCTGCGTTCGGATTTGTCGATATGGGCGCCATTCGGACCCACATCGAACTCTGCATCATCCTCTTCATTCACGCGTCCAGCCTGCGCGCGTGCTTGCGCAGCTTGGGCCAAACGCCATGTGACAGCCTCATCGGCCAATTCCTCAAGGTCTTCTTCAGCCTCGGACAATTCCGCCTGCCACCCCTGATGCGCGTCCAGTTTGGCCAGCTCTTCGGCCACAGTCATACGCGACAACTCGGCATCGCCGGGGCGGCGAATACAAGGCACCACCTGCAGATGGCGCGCCGATAGCAGGGTTTCAAGGGCTTCGGCGCCAATTGCCTCTTCAGCATTGGCCCGCATCTGGTCCTCAGCTCCAATGCTGCGCAAGATCACGTCCCGAAGCAGCGCGATCTGGCCGTCGCTACAAGGCATCGCTTCCAGCCGGGTGTCGAATTCCGCTGCGATTTCCGGGGCCGAAAGGATGGCGCCCAGCACCACCGCTTCGCGCATCTGCATCTCGGCGCTTTCCCCCCCAAGTACCAGCAAAGAAGACTTGGCCCCCGGCGAGGCCGGAGGCGGCGCGCGCCAATCCCGCTTTTTCCATGTCCCCTGCCCTTGATTGCCAGAGCGTTTGGTGCGGAACAACTCATAGCGCAGTTCCTTGATTTCCTGCCCATAGTGATGGCGCAGAGACGGGTCCTGAATCTTGGCAATTCGGGCACGCAGTTCCTTGTCCAGCGCGGCCTTGCGTTCCGGACTGTCAAAGACCCGCCCTTCGGTTTCCTGCCGCCACAGAAGGCCAACCATGGGCATCGCCGCCTCAAGCACGGCGCGCACTGCATCAGGCCCCTTTTTGCGCAACAGATCGTCGGGATCCTGACCTTCGGGCATTATCGCAAAGCGCAATCCCTTACCGGCCTCAAGCAACGGCAGCGCCAGATCGATCACACGGTAGGCGGCGCGCAGACCCGCCTTGTCGCCATCCAGCGCAATGATCGGCTCATCGCTCAGCCGCCACATCAACTGCAACTGCGGCTCTGTCACCGCCGTTCCCAGCGGCGCGACCGAGGCACCAAACCCTGCCTCGCTCAGCGCGATCACATCCATATAGCCCTCGGCCACGACCAAGGGCTGACCTTTGCCACTGGCCTCACGCGCCGGGCGCAGGTTGTACAGGTTGCGCGACTTGTCGAACAGCGCGGTTTCCGGAGAATTCAGGTACTTGGCGTTATCGTTGGGGTCCATGGCGCGTCCGCCAAAGGCAATCGCCCGCCCCCGCGCGTCCCGGATCGGGAACATGATCCGGTCGCGGAACACATCATAGGGCTCGCGCCCCTTGTCCGAGGCCTTCACAAGCCCGGCACCCAGCATCAGATCAATCGGGACGCCTTTGCCCTTCAGATGTTCGCGCAGGTTCTCCCAACCCGGCGGCGCAAAGCCGATCTCGAACCGCTCAAGCGCGCCCTCGTCCAGACCGCGCTTTTGCAGATAGGCCCGCGCGGCCTCGGCCCCGCCTCGCTTCAACTGCAGCCGGAAGAACTGCACCGCCTGCTCCATAACCTCGACCAAAAGCGTCCGGCGATCGGCCTTTTCCTGCGCCTTGGGGTCCTGTTTTGGAACCTCCATCCCGGCCTCTTGGGCAAGGATTTCAATGGCTTCCATAAAGCCGACATTCTCCGTTTCACGCACAAAGGAAATCGCGTCACCCTTGGCCTGACAACCGAAGCAATAGTAATACCCCTTCCGGTCATCCACATGAAAAGACGCGGACTTTTCCTGATGGAAAGGGCACGGCGCCCATAGGTCGCCTTTGCCCTGATTGGACTTGCGGTTATCCCACATCACTTTGCGCCCGGCCACTTGGGCCATGCTGGTGCGGGTACGCAATTCGTCCAGGAATCCGGGGGGCAAGCTCATGGTGATCTATATTGGCCCTGTACGCGCCCGAGTCCAGAACCCAAACCAATCTGTCCCCAGAGATTTTGCGCGTCCCCAAGCCACGGGCACCCACCCGAGGAGGCGGCCAAAGGCCAACGACGAGATATCAGGCGCGCCGAAAGGCGCCCCTTTTCGATCACGCCCGCCTCACATGGCTTCGCATTGTGTGCGATAGGCGCCTTCAATCTCGCCCAGCTGCGCTTCGGGCACGCTATAGACAAATTCGACCAGCATATCCGCCGCCGTGCGCCCGTATTCCTTGCGCAAGACCCGCTTGGCCTTTCCGGCGCTGTCTCCCGCCCGGCGCGCGTCCACAGCCTTCATCACGACGACAAGTTGCGCATCGCAGTCGGCCACCGCCTCTTGCGCGATCGCTGGTGTCGCAAGCATCAAGGAACAGGCAAAAATCAACGGCAAACGCATCGGAACTCTCCCAATTTGAACAACAGGCTATCTAGCCCGCGTTGCCTTGGGCGGCAACCGATACCATTGCGCTCTCGATCTCGTGTATCAAGGTTTCGGCCATCGAGCGGAACCCGAGAATGACGATCGCCTCGTCACTGTCCCGCATCACCGTCACGTTCACATGCAGGCATTGCGTGCGCGCTACGTCGCCGGGCGCAAAAACAGCGACACGCAGATCCACCGGCACCAGGCGTGCCAAGACCTGATCACCACCCGCGCCCTCCAGGCGAAGCACGGACCAACCGTCCGACTGCGCACTGACTGCCGCGTGGCCCTTCAGCGTTTCGTCAGGCGCCGGGCCCATCAGCATGGCCTGATCCCTGCCGACCCAAAGGCATCGTGCCTGTTGGCCTTGGCTCACTTTTCCGACCTCGGGCCAGTCAAGCCCGTGCGCCTGCTGCAAGGCGGCGCTCAGCGCGGCACGCTGCCCTTTGAAGGGTGAAAGCCATGTCAGGTGCCCCGGATCCACCTCGCTCAGCGTCCACCGCCCATGCGTTTTCGGAAGCAGCCCCGCGCAAGGGCTGAGTGCCATAAGTTCAGCCACGAAGCCGCCCTCCCGCCTGATCAAAAGCCACCGGATCGGTTACTTCGCACAGCGTTTCCACCCCGCGCAGATGATCCACCAGCTTCACCGTATCGCCATGCCGCGCAGGGCCACTGCGCAAAAAGCCAAGCGCCCGCACCTCGTCCAGAGTTGGGGAAAACCCGGTGCTGGTGACATAGCCAAGGTCATTCGCGCGCACCGGCTCGGCCCCCTGTTCAAATAGATGCGCCCCCGCCGGGATCATCTTGATCGCGCCGACAGGGCGCAACCCAACCAGTTGCTCGCGCGATGGGTCCAGCAACCCGGGGCGGGCGGCCATCGCCTTGCCGATGAAATCCTTTTTGGTGCTCAGCATGCGCTGAAAGCCGATATCAAACGCGGTGGTCCGCCCATGGATTTCAGAATGGGTGATATGGCCCTTTTCGATCCGCAAAACGTTCAGCGCCTCCATCCCATAGGCGCCGCCCTGCATCGCCTCGGCCCGTGCGACAAGCGTGCGGAACAGGCTGTCGCCATAGCGGGCGGGCACAGCGATCTCATAGGCATGCTCCCCCGAGAAGGAGATCCGGAACAGACGCCCCGCCACGCCCATCACCGACACCGCGCCGCAGGCCATGAAGGGCAAGCCCTCATCGTCGATGGCGCGGTCCAGCACGCCGTTCAGCAGGTCGCGCGATTTCGGGCCGGCGACGGCAAATTGCGCCCATTGCTCCGTGGCCGAGGTAAACCGGACGTCCATCCCGGCGCAAAACGCCTGTTTGACCCAATCCAGATGCCGCATGACCAAACCCGCCGCAGCGGTGGTCGTTGTCATGACCCAGTGGTTTTCACTCAACCGCGCGGTGGTGCCGTCGTCCATGACATACCCATCTTCGCGCAGCATCAGGCCATAGCGGACCCGGCCTACCTTGAGCGTGCTGAACATATTGGCATAGACGAAATCGAGGAACGGGCCGACATCCGCGCCAAACAGTTCGATCTTGCCCAGCGTCGAGACATCGCAAACGCCCACCGCCTCGCGCACCATGCGCACCTCACGGTCACAGCTTTGCCGCCATGTGGTTTCGCCCGGTCGCGGAAAGTAGGATGGCCGATACCAAAGCCCGGCCTCGACCATCGGCGCGCCTTTTTCGACGCTGGCCTTATGCGAGGTGGTGAACCGCTGCGGCGCAAAGCCCTTGCCCTGCGCCCCGGCCCCCATCGCGGCAATTGCAACGGGCGTGTAGGGCGGGCGGAACGTCGTCGTGCCGGTTTCGGGAATATCGCGCCCGGTTGCATCGGCCAGAATGGCCAAAGCCGAAACGTTGGAATTCTTGCCCTGATCCGTCGCCATACCCTGCGTGGTATAGCGCTTCATATGCTCGACCGAGCGGAAGTTTTCCGTCGCCGCCTGCTTGATATCCTTGACCGTCACGTCGTTCTGGCAATCCAGCCAGGCGCGCGCCTTTCCCGCAACCGCCCAAAGCCGTCTTATACGATAGGGCGTATCCTCGGCCTCGGGGATGTCAGGCAAATCGCCCTTGCGGCCCAGCGCCCGCGCGGCCTCCAACCCGGTTTCGGCACCCTGTTGCAGACAGAGCGCCGTTGAAAACGATCCGCGCGCCGCCCCCGCCACCGTCATGCCCGGCACCATTCCATCCCGAGGCACGAAGCTCAGGATATCGTCGTTCCACACCGGTCGGCCGTTCATGTGGCAAGCCAGATGCACCGAGGGGTTCCACCCCCCTGAAACGCCCAGCGCCTGAACCGAGAGCCGTTCTTCGCGACCGTTCGGCAGGCGCAGCGCGACCCCTTCCAGACCTTGCCGCCCAAGCCCGCGCGTCACCTGTGCGCCGGGGTAGAACGGTACGTCCCCGGCAAGGTTTTCGGCGTCATGGCGGCTGTCGATCAGACCAACCACATGCATGCCCGCCTCGGCCAAGTCGCGCGCCGTGCGATGCGCATCGTCGTTGTTTCCAAAGACCGCGACGGTCTTGCCAGCCACCACGCCCCAGCGGTTCAGATAGGCCCGCATCGCCCCCGCCATCATGATGCCGGGGCGATCATTGTCCTGAAAGGCGACATGCCGCTCCAATGCGCCAGCGCAAAGCACCGCGCGCTTGGCGACGATCCGCCAGAAGGTTTCCAACGGGCGCTGCCCCGGCGCCGCAAGGTGGTGCGAGACCCGCTGCAAGGCGCCATAGGTTCCCTGATCATAGGCCCCGGTGACCGAGGTGCGCGTCATGATGCGTACATTTTCCATCGCCGCCAGCTCTGCGCCGATCTCTTCGGCCCAAAGATGCGCGGGAATGCCGTCCACCTCTTCCTCTTCGTTCAACAGACGCCCGCCAAGCTGCAGGCCTTCATCGCACAAAACCACATCGGCCCCGGCGCGCCCTGCGGCCAAAGCAGCCATCAGGCCTGTCGCGCCCCCACCGATGACCAGTACATCGCAAAAAGCATAGGCCCGGTCATACCGCTCTTCCACCGGAGCGCCCGACAGCGCGCCCAGTCCGGCCGCGCGACGAATGATCGGCTCGTAAACCTTTTCCCAAAAGGCTTTGGGCCACATGAAGGTCTTGTAATAAAACCCTGCCCCAAAGAATGGCGCGGCCAGATCGTTCACACCCAGCAGATCAAAACCAAGCGACGGCCAGCGGTTCTGGCTGCGCGCCTCCAGCCCCTCGTAAAGTTCCTGCACCGTGGCGCGGGTGTTGGGGTCGGCCCGCGCGCCGCTGCGCACCGTGACCAAGGCGTTGGGTTCTTCCGACCCGGCCGTCAACACGCCGCGTGGACGGTGGTACTTGAAACTGCGCCCGATCAGCCGCTGCCCTTCGCCCATCAGCGCCGAGGCCAACGTATCCCCGGCAAATCCTTGATAGCTGCGCCCGTCAAAGCGAAAGCCCAGAGGGCGGCTCCGGTCAATCCGCCCCTTGCCGTCAATCCGCATCGCTCGCCTCCACCAATTCGGCGCCAAACACCTCGTGGGTCAGGGTATCACGGTCCACCACCATCCACGCACCGCAGCCGGCCTCGTGATACCAAAGATCCTGGGTACGCCCTGCCGGGTTGTCGCGCAGGTGCAGATAGGCATGCCATTCCTCCGCCGAAGCTTCGGCTTCCGGGCGCGCCAACAGGCTTGCCGCGCCCTGATAATAAAACTCGCGCCGGTCCCGCTCGCCGCAGATTGGACAAGGTAATCTCATGCCAGCTTCTTCTCTTTCAAAATACCCAAAGTGCCGCCCTCGCCTTGCGCGTCAGTGCAGATTGTGCTGCGCACCGGTGCCTTCTTCATCCATCAAGCCGCGACCCGTTTCGAAGCGGTCCAGCCGGAACCGCGCTGCCGGTTCGTGGTGTCGATCCTGCGCAATCAGATGGGCAAAACTAAAGCCTGAGCCGGGCACTGCCTTGAAGCCGCCGTAGCACCAGCCGCAGTTCAGATAGAGTCCCTCGACTCCGGTCTTGTCGATGATCGGAGAGCCATCGGGCGACATGTCCATGATCCCGCCCCAGCTGCGCAACAGCCGCGCCTTGCCGATCATCGGCATCAGCGTCATCGCCGCCTCCATCACGTGCTCTTGTCCGGGAAGGTTGCCGCGCGCGGCGTAGGAGGCATAGAAATCCAGATCACCGCCAAAGACCAACCCGCCCTTGTCGGACTGGCTGATATAGAAATGCCCCATGCCGAAGGTCACCACATGGTCGATCACCGGCTTCAGACCTTCAGTCACGAAAGCCTGCAAGACGTGGCTTTCGATCGGCAGCCGCATCCCCGCCATCCCGGCCACAAGCCCCGAGCGTCCAGCCACGACAATCCCGACCTTCTTGGCGCGGATCGCCCCGCGCGAGGTCTGAACGCCGGTCACGCAGCCGCTTTCGATATCGATGCCGGTCACTTCGCAGTTCTGGATCAGGTCCACGCCGCGCTGGTCTGCCCCGCGCGCATAGCCCCAGGCCACCGCATCGTGCCGGGCCGTGCCGCCGCGCGGATGGTAGAGACCGCCGTAAATCGGGAAGCGGATGTTGTCATGATCAAGATAGGGCAGCAGTTTGCGCACGCCCTCACGGTCCAGCAAGATCGCGTCGTCGCCTTGGTTGACCATGGCATTGCCGCGCCGCGCCGCCGCATCGCGCGCGCCGTCCGAGTGGAACAGGTTGATGATCCCGCGTTGGGAATGCATCACGTTGTAATTCAGCTCCTGCTCCATCCCCTCCCACAGTTTCAGCGAATGGGAATAGAATTCAGAGTTGCCCGGCAGACCGTAGTTGGCGCGCACGATGGTGGTGTTCCGCCCCACGTTGCCGCCGCCAAGATACCCCTTTTCCAGCACGGCAACATTGGTCAGCCCATGTTCCTTGGCCAGATAAAAGGCCGTGGCAAGACCATGGCCGCCACCGCCAATGATGACGATGTCGTATTCATCCTTTGGCGACGGGTCACGCCAGTGCGGGGTCCAGCCTTTGTTGCCGGTCAACCCTTCCTTGAGAACCCGGAGCCCCGAGAAACGCATCGCCACCTCCAAGAAAAAACAGGGCCAGTGAACCAGCCCTGTTCAGAAGTATCAATGCAATCCGTCCGGTGCCCCCGTTGTTTTCGACAAACTCCGGTCCGTCCGCGACAGCCGCGGCGTCAGGCGTCGCTCCAGACGATCTTGGGAGCAAAGCGCGGACGCGTGAACCCGAAGTTGTAGAACAGGTTTGCCGTGTTCAAACCCGGCACCACGAAGGGCGGCCGATATTCGGTCTGCGTCTCAACCACGATGATGCGCTCGTTGTTCAGCATGTTCGGCAGATTGGCGGACAGGTTTGTCAGATCGCTGCCGGTCATGGCCTCAAAGCCACCGCGGGTCTGCGACCATTCCACCTGATAGCCGCCACCGGCATCGGTGTATCGCACCAGCGTCACACGCAGCGAGTAAGGCCCCGCCGAGCGCGTCAGGTAGGACAGCAGATCCACCATGCCATCAAGATAGGCATCGTCGATCGGGGCGGTCTCACGCGACAGGGCGTCCGAGATCGTATAGGCGGCCTTGATGTTCAGGCTCTTGTATCGAAAGGCATCGTGCAGCGAAAAGGTCGCGGCCAGAATTGTCATGATCAGAGGCAGCCAAAGCAGGGACTCGATGGTGACATTGCCCGCCTCGTCACGGCGAAAGCTGTTCAGTCGGGAAAGAAGCTGTTTCAACATCGGTCTTACCTCGGTTCCTGGACGAAGGCGGAGGTCACGACCATCTGGGCGTATCCTTCGGCGTCCTTGTTGAGTTTTTTGCCAAGCGACGTGGTCGGCAGCATCGGCTTGTACTTCAGGCAGGCGCGCACCAGCATCAGCTCGTTGTCCTGCCCGGGCACAAAGTTACGCACCGGATGCGGGTCCTGAACTGCGTTCTGGCAATCAGCATCCACAGGTGCCGACGTGAAATCACGGGGGTCGACCTGAACCATTTCCAGACGCAGGTTGTTGGCGCAATCGTCGAGGATCGTGGCCTTTTCGCAAATCATGCCGCGCACCTCTTCGTAGGTCGGGATATGGCCCGTGCTCAGACGGATTTCCCGGGTCGCGAGGTCAACACCGCGTTCAAGCATGGCGTGTCGAAGGTTCATGTAGGCGATCTCGACACCGGCTGCGAGCAACAGGAAGAAGACCGTGAAGTAGACAGCGAACTCGACCGTCGCGTTGCCGTCCTCTTCGCTGCGGAAACGTCGGGCCAGGTTATGGAAACGTGACATCATCATTGGATCAGCCTCAGGTTGTTGATCTGGCGGGCAACCGCGTCGAATGCTTCGGCAATTTCGTCGCCTTGGACGTGGAAGTGGTGACTGGGCGAGGAAGCACAGGCCAACATGTCGGCAGCAGCAGCGGCGTTGGTTTCAAAGGCGATGGTGAAGACAGTCACACCCTTGGATTTGGCCAGTTCACACTGTTGCATCAGGTCGCTGACGTTGGTCGACGTGTTCGACATTTTGTAAGAGCTTCCAGACCCTTGGTTCTGCAACTCGACCTCACCGTTGATCGCGGCACGCGGATCTGTCGGGCGATACTGGTCGGTGGTCTGACCGTCGGTCATGATGACCACGTATTTCTCGGTCTCCGGGTCGTTCCAGTCGATCGGGCGGCCTTCAAAGCTGGGGTCTACGAGCCCGGCCTCGATCAGATAGCCCATCTCATCGCGGTTGTTCGGGTCGAGAAGTGCCAAGCCATATTTCAAGCCGTACTGGATACCGGTGCCGTCATGCAGACGCAGGCCGCCAATGAAATCCACCAGGTGTTGACGATCGGAAGAATAATACTGCACCGCTTCGTTTTCGCTCGGGCACCAGCCCCAGTCCATCGTTTCGCGGTCGATGTCCCAGTACATGAAATGCGGAACATAATCGTCGGATTTTGGCATCTCTGTCGTGGCGAACTCGTCGTCGTAGATCTCGATGCAGGAACCCGGCATGTTGATATTTTGATCCGAGTCCGCGCCGTCCGCCACAGGTTCTTCGACAGTGGTTTCGGTCACCGGCGGGTTCGGCGATTCGTAGAACTGCGCCCAGTATTCGAAATTCACTTGGCTGTACGAGAAGGTTCCGCCGGGACGCTTACCCCTGTGCTTCGTCGGGCCAAGATCACTTTCCGCGCCGTTCTGGTCGCCCTTGACCTGGAAGTACCGTGTCGGGTTTTCCTGCCGCGAGCCACCTTTTACAGAGGCACCAAGGAACTGATCTGCGTGCGTCAGCTTGTTGTCCTGGCTAAAGAGATAGGCCACAGCCCCACGAAAGAACATATCTGCGTCGCGCTGTGCATCGGTTGGGAAGTTATTGATCTTGTGGGCAATATCGTAGATGCCGTCGCCATCCGTGTCGAAATAGAACACCATGTCTTCGATCGGTTGGCTCCACTTGTCGAAATAGCCGCCGGAAGACGTTGCGGTCGCGCCACCGCCGCAGCTTGGATCAGCGGCACCTTCTTCGGCATTTTCGGCGTTGTTGTTGCAAAGCGAGTTGCCGGGCGCGTCCTGATCGCCGTTGCCCCAACCGTTGTTCTCGTGCTTGATCTTCGGACGCTTGCCACGGAAGTAGTCGAACAGGATGTCGCCAGGGTTCACATGGCCGGCATAGGGAACGACGCTGAGCGTGGTCACACCGTTGGTGTCTTCGGACATGACCTTGTTCACAAATGCCTGCGCTGCGGGGCGCATCCGGTCCATCCGCTGGTTAAAGCGCATCGACCCGGAGATATCGAGCACCATGGAAATCTCGACGTTCGAGATTTTTTCCTCAGCGGCGCTGATCGCCGGAGCGGTCAAGGTATCGAAACCGGACATATGCAGGAAGATGGTGTCCATGACCCCGGTGCCCGATGCGGTCACCGTCCGCGCATTCGCGGCCTGTTCGACCGTCACATTCGCGACGACCCCCGCCAGTCCCGATTTGTTCATGTAGTCATTGACCACCAGAACCGGGTCTTGTTTCTGATCCAGGTCTGCCGCCGCCAGAACCGCGCGGTCCATGGAGCTCTGCATCTTGGTACGGGTGGCTTCAAAACGCATGATGTCCACCGATGCGCCCGTGATGATGAGCACCAGAATTACCATGAAGACCGAGAAGATCGTTACGTTGCCCTCTTCGTCCCGAACGAAGGCGTCGATTGTATCCATTGAACGTTTCATGCCGTGCATTCCTTGCATTCGTCCCCTCACTCGCTGCGGGGTTGAAAAGGTTAATGCTTGGTGAATCGGACAAGATTGGGGCAACTTTGCGCCCGAGTTGGCGCGATTTAACGGCTTTGGACGGTTCAAGGGTTAACCTAACGTCATTTACATATATGCGGGTGACTAGGGGGCCTACGCTTTCGAATAGGCCGCTCTGTTTTTGGAATACCGCGCTCATTGGATCAGCCTCAGGTTATTGATCTGGCGGGCAATGGTGTCGAAAGCCTCGGCAATCTCCTCACCCTGAACATGGAAGAAGTGACTTTCCGACGATGCACAGGAGCGCATTTCCGCAGCTGCGCTTTCGCTTGTCTCGAAAGCTATCGTAAAGACGGTCACTCCCAATTCCTTGGCAAGGTCACATTGCTTGTGTAGGTTTTCGACATTGTGCGAGGCGTTGGAGATTTTCTCGTAGGTGCCACTCCCCTGAGTTTGCAGGGCAACTTCGCCATTGATTGCAGCCTTGGGATCAAGCGGACGGTATTGTTCGGTGACATTGCCATCCGTCATCATCACGATGTACTTTTCCGTCTCAGGATCCTGCCAATTGATTGGACGGCCCTCGAATTGCGGTGCGACAAGCCCTTCGGCAATCATGTGGCTGACGGCTTCCCGGGTATCGGGGTTAAGCAATGACAGCGCATATTTCATGCCATATTGCGCGCCTGTACCGTCATGCATCCGCATATCTTCGATAAAGGTCTTCAATTGCTCCGCATCCGAGGAATAGTATTGAACGGCTGTGTCTTCACCCGGGCACCAGCCCCAATCCATGACGCTTGCTTCATATGGCCAGTAATTGAAGTGTGGCACGTAATCGGAGGACAACGGCATTGCACTGGTGTTGAATTCGTCGTCGTAAATCTCAATGCATGACCCCGGCATGTTCACGTTGACCTCTTCCGGAGCGGGCGCGGCAGAGTCGTACAGGGCCAGGTTTGGGGACACATAGGACTGTTCCCAATGCGCATAGTCGATCGAGCTGTACTGAAAGGTTGCACCGGGGATGTTGCCGGTGTTCTTGGTTGGGCCAAGATCCGACGCCGGACCGTTCTGATCGCCCTTGACCTGAAAATAACGGTTCTTTTCGTGGCCACCCCTGATCGAGATACCAAGGAATTGTGCGGGATCGGTAATCTCAGTGTCCGCCGCCACGGCATAGGCCACAGCACCGCGGAAGAAGTCATCTGCATCCCGTGGGGCGTCCGCCGGGAAACCTTCGATCTTGTGGGCACGATCATAGATGTCGTCGCCGTCCGTATCGAAATAGATCACGATATTCGAAATCGCATCGGCCCAAGGGTCGAAAAATCCATCGGCGGTTGGCAGCACGTAGGGCGCAGTCTCCCCTGAACTGCAGGAGGGATCGGCCGCGCCTTCGTCGGCATTCTCGGCATTATTGTTACACAGCGAGCCGCCGGGGGCATCCTGATCGCCGTTGCCCCAACCGTTGTTCTGCTTGATCTTCGGACGTTCGCCGCGGAAATAGTCGAACATGATGTCGCCTGGGTTCACCTGTCCGGCGAAGGGGATCAGGTTCAGCGTTGTCACACCGTGGGTGCCATCGTTCATGACCTTATCGACAAAATCCTTTGCCGCCGGCTTGAGCCGTGTCATCCGGTCATTCCACCGCATGGACCCCGAGATATCGAGCACCATGGAAATTTCCACATTGGTGATCCGCTCATCCGCCGCGCTCAGCGCACCTGCGCGGAGCGAGTCGAAACCCGACATATGCAGAAAGATCGTGTCCAAGTCGGCGGCGCTGGCCGCTGTGACCGTCCGCGAATTGGGCGCGGTCTGGACATCAAGATAGGTCAGGTGATCTGTCAGACCGGCCTTGGCCACATAATCCAACACGACGCCCGTGGGTTCCTGTAACTGATCAAGGTCAGCGGCGGCCAGCACAGCGCGGTCCAAGGTCGCCTGCATTTTGGTGCGGACGGACTCATTACGCATGATGTCCACCGAAGCGCCGGTGATCATGATGATCAACACCACCATGAAGACCGAAAAAATGGTCATATTGCCGTCTTCTTCCCCCAAGAAGCGCGGGTTAGGCTCGCCAACAAGTTTCATGGCCGGTACTCCCGTTGTTCTTGTTCGCGACCCGAAGAAGGCCGCGACAGATTCAACGCTAGTTAGGAATTCGGATACGGATGTGTTCAGGATTGGGGCGAAAAAGTGAACTTCCCCTAGGATTTCATCTAACTTCGCGCGGCATTTGATTAAGCGTTGTTTCGAACCCGTAAGACCGCCACAGAAAAAGGCGCCGCAGACCGCAACGCCTTTTCCAGTACATAATAGGTGGAACGTGGCTAAAGGCCCTTTGCCCGATAGCTTTTGGCAACTCGGTCGATGGCGACGATATAGGCCGCTGTGCGCAGATCGGTGACATCGTCCCGGCCATGCCAGACCGCGCGCATGGCCTGATAGGCAATCCGCATCGTGTCATCGAGCCCCGAGCGCACCAGTTCAAGCTCATCAGCGCCTCGCAGATACCTTTCCTTGAAGTCCGGCGACAGGGTCCAACCGATGCCTGTATCCGACGAAAGCCGCTCAAGCTCATCTATGACAAGTTGGTGGCGCGACTCTTCCTGACGGCGTTGCATTCGGCCAAAGCGAATGTGGCTGAGGTTCTTGACCCATTCAAAGTAGGACACCGTCACACCGCCCGCATTGGCATACATGTCAGGAATGATCACCACCCCCTTGGTGCGAAGGATGTCATCCGCTCCGGCGGTGATTGGACCGTTGGCGGCTTCGATGATCAGGTTGGCTTTGATGTTATGGGCATTCGACAGGTTGATGACGCCTTCAAGCGCGGCGGGGATCAGGATGTCGCAGTCCGCCTCGAGCACCTCTGCGCCCTCGGCCGTATTGACCGCGTCGGGATACCCGGTGACGCCGCCGTGCCGGACGATCCAGTCGCGCACCGCATCGACGTTCAGGCCCTCTTCATTGAACAGGGCGCCGTCGTGTTCGATGATCCCGATGATCTTGGCACCGTCTTCATCGCGCAGGAACTTGGCCGCGTGATAGCCCACGTTGCCCAGCCCCTGAACGATGACCCGCTTGCCCGCCAGCTTGCCGGCCAAACCCGCGGCGGCCTTGTCCTCTTCATAGCGGAAGAATTCGCGCAGAGCGTATTGCACCCCCCTGCCCGTCGCCTCGACCCGGCCAGCGATGCCCCCTGCGTTCAACGGTTTGCCCGTCACGCAGGCGCGCGCGTTGATGTCCGTGGTGTTCATCCGGGCGTATTGGTCCGAAATCCAGGCCATCTCACGCTCGCCCGTGCCCATGTCGGGGGCCGGGACGTTCTGAGAGGGATGGATCAGATCGCGCTTGATCAGCTCATAGGCGAAACGCCGGGTGATCTGTTCCAGCTCATGTTCATCATACTGGCGCGGATCGACGCAAAGCCCCCCCTTTGAACCGCCAAAGGGCGCTTCGACCAAGGCACACTTGTAGGTCATCAAAGCTGCCAGGGCTTCGACTTCATCCTGGTTTACCGCCAGAGCAAAGCGGATGCCGCCCTTGACCGGCTCCATATGTTCGGAATGAACCGAGCGGTAGCCGACGAAGGTCTGGATCTGCCCGCGAAGACGCACACCAAAACGCACGGTATAAGTGGCGTTGCAGACGCGTATCTTTTCCTCGAGCCCCGGCGGCAGATCCATCAATGCAACGGCGCGATTGTACATCAGATCGACGGATTCCCGAAAACTCGGTTCGTTCGACGGGGCTGCGGACATAAAATGGGTCCTCCTTTTTCGCGCGTTACATCAAATGTGATCCGAATTTCGGAGGGAACGCGCTTCCCATGGGAATCAGGTTAACGCGACATGGGCTGTGACCCAAACATTGTTTTGCCCAAGTTTAGGGTTTGCGACGCGGAACAAAAGCAGAATTCGCCCCGCCTGTTCCCGCCCGCGAAACAAAGCCCTCGCCAATCCGTAACTGTCCACCAAAACCCATAAAAATAAGGGAAATTGCCTTTCAAATCGCCCCATTTATGCCCTCATCCTTAGGCATAAAATCTTCATCGCAATGTGTGCATAGTGGCTTACGCCCAGGCGCTGTCCTGGGGGGGAAGGTAACGAAATGAAAAAGGTTTTGAACGCGCTCAAGAACGAGGCCGCTCTACCGGCTCGCGCTTTCAAGTCCGCCTCTGGCGGTTGGTTGGGACGTTTCTGGGCCGACGAAGCCGGGAACATGTCCTATCTGGCTGTTGCCGGGGCTTTGGTGATGATGGTCTTCGGCGGTATCGGCATTGACATGATCCATGCCGAGCTTAAGCGGAACAAGATCCAGAACACGCTGGATCGTGCGGTTCTTGCTGCGGCCAATGTCGACAACGAAATGGACCCCACCGCCACGGTACAGGAATATTTCTCGGCCATGGGCCTAGCTGATGCGCTTCAGTCGGTTGAGGTCACGCAGGATGTCGGCAAACGCGAGGTCACGGCTTCGGGTCAGGTGACCATGCCATCGCATCTGATGTCGCTGATCGGCGTCGACACGCTGAACGCCTCTGGTGTGGCAACCGCGCTGAACGGTGTCGGCAATATCGAGATTTCGATGGTGCTCGACATTTCGGGCTCGATGACCGGAACCAAGATCGAACAGCTGAAAACAGCTGCCAAATCCTTTATCGACACGATGATGCCCGCCGATGCGGTCAATTCTCTGGTCTCGATCTCGCTTGTTCCCTACAGCGCGACCGTGAACATGGGCGAAGACCTTGCGGCCTATTTCAACGTCGAAGATGCCCACCCGTTTTCCCATTGCGTTACCTTCGAGGCGTCGGATTACAGCACCCCGACGGTCAACACGATCGATCAGTTGACGCAAATCGCGCACTTTGATCCCTTTGACGGCGGCACTGAGGCGACTCAGTCGTGGTGCCCGACCGGCAACAGTGCCCGGATCATCCCGCACAGCTCGGACCCCGATTTCCTGAAAGCGCAGATCGATGCGCTGACGGCAGGCGGCAACACGGCGATCGACCTTGGCGTGAAGTGGGGCGCCGCCCTGCTTGATCCTTCGGCCCGCACGATCATGGATCAGATGGTCAGCGCTGGTGAAATGGATGCTCCGCCGACATCGCGCCCGGCCGACTATTCGGATGGCGAGACGCTGAAATTCATTGTCGTCATGACGGACGGCCAGAACACCTCGCAGTTCGATCTCAAGCCCGAACGCAAATACGGCACCTCCAACGTCTGGGTCGATGACCACGGCACCGCTGATCTGAGCGACGACCGTTATTCGATCAAGATCGTCGACCTTCCGGGCGACACGGCTGACGTCTACCTTTGGACGCACCTGATGAATACAAACCCGTGGGGCGCGTTCAAGACCACCCCCTACAGCTGGACGCTGGATGATGCGCTTTATGACGTGACGGCCGCGGTCGCCTCGACCGTGACGGGCAGCGCGGACCCCAGTTCAACGGCGGTGGCCAATGCGAACTGCAACGCCTCCTTCCTGCATTGCGAAGCACAATCGCTGTTTGATTTCACGCAAGGCGGCGGACCGCGCCAGATGGAAAACAAAGAGCTGTACGCACGCCTTAAGACCAGCGCCATCGGCAACGAATTCTACTGGTTCGCTTATACCAAAGGCAAAGTGACCTATAACCAGTACGTCGACGCCTACTACGCCTGGGAGGAAATCCAGAACGGCGATCAGGCGGATGGGTTCCTGTCGACGGTGTGCTCGGCCGCCAAGAACGAAGGTGTCGTGATCTACGCCATCGGCGTTGAGGCCCCCGCACGCGGACTTGCCGCGATGAGCGACTGCGCCTCGTCTCCTGCACATTACTTCGACGTTCAAGGCAGTGAGCTGGACAGTACCTTCAGCCAGATCGCACGGACCCTACAGACCCTGAGGTTGATCCAATGATTAGTTTTGTAAAGAATGCCCTCAAGTCCTTTGCACGGGACGAACGCGGTTCCATGGTTGTGCCATTCGCCCTTTGGACCCCGGTCTTTCTAGGCCTGATCCTGTCGGGGGTCGAATTGGGCACCGTGACCATCCGCCAAACGGCGCTGGAGCGTGCGCTTGACGACACCGTTCGCGATCTGCGGCTCGATGTTGCCTCGAACGTGACGCATGACCAGCTCAAGGCTCAGATCTGCCAAGGAGCTGCGGTTCTGCCGGATTGCGAAAACATGCTGCGCCTCGAAATGGTGTCGCTGGACATGCGGGCCTGGAGCGCGCCAGCCACATCCGCCGACTGCGTCGACGTCAGCCAAGAGGTGAACCCGGTACGCGGTTTCTATCGCGGCGGCGATCAGGCCATGATGTTGCTGCGCGCCTGCTACAAATACCAGCCGATCACCCCGGCAGGCACGCTCAGCTCCAGCCTTGCCAAGGATGAGGCAGGCTATACCGCCATCGTCGCAACCACTGCCTTTGTGCACGAACCCAGCTAAGGAACGGATTCATGTCTATCAAAAACCCGACCCGTCTCCTCTCGCGGACCGTTGCACGCTTTCGCCGCGATCAAGAGGGCTATGTCACGCTCGAAGCGATCATTGTCATGCCCGTGCTGCTGTGGCTTTTTGCGGCCTGCTGGGTCTACTTTGACGCCTTCCGCCAGCAATCGGTGAACCAAAAGGCCAACTTCGTGATCTCTGACATGCTGTCGCGTGAAACCGACTCGGTCGACGACACCTATGTCGACAGCGCCTATGAGCTGCTCAAACTGCTGACCCGCGCAGAAGCAACAGGCACATCGTTGCGGCTGACGCTGGTGGAATATGACGCCAAGAAGGCCAACTGGGAGTTTCTCTGGTCCGACACACGCGGTGACCAGACAGCGCTGGTTGCGGGCGACATGGGCAACTATCAGGATCGCCTGCCCACAGCGATGGACGGCGACCAGTTGATCATTGTCGAGAATTGGGACGACCATAAACCGGTCTTCAAGGTTGGTCTCGATCCCTTTGTCATCAAGGCCTACAGCTTTACCCGTCCGCGTTATACGCCCAAGATGGTCATTGCTGCACTTGAAGGCGGCAACAACGGTTGGGGCAACGGCGATCAGGACGCGCCCGGCGGCTCACTTTGCAACAACAACGCCGAGAACGCGACCACCTGCTAATCCCGGCGCGGCCTTTGGGCCGCACCGCACTTCCAAACACCCCGATCGTCCCTGCGGCGGTCGGGGTCATATGGTTCCGTCACGCTGCGCAATGCGCAGGATCATGATATCGGCCACCGGCTTGGTCACCCCGCTCGAGGTGACACCGCCCACTGCGACCCGTTTCCCGGTGCGCCACCAAAGTCCGGGCCGCCACGCGCGGGGCCTGGCCTCTTTGAGGATGATCAGAAACCCGTTCGAAGGCTTCAGCGCAAAGGGGGACCGGTCCACCTTTGCGATCTCATCCATCCGGGCCAGAACCGCGCCGGTGTCCTCGAACAGCCCCTCTTCGGTCAGGATCAGTTCAATCGCCGTGGCCCGCCACATCATCTGACTGGCCCAAAGAGCAATCAGCCCGCAAACGATCAAGACCGCTTGCCAAAGCACGCTGTTCATCGGTGTGGCCAGCCCCACGTACAGCAGCAAGCCGCCCAACCCCAAAAGCGCGCCCACACCAATCATGCGCCGCGGCGCCGAGGCACCAATGCGCGCCAGTTCTTCGTGCTCCATCAAAGCCCCCTGTTTTCCTGTCCCCGCCTTTAGCCTGTTCCGGCGCGGAAATGAAATGCCTTGATGCAAATACGGCCGTGCCCGTACCCTTGGCCGCACAATCGCGCCGCAAAGGACACCCCCGATGCCCGAACGCAGTTTTGAAACGCCGGTGGGCAAATTGACCGTGACCGAGGACCAAGGTGCCCTGACCCGCGTGACATGGGGCGGTGACGCCGCCGACGACACCCCTTTGCTACGCCGGGTCCAGCGTCAACTGGCCGAGTATTTCGCCGGCGATCGGCACAGCTTTGATCTGCCCCTGCGGATCGACGCCCGCGAGTTTCAGAAACGCGTCTGCGCGGCAATGCAAGCGATTCCCTTTGGAGAGACAAGGCGTTACGGCGATCTGGCCAAGGACCTTGGGGTTCCGGCCCAGGCCGTCGGTCAAGCCTGCGGTGGCAACCCCTTGCCCATCCTCATCCCCTGCCACCGCGTGCTTGGCGCCAATGGTCTTGGCGGCTTTTCCGGCGGGACGGGGATTGAAACCAAAGTTCAGCTTCTGCGGCTAGAAGGCGCGGCGTCCTTGTTGATCTGACGGCTTCAGTCGCGGCGCGGATCGCGCGGGTAAACGCCCAGTACTTCCAGCACCGAGGTAAAATACTCCAGCTCTTCCAGCGCGCGCTTGACGTTGGCGTCGTCGGGGTGGCCCTCGATATCCGCGTAGAACTGCGTCGCGGTGAACGAGCCGCCGACCATGTAGCTTTCCAGCTTGGTCATGTTCACGCCATTGGTCGCGAATCCCCCCATGGCCTTGTAAAGGGCGGCAGGAATGTTGCGCACCTGAAAGACAAAAGTTGTCATCATTCCGTGTTGACCGCGGCGCGAAAAATCAGGCGTCTTGCCCATGATCAAAAAGCGCGTGGTGTTGTGGGCGTGATCTTCGATGTGGCGCGCAAGGATATGCAATCCGTGCGTTTCTGCCGCCAGATCCGAGGCCAGGGCGCCCGCTGTCCGATCATTCGTTGCCGCGATCTCGGCGGCGGCTCCGGCGCTGTCGGCAGCGGCCTCACCACGAATGCCGTAGCGCGTCAAAAAGTCCTGCGCTTGCGGCAGAAGCACCAGATGGGCGCGCACGACTTCCAGTTCTTCGATCTGCACGCCGGGCAGGGCCATAAGGCTGATATGCACGCGCACAAAGGCTTCGTCGACGATCCGCAGCCCACTTTCCGGCAGCAGGCGATGGATGTCCGCAACCCGCCCGTAGGTGGTGTTTTCCACCGGCAGCATCGCCAGTTCAGCCCTGTCGCTGCGCACGGCCTCGATCACATCCTCAAAGGTTTTGCACGGCAGAGCCTCCATATCCGGGCGGGCCTCGGCGCAGGCCTGATGCGAATAGGCACCAAGCTCTCCCTGGAAGGCGATACGCTTGCTCATGGCTGGATTTCCTTGGGTATAAATCGGGATCGGGCGATTGGTCGCGGCTTCTATACCTTGCCATGCGCGAATGGAAGCCGTAGATACCCGCCCGAACCAAGTTTCAGACGAACAGGGCTTCTCATGCTGGATACGATGACACTTACAAAAATCGTGGGCGGTGTCTGCGGCGCATTTCTGGTCTTTTTGCTGGGCAAGTGGGGCGCGGAAGTGCTGTACCACACCGGCGGGGGCCATGGCGGCGAACAACAGGCAGCTTACGTGATCGAAGTTGGCGGCGGTGAGGATACCGGCCCCGTAGAGACTGTCGATTTTGCCACTCTTCTGGCCTCGGCCGATCCTGCCAAGGGCGAAAAGGTCTTTGGCAAATGCCGGGCTTGCCACAAGATCGACGGCACAGACGCAACCGGCCCGCACCTGAATGGTGTCGTCGGTCGCGCCATCGGCAGCGTCGCGGGCTTTGGCTACTCTGGCTCGCTGAATGCGATTGGCGATGCCTGGACACCCGAGCATCTCAGCACCTTCCTGACCAACCCGAAAGAAGCGGCTCCGGGCACCACGATGGGCTTCAAGGGCCTGCCCAAGGAAGAAGATCGCGCAAACTTGATCGCTTACCTCGAAACTCTTGGCGGCTAACCCCGTCGGGATGTTAAAAAACAGGGCCGCACCTTTCGGGTGTGGCCCTTTTTCGTGCAAAGCGCCTTGTCGTACACGCGTTGCGCCGCATCTCTCACGTTTACGCAATCTCAACTTGATCAATGACAGTCTAACCCCAATAACTTGGTTAACAGGCCAAGAATGGCTGAAGACGCAGGGGAGAGCACATGACACGACCACACGCCCGCACTCAAAGCATCCCGGCCCCGAAAAACCGAGGCTTCGCCATCACAGCGCTCAGCGTTTTGGTTTTGGCATTTGCCGCAACATTCGCCATGGCTCAGGACAAGGTGATCAAGGCCCACGGGGTCTCGACCTTTGGCGATTTGAAGTATGGCGCGGGTTTTGAGCATTTCGACTATGTGAACCCCGACGCGCCGAAGGGCGGCGAGTTTTCGACCTGGGCCTTTGGCACCTTTGACAGCCTGACCCCCTATATTCTCAAGGGCAATGCGGCCATCGGGGCTTCGGTCTTTTTCGACACGCTGATGACCGGCAACCTCGAAGAGCCGGACGCCATGTACGGCCTTGTCGCAAAAAGCCTCGAGTATCCGGAAAACCGCGAATGGGTGATCTTTCACATGCGCCCCGAGGCGATGTTCAGCGACGGCACCCCGGTCACAGCACAGGACGTGGTCTTTTCCTTCAACATCCTGAAGGACAAGGGCCGCCCCAGCTTCAAAACCACTTTCCAATACTTCCAATCGGCCGAGGCGCTGGACGATCACACCGTGAAATTCACCTTTGACCCCAAAGGTCCGCTGCGCGAGTTGCTGATGACCGCCGGCGGGATCCCGATCCTGTCCGAAGCCTATTACGAGACCGTCGATTTCACCGAAAGCAGCCTTGTACCGCCGCTTGGGTCGGGCCCCTATAAGCTGAACGCGATCGATGCGGGGCGGTCAGTGTCCTACAAACTGCGCGATGATTATTGGGCCAAGGATCTGCCGGTCAACGTCGGACACAACAATTTCGACATTCTCAAGTTCGAGTATTTCGCTGACTACACCACCGCTCTCGAGGCCTTCAAAGGTGGCGCCTATTACTTCCGCGAGGAATATACCTCCAAGGATTGGGCCACCGGGTATGATTTCCCGGCCGTCCAACAAGGCTATGTCAAGCGTGAGACCCTGCCCGATGGCCGCCCTGCAGGCACACAGGGTTTCTGGTTCAACCTGCGCCGCGACAAATTCCAGGATTCCCGGGTACGCCA
Organism: Pacificoceanicola algae; assembly: GCF_049341065.1. NCBI lineage: Bacteria > Pseudomonadati > Pseudomonadota > Alphaproteobacteria > Rhodobacterales > Roseobacteraceae > Pacificoceanicola > Pacificoceanicola algae. The sequence goes on along the minus strand of NZ_JBMPIX010000017.1, from coordinate 29,892 downwards.
AGCCATCGGCATGGCCTTCAACTTTGAATGGTCGAATGAAAGCCTGTTCTACGGACTTTACGAGCGAACCGACAGCTTCTGGGAAAACTCTCCGACGCTTCAAGCCTCGGGTATGCCGTCCGAGGCCGAGCTGGCGCTGCTGGAACCGCTGCGCGAATACTTCCCCGAAACCGTCTTTACCCAAGAGGCTTTTGTGCCCGCGGTCTCCAAGGCCGATGACCTTGCTGACCGCCGCGTGCTGCGCCGCGCCGGTGCCCTTCTTGAAGAAGCGGGCTGGATCGTTGGTGACGACGGGTTTCGGTACCGGGATGGCGAAAAGCTGACGCTGGAAATCCTCAACGACGCCCCCGGCTTTGACCGGATCATCAACCCCTTTATCGACAACCTCAGACGGCTTGGCGTGGACGCCACGCACAACCGCGTGGACGCCGCCGAATCTCAGGAACGCGAAAAGAACTTCGACTACGACATGGTAACCCAGCGGTTCTCGATGTCGCAGACACCCGGGGATGAGTTGCAGCAGATCTTCGGATCGGCCTCGGCCAATACGCCCGGTTCCGTCAACATCGCCGGGTTGCAAAACGAAGGCGTCGACAAGCTGATCCGCATCATCGCCGATGCCAAGACGCGCGAAGAACTGGATATCGCCGTGCGCGCATTGGACCGCGTGCTGCGCGCCATGCACATCTGGGTGCCGCAGTGGTACAAGGGAACGCACAACATCGCATACCGCGATGTCTTTGACCGGCCCTACACCGACAATCCGCCGCCGCTGGCGATGGGCGAAACCTCGATCTGGTGGTGGGATGAGGAAAAGGCGCAGAAACTGCGCGACGCCGGGGCGCTTTAATCCGAAATGGGCGCCTATATCCTCAGAAGACTTTTGCTGATCATCCCGACCTTGCTAGGGATCATGATCATCAACTTTGCCCTCGTGCAATTTGTCCCCGGCGGGCCGATCGAACAGATCATTGCCCAGATCGAAGGCGAAGGCGATGTCTTTCAAGGCATTGCCGGGGGCGGCGGTGAAGTGGTCGGCGGCGGCGACGAGAACGTCGGCCGTCGCGGCTTGCCCCCTGAATTCATTGCCCAGCTGGAAAAAGAGTTCGGCTTTGACAAACCGCCGCTGGAACGCTTTTTGAACATGCTGTGGAACTACATGCGCTTCGATTTTGGCGAAAGCTACTTTCGATCGATCAGCGTGATTGACCTCGTGATCGAAAAGATGCCCGTTTCGATCAGCCTTGGCCTTTGGTCTACGCTCATTGCATATATCGTCTCGATCCCCTTGGGCATTCGCAAAGCCGTGCATGACGGCACCAGCTTTGACACCTGGACCTCGGGGGCGATCATCGTCGCCTATGCCATCCCCGGGTTCCTGTTCGCCATCCTGCTGCTGGTGCTGTTTGCGGGCGGCAGTTATTGGCAAATTTTCCCTTTGCGCGGCCTGACATCAGACAATTTCGATGAGCTGAGCCTGCTCGGCAAGGTTGCCGACTACTTCTGGCACATCGCCCTTCCGGTCATCGCCTCGACCATCGCGGCCTTTGCCACGCTGACCCTGCTGACCAAGAACAGCTTTCTGGACGAGATCAAGAAGCACTACGTCATGACCGCCCGCGCCAAGGGCCTTGCCGAAAGCAAAGTTCTTTACGGCCACGTTTTCCGCAACGCCATGTTGATCGTGATCGCTGGCTTTCCGTCGGTCTTCATCGGCGTCTTCTTTTCCGGCAGCCTGATCATTGAGACGATCTTTTCGCTGGATGGCTTGGGCCGCTTGGGGTTCGAGGCAGCCGTGGCACGCGATTACCCGGTGATCTTCGGCACTTTGTTCATTTTTGGCATGATCGGCCTTGTGGTGAACATCCTGTCCGACCTGATGTATGTGCTGGTCGATCCGCGCATCGACTTTGAAAAACGCGAGGGTTAAGCCATGGCCCTGTCCCCGCTGAACCAACGCCGTTGGCGCAACTTCAAACGCAATCGCCGCGCCTTCTGGTCGCTCTGGATCTTCCTTGTCTTCTTTGTCCTCTCGCTTTTTGCCGAGTTTCTGGCGAACGACAAACCCATCCTCGTGAACTACCGCGGCGACTATTACACCCCGATCTACAACTTCTACCCCGAGACCGAGTTTGGCGGCGACTTCAAGACCGAGGCCGCCTATCGCGACCCCGAGGTGAAATGCCTGATCCGCACCGGCGGGATCGAAGACTGCTTTGACGATCCCGAAGGCCTGATGGAGGCGGTGGACAACGGCGATACCCTTGAGGGCGATTTCCAGAAGGGCTGGATGCTGTGGCCGGTGATCCCCTACAGTTTCAACACCCCAGTGGATCGTCCCGGCGCCGCCCCCCTGCCCCCGAACAGCCAGAACTGGCTGGGCACCGACGATACAAAGCGCGATGTGCTGGCCCGGGTGATCTATGGCTTCCGCCTGTCGATCCTATTTACCTTGATCGTCACCCTCTGCGCCAGTCTTGTCGGTATCATCGCCGGCGCCCTTCAAGGCTATTTCGGCGGTTGGCTTGATCTGATCTTTCAACGCCTAATCGAGATTTGGGGTGCGACGCCGTCAATCTACGTGATCATCATCCTGTTCGCGATCCTCGGGCGAAGTTTCTGGCTGCTGGTGGTTCTTATGATTCTCTTTGGCTGGACCTCGCTTGTCGGCGTGGTGCGGGCCGAATTCCTGCGCGCGCGCAACCTTGAATACGTGCGCGCCGCCAAGGCGCTGGGTGTCTCCAACTGGAAAATCATGTTCCGCCACATGCTGCCCAACGCCATGGTCGCAACGCTGACCATGGCCCCCTTTATCGTTACCGGAACGATCAGCACATTGGCCGGGCTTGATTTTCTCGGCTTCGGCCTGCCCTCTTCGGCACCCTCGCTGGGCGAGCTGACGCTGCAAGCCAAACAGAACCTGCAAGCGCCCTGGCTGGCCTTCACCGCCTTCACCGTCTTTGCCCTGATGCTGTCCTTGCTGGTCTTCATCTTCGAAGGCGTGCGCGATGCTTTCGACCCAAGGAAAACCTTCTCATGAGCAATATCCTCGAAGTGAAGGACCTGAAGGTGTCGTTCCGTCAGGACGGCCAAAGCAATATGGCGGTCAAAGGCGTGTCGTTCACCGTTGGGCGCGGTGAAACCGTGGCTCTGGTGGGGGAAAGCGGGTCAGGGAAATCCGTGACCGCACTGTCAACCGTCTCGCTTTTGGGCGATTCCGCCGAGGTTCAGGGCTCTGTCCTCTACGAGGGCCAGCAGATGATCGGCGCTCAGGAAAAACTGCTGCGCAAGGTGCGCGGGAACGACATCAGCTTTATCTTCCAAGAGCCGATGACATCACTCAACCCTCTGCACACCTTGGAAAAACAACTGGGCGAAAGCCTTGCCCTGCATCAGGGGCTGGTCGGCGACGCAGCGCGCGCTCGCATTCTCGACCTGCTCAACAGGGTCGGCATTCGCGACCCGGAAACGCGCCTTACATCCTATCCGCACCAGCTTTCGGGTGGCCAGCGCCAGCGCGTCATGATCGCCATGGCCTTGGCAAACGGACCTGACCTGCTGATCGCTGATGAACCAACAACCGCGTTGGACGTGACCATTCAGGCGCAGATCCTTCAGCTTTTGGCGGATTTGAAGCAGGCCGAAGACATGAGCATGTTGTTCATCACCCACGATCTGACCATCGTGCGGAAATTTGCCGACCGGGTCTGTGTGATGAAAAACGGCGAAATCGTTGAACAAGGGGCAACGGCCGAAATTTTTGACAACCCCCGGCACCCGTACACCCAGATGCTGCTGTCCGCCGAAAGCACCGGGCTGCCGGATCCCGTCGAAGATGATGCCGAAGAAATTGCCAGCACGGAGCATTTGAAGATCTGGTTTCCGATCCACCAAGGCCTCCTGAAGAAAACCGTCGGATATGTGAAGGCCGTCAACGATGCGTCGATTGCGGTTCGCGCTGGGGAAACCATAGGCATCGTGGGCGAAAGCGGCTCGGGCAAGACGACACTGGCGCTGGCCATCATGCGCCTGATCCAGTCCGAGGGCGGGATTACCTATCGCGGGCAGGATGTACGCAGCTGGTCCACCAAGGACCTGCGCCGTTTGCGTTCGGAAATGCAGATCGTGTTTCAGGACCCTTTCGGCAGCCTCTCTCCTCGCATGACCTGCGAACAGATCATCGCCGAGGGGCTGGGCGTTCACGGATCGCCCGACGGGCGCCCACATCGAGAAGCGGTGACCGAAGTCATGCAGGAAGTCGGCCTCGACCCGGGTACCATGCACCGCTATCCACATGAATTTTCCGGCGGACAGCGGCAACGCATCGCCATCGCCCGCGCCATGGTCTTGCGCCCACGCCTCGTGGTTCTGGACGAACCCACCAGCGCCTTGGACATGACCGTTCAGGTGCAGATCGTCGATCTGCTGCGTGCACTGCAGCGCAAGTACAACCTCGCCTATCTCTTCATCAGCCACGATCTGAAAGTCGTCCGCGCCATGAGCCACAAGGTCATCGTGATGAAACAAGGCGATGTGATCGAATACGGCAACGCGCAGGATATCTTTGACGCGCCGCAGACGGACTACACCAAGACCCTGCTTTCGGCCGCTTTCGAGATCGCCGTTTAGTCAATCGCTGCGGGACGGTGGGCGGGGCGACGCTCTGAAAGAGCGAGCGCCGCATTCCGTCCCGTCAGATGGCCGAACTGTGGCCCGCCTTGCTCAGATCATAAGCGTCAAAGGACCGCGCCACGATACGTGTCAGCGGGCGCACCTTGTGCGGGATGAACAGCCCCTCGTCGGTGATCTCCAGCAAGTGATCAAACCTCGCGTTGGCAGCCTTGAGCAATGCGAACAATGCCTCGCGCGAAATGTCGAAATCCCGCAGGATCTCATCCGCGTTGATCCGAAAATCGCACATGACCATTTCGATCAAACGGCTGCGCAACAGGTCCTCGCCTTTGAACACATGCCCCCGGGCCGTCGAAAACTGCCCGTCGCGGATCGCAGAGGTATGCGCCGAAGTCCCCGAGGCGTTCTGCGCGAAGCCTTGCGGAAAACGCGAAATCGACGAAGCGCCGATACCGATCAGCGCCGTGGCCCTGTCGTCGGTATAGCCTTGGAAATTGCGTCGCAGCCGCCCCGTTTTCCTGGCAATCGCCAACCCGTCCGAAGGCTGCGCAAAATGGTCGATGCCGATCTCTTCATAGCCATCCCAAAGAAACAGCCGCTGAGCTGTCTCGAACAGGTCCAACCGTTCTGTTGGCGTCGGCAAGGCGTCCGAGGGGATCATCTGCTGCCGCTTTGCCATCCATGGCACATGCGCATAGCCATAAAGCGCCACACGGTCCGGACTGAAGCTCAGCAGTTTTTGCACCGTTTCCGTGATCCGCGCCTGCGACTGATGCGGCAGTCCAAACAGGATATCGGCGTTCAGGCTTGCCACGCCGCGCTCGCGGATCAGGTCCACAGCCTTGCGCGTGATCTCATACCCTTGGGGTCGTCCGATGGTTTCTTGAATTTCGGGATCGAAATCCTGCACCCCGATAGAAGCTCGGTTCATTCCGCCTGCGGCCAAGACATCCAGACGCGCGCCGTCCACCTCGTTCGGGTCGATCTCGACCGAGAATTCAGCGTTCTCGGCAAAATCTGCCGTGGCGCGAATCTCGGCGATCAGGCCCTTCATCATGTCGGGCGTCAAAAGCGTTGGCGTCCCCCCGCCCCAATGCAGCCGCGACAGTTTGACACCCTTGGGCAAATGGCGACGCAACAAGGCCAGTTCTGCCTTCAAAGTCTCGACATAAGCCTCGACCGGACTCAGTGTGGAGGTCCCTTGCGTGCGGCAGGCACAGAACCAGCACAGCCTGCGGCAAAAAGGTACATGCAAATATAAAGATATATCCCCATCTTCAGGAAGTGCTTCAATCCACTGGGCGAATCGGGCAGGCCCGACGTCCCCGGCAAAATGAGGCGCGGTGGGATAAGAGGTGTACCGTGGTACTTTTGCGTCGAAAAGGCCCAGCCGGGCGAGTTGTGTTCGCGTGTCCATCCGCGTAGGGTTATTTACATCGGGGGAGCACGACCTTGACTCAGATCAACAAGAGTAGACCGATGCTGAATGAACGTAGTCTTGCCATCTCGCAGCAATGCGAAAGCTGCCCGATCCGCCATCGGGCCGTCTGCGCACGCTGTGAAAGCGATGAACTCGAGCGGCTTGAAGAGATCAAGTATTATCGCAAGTTCGAAGCAGGTCAGACGGTGATCTGGTCTGGTGACCGCATGGATTTTGTCGGCTCCGTGGTTTCCGGGATCGCGACCCTGACCCAGGCAATGGAGGACGGCCGTACACAGATGGTCGGGCTTTTGCTGCCATCGGATTTCGTCGGCCGCCCCGGTCGCGACACTGCGGCCTATGACGTTGTGGCGACGACCGATCTGGTCATGTGCTGCTTCCGCAAATCGCCCTTCGAAGACATGATGGGCCGCACGCCCCACATCGCCCAGCGCCTGCTGGAAATGACGCTGGACGAACTTGATGCCGCACGCGAATGGATGCTGGTGCTGGGCCGCAAAACCGCCCGCGAAAAGATCGCGTCGCTGCTCTCGATCATTGCGCGGCGCGATGCGACGCTCAAGCTCAAAGGCTCGGACGGGCCGCTGGTCTTCGACCTTCCGCTAACGCGCGAAGCCATGGCCGACTACCTCGGTCTGACCTTGGAAACCGTCAGCCGTCAGATTTCCGCCCTGAAAAAGGACGGCGTTATCCACCTTGAAGGTAAACGACATGTCACCATTCCGGACATGGGCCGCCTTCTGGACGAAGCAGGTGATGATGCGGACGGCGGCATCTTTGCCTGATGCTGGATAGCTAGGCGGGCTGTAGACCCCGCCCGCGCAGCTTCAAAGACTTACGATCTGCTCAAACCCACCGAAAACCATGCGTTTCCCGTCGAAGGGCATGTCCATCATAACCTGCCAGCGCGGATCTGTTTCCATTGAGGCCCAGCAAGCGTCACAGGTGGCCTTGTCCGGCCAGGTGATCCAGGAAAACACGATCTTTTCCCCCGGCTCCCTTTTAACGGCCAAGGGGAAGGACGTAAGTTTGCCATCCGGCACGTCTTCCTCCCATGTCTCAACCATGCTGGTGGCACCGTATTCCTTGAACAAGGGCCAGCCAGCCTTCGCCTTTTCGATATAGACGTCTTTCTTGCCCTCGGGCACCGGGGCAAGAAAACCAGAAACATAGGTCATGCGAATTCTCCTGTAGCGTGGCAACAGGCTACCAGATCGCCGAATTGCTACAAGAAAATCCATCCCGGGCGCCCCCACAACGAGTGGGCTGCTGCGGGACGGTGGGTGGGGCGAGGCTCTGAAAGAGCGAGCGCCGCCCCGTCCCGGGATCAGTGTGCCATAAAGACCGTCACTGCCGCCTGCTCCAGCATGTTCCGGGTTGCTCCGCCAAGGATCGCTTCACGGAACCGCGAATGTCCATAAGCCCCCATCACCACCAGATCGGCGTTGATATCGCTGACATGGCGCATCAACACGTCCGACACCCGTGGCATCGTTTTGGACAGCACGTCGATCTCGGCCTTCACGCCATGGCGGGCCAGGTACTGCGACAACATCCCGCCCGGATCCGAGCGGTTCGGCCCATGCTGCGGCGGGTCGATGACCACGACATGCACTGCGTCCGCCCCCTTGAGCACCGGCATTGCCGCCCGAACGGCGCGCAGCGCCTCGGCGCTTTCATTCCAGCCGATCACAACGCGCTTGGGCTGGGTCGGCGGCTCCACATCGTCGGGCACCACAACAACGGGCACCTGGCCTTCGAACATCGACCCCTCGATCACCGGCTCAAGCTCGACCCCGTGATCCTTGCCATAGGGTTTCGGCAAGACCACCAAGTCCGAAAACCGTGCGCGCGAGGCAACATGCCGGCCAATGTCGGCCAGTTGGGCCACGCCATGCTCGACTCCCCAACGTACCTCAAAGCGGCCAAGGATATGGCGGACCTGCTCGGCCAGCGCCTCGGCTTCGGCAGAGGCGCGGGTCAGAGTTTCCTGCAGGACCATCGCATTGGCCCCTGCATAATAATACCCCGTCTGCGTGCGATCGACGCCAAAGCACATGACATCAAGATGGGCATCCGCGCCGATGGCCACGGCCGCAGCATGTGCGACTGTGCTCTCGGCCAGGTCCGGATCGGTTACAACGGTCAGAATCGATTTATAGCTCATGGCGTTTCCTCAGTCAGAAAGCTGGTTCACTAATTGCACAGTAACCGCGCACAGAACGTCGCACTTTGACACGCGTCAAGCCGCATCGCGGCATCCATTGATGCAGATCAAGGTCGCCTTTACCTAAACCCCTCAAAACCCCCACAGTCTAAAACAGCCTGCCAAGTATCCGAATCGTGCAGGGAAGACGAAGGGACGAACAATGTTGAACTATATCAAGCTCATCGTGCTGGGTTTGGTTGCGATCTTTGCGATGGTCGCGGCCAGCTACGCGCGCGATCTTGCTTATCAGGTCCATGCGATTATCATTCTGCTGGTTTCAGCAGGGCTTTTCCTGTGGACCCTACGCCGTACCGATGAACCGGTCGTGGCCGCACCTCAAAACGAATACATGGACGGCGTTATACGCGCCGGCGTGATTGCAACCGCCTTCTGGGGCGTTGTCGGCTTTCTGGCCGGCACCTTCATCGCAACGCAGCTGGCGTTCCCGGGGCTCAACTTCGAATGGGCTCAAGGATTTGCCAACTTTGGGCGCCTGCGCCCGTTGCATACCTCAGCGGTGATCTTCGCCTTTGGCGGCAACGCTCTGATCGCAACCTCGTTCTACGTGGTGCAGCGCACCAGCGCCGCGCGCCTCTGGGGCGGCAATCTGGCTTGGTTCGTATTCTGGGGCTACCAGCTGTTCATTGTGCTGGCCGCAACCGGTTATCTTCTGGGCTCGACCCAGTCCAAGGAATACGCCGAGCCCGAGTGGCACGTTGACATCTGGCTGACCATCGTCTGGCTTTGCTATCTGGCGGTTTTCGTCGGCACCATCGTCAAGCGCAAAGAGCCGCACATCTACGTGGCAAACTGGTTCTACCTGTCGTTCATCCTGACCGTCGCAATGCTGCATGTCTTCAACAACCTGTCGATCCCGGTGTCGATCTGGGGTTCCAAATCGGTTCAGGTCTTCTCGGGTGTGCAAGATGCCATGACGCAGTGGTGGTATGGCCACAACGCCGTGGGCTTCTTCCTGACCGCGGGCTTCCTTGGCATGATGTACTACTTCGTGCCGAAGCAGGCCGAACGTCCGGTGTTCAGCTACAAGCTGTCGATCATCCACTTCTGGGCGCTGATCTTCATCTATATCTGGGCCGGTCCGCACCACCTGCACTACACCGCGCTGCCTGACTGGGCGTCGACCCTTGGCATGGTGTTCTCGATCGTACTGTGGATGCCGTCCTGGGGTGGCATGATCAACGGCCTGATGACGCTGTCCGGCGCATGGGACAAGCTGCGCACCGATCCGGTGATCCGTATGATGGTGATCTCGATCGGCTTTTACGGCATGTCGACCTTCGAAGGTCCGATGATGTCGATCCGTGCGGTCAACTCGCTGTCGCACTACACCGACTGGACCATCGGTCACGTCCACTCTGGCGCCCTTGGCTGGAATGGCATGATCACCTTTGGCGCGCTGTACTATCTGGTGCCCAAGCTGTGGAACCGCGAGCGTCTGTATTCGCTGTCGATGGTGTCCTGGCACTTCTGGCTCGCCACGATCGGCATCGTGCTCTACGCGGCGTCCATGTGGGTGACCGGCATCATGGAAGGCCTGATGTGGCGTGAAGTGGATGCCAACGGCTTCCTCGTGAATTCGTTCGCGCAGACCGTTGACGCCAAGTTCCCGATGTATGTGGTGCGCGCTTTGGGCGGTGGCCTGTTCCTCGGCGGAGCCGTGATCATGTGCTACAATCTGTGGATGACCGTTAAGCGCTCGCCGGCTGTTGAAGCCAGTGCCGCCTCGGCCCATGCCACGCCGGCCGAATAAGGAGGACCGGACACAATGGCAATTCTCGAAAAACACGCTGTCCTCGAAAAGAACGTCACGCTTTTGGCAATCTTCGCCTTTCTTGCCGTGACCGTTGGGGGACTGGTGCAGATCGTGCCGCTCTTCTACCTCGACAATACCATCGAGGACGTTGAAGGTATGCGCCCCTACACTCCGCTGGAACTGGCGGGGCGCGATGTCTACATCCGCGAAGGCTGCTACGTCTGTCACAGCCAGATGATCCGCCCGATGCGGGACGAAGTCGAACGCTATGGCCACTACAGCCTTGCTGCTGAAAGCCAGTACGACCACCCGTTCCAGTGGGGCTCCAAGCGGACCGGGCCTGACCTTGCCCGCGTGGGCAATCGCTACTCGGACGAATGGCATGTGGACCACCTGACAGATCCGCAATCCGTGGTGCCTGAATCGGTCATGCCCAAGTACGGCTTTCTCAAAGCCAAGCTGATCGATGGCCGCTACATTGGCGATCTGATGGCGACCAACGCCTTCGTCGGTGTGCCGTACTCGGACGAGATGGTCGAAGCCGGACAATCCGATTTCGCCGCTCAGGCAGACCCCGACAGTGACTATGACGGGCTGCTCGAGCGCTATGGCGAAAACGTCAATGTGCGCAACTTCGACGGTCAGCCGGGTGTCTCCGAGATGGACGCCCTGATCGCCTACCTGCAAATGCTGGGCACGCTGGTCGATTTCTCGACCTTCACGCCCGACGCAAGCCGCTGAGAGGGATGGATATGGAACATTATTCTTTCCTTCGGCAGCTGGCAGACAGCTGGGCACTGCTGGCAATGTTCGCCTTTTTTGCCGGGATCGTGTTCTGGGCCTTCCGGCCCGGATCGTCCACGACCTATCAGGATACGGCCAACATTCCCTTCCGCCACGATGATCGACCTGCCCCCACGCAGACCGACAAACCCGCCGCGAACTAAGGAGGCCGGGACATGAGTGACAACAAAAAGAACGACGATCTCGACTATGAGACGACCGGCCATAGCTGGGACGGTATTCAGGAATACAACAAACCACTTCCCAAATGGTGGCTGTATACCTTCTATGCCTGCATCGTCTGGGGGATCGGCTATTCCATTGCCTACCCCGCTTGGCCGGGCATCAAGGCAGCCACCCCTGGTCTGCTCGGGTTTTCAACCCGTGGGCAAGTCGCAGAAGAAATCGCCGCGGCCGAAGCCAAGAACGCCCCGATCAACGCCAAACTGGCTTCGGTCGAACTGACTGAGATCGCTGGCGATCCCGAGCTGAACGGCTATGCTCAAAACGCCGGGTCCGCCGTGTTCAAGACTTGGTGCGCACAGTGCCACGGGTCCGGCGCGGCAGGGGCCAAGGGCTATCCCAACCTGCTGGATGACGACTGGCTTTGGGGCGGTTCGATCGAGGAAATCCACACCACGATCACCCATGGTATCCGCAATGAAACGGATCCCGACGCGCGCTTCTCGCAAATGCCGGCCTTTGGACGTGACGAGTTGTTGACCAAGGAAGAAATTTCGCAGGTCGTCAACTACGTCATGACAATGTCAGGAGGTGAGCCTCAGGATGCCGCCGCTGCCGAAGCTGGTGCGGTTGTCTTTGCCGACAACTGTGCCGCTTGCCACGCAGAGGACGGCACAGGCGATCGTTTTCAGGGCGCACCGAACCTGACCGACGCGATCTGGCTTTATGGCGGGGACTACAACACCCTCATGGAGACGGTGACCAACGCCCGATACGGCGTCATGCCCAACTGGAACGAACGCCTTTCCGAGGCCGAGATCCGCGCCGTGGCCACCTATGTCCACGGATTGGGCGGCGGCGAAGCCTCCGAATAAACCTATCGTCCCTTCGATAGCGCAACGGGCTGGGACTTCCCCGGCCCGTTTTCTTTTGCCCGATGCGTTTCTGAGGACAGCGGCCAACAGAGCGATTTGCTTGGGCGTCAATCATCTTTTTCCGGACGATGTCATAGCGGAGCTCTGCGCCCAAGCACCGCAAAAAGATACATCAAAAATAATATTCAAGTATTCGCGTTTGTTCCCGATCGAGTTTGACATGGGTCAATGCCGGGCTTCCCGCGATCTGGGAAAATGTAAAGGAAAGGTCAGGCTCCTCCTCCTGACTTCACAGACACCCTCCCGAAAGGCTGGGTTATGACGCCGGTGCTTCGTCCTGTTCGCGCGTTTCCTGAAGCACCGGCGTCACTTTATCTCCCCATCAGCCACCCAGCCCAGCGGACCGCATTTGCATGCGTTGCGAGACGCATTATCGCGGGTTCACTGCCGTAACCCCCACCGGAACGCGGCACGGACGGCGGCCTGAACGCGACAATCGGATCAATCATCACGCCCACTCCGGCGGCCCGCATGGTTGCGAAATGGCAAATCCTCCTGGCTCCAGGACAGTTTCGGCAGGTCGCGGCGATGGCGGCGCTCGGGCTGCGACCGAGTTGCCGTCATGAAAGATTTTGCAAGTATGCCCAACATCTGAGTATCCTTTCGTTCAGCACGTAATGCGAATAAATCTGCGCTAAAGCCCTGCAACAGGCGACTCAGGAATAAATCCAATCTGTAAGTTTTACTAATACATGAACTGGTCCGCCCTTCCCCCGCTGAGCGCCCTTCGCGCCTTTGCCGCTTATGCCGAGTCTGGCTCGGTTGAGCAGGCCGGGGCTGCGCTGAACGTCACCCACGCGGCGATCAGCCAGCAATTGCGCGCTCTGGAGACGCATCTTGGGTTTTCGCTCCTCAAACGCTCGGGCCGAAGCCTGTCCCTGACACCCGAGGGCGAAACCCTTGCCCGCGCCCTGCAAGCTGACTTCAGTCACATCATCCAGACAGTCGAGACCCTCACCGGCGCCGATGCCGGGCGCCCGCTGCATATTGCCTGCACGCCAAGTTTCGCAGCCAATTGGCTGATGCCCCGGCTTGCCCGCTTTCGCGCCATTCACTCGGAGGTCGAGTTGATCATCAACCCCAGCCCCGGCCTGACCGACCCCAGCCCCGGCGGCGTTGATCTGGCCCTGCGGTACGGCACGGGGACATGGAAGGGGTTACAGAGCGAGCTGTTGATGCGTGCCCCCTTGGTGGTGGTCGGCGCGCCCGAACTGTTCAAGAATGGGCTTCCAAAAACCCCGCAAGATCTTTTGAAAACACCGTGGTTGCAGGAACTTGGCCATAACGAAGCCAGCCGCTGGCTGGAAACGCGCGGCATTGTCGGGCACCGGCTGAGCAGCCTGACGCATGTGCCGGGCAACCTGATGATCGACGGGGCACGCAACGCTCAGGGCGTGGCGGTCACAACCAAGATCTCGGTCGCCGAAGACTTGGCTTCTGGTCGCCTTCTTGCCCTGTTCGAAGACGAAAGCGAGGCCGGGTACCACATCGTCACCGCCCCCGGCGTTGGCCGCCCTCCGCTGCACGCTTTCATCAAGTGGTTGCGGCGCGAAGTCCGCGAATAAGCTGGCTGCAGCCGACACCGAAAGCGGCTACAGTCAAAAACCTAGATCGAAGATATAGAATTTGATGCAGGTCAAAGAGACCGCAGCCCCAAGCTGTGACAAGGGCGCTAACTTTAGCCTTCAACGGAGCGAATCTCCCGTGTCCGATAGCAACACCCCCGCCCCCAGTCTGTATAAATCCCGCGAGCCGATCTTTCCGCGCCGCGTTTCTGGGAATTTTCGGAATCTGAAGTGGGTCCTGCTGACCCTCATGTTGGGCGTTTACTACATAACGCCCTGGATTCGCTGGGACCGCGGGCCGCAACTTCCGGATCAGGCAGTTCTGCTGGACCTTGCCGGGCGTCGCTTTTTCTTTTTCTGGATCGAGATTTGGCCGCACGAATTCTATTTTGTCGCGGGCCTTCTGGTCATGGCCGGGCTTGGGCTGTTCCTGTTCACTTCGGCGCTTGGCCGGGTTTGGTGCGGCTATGCCTGCCCCCAGACTGTCTGGACCGACCTGTTCATTCTGGTCGAGCGCTGGATCGAAGGCGACCGCAACGCGCGTCTGCGACTGCACCGGCAGAAGAAGATGGACTTTCGAAAACTGCGGCTGCGCCTGACAAAATGGACGATCTGGTTCCTGATCGGCATCGCCACCGGCGGTGCATGGGTGTTCTACTTTACCGACGCGCCGACCCTGCTGGTTGATCTGTTCACCGGGCAGGCGCATCCCGTCGCCTATACTACCATCATCGTCATGGGTTTGATCACCTTCTTCTTTGGCGGTTTTGCCCGCGAACAGATTTGTATCTACGCCTGCCCGTGGCCGCGCATTCAGGCCGCCATGATGGACGAAGACACGCTGACCGTCGGGTATCGCGAATGGCGCGGTGAGCCGCGCGGCAAGCACCGCAAGGCCGAAGGCGCCGAGAACCTTGGCGATTGCATTGATTGCATGGCCTGCGTGAACGTCTGCCCCGTCGGTATCGACATCCGCGACGGCCAACAGCTGGCCTGCATCACCTGCGCACTGTGCATTGACGCTTGTGACGACATGATGGCCAAGATCGGCAAGCCGCGTGGTTTGATCGACTATCTCGCGCTCTCGGACGAAACGCTGGAACGGGCGGGCAATCCGCCGCGCTCGATCTGGAAGCACATCTTCCGCCCGCGCGTGATCCTGTACACCATGCTTTGGTCACTGGTGGGGATCGGGCTGGTCTTTGCCCTGTTCATCCGCCCCGATATCGAGATGACCGTCGCCCCGGTGCGCAACCCGACCTTTGTGACACTGTCGGACGGGTCGATCCGCAACACCTATGACGTGCGCCTGCTGAACAAGCATGGCGAGGATCGGCCCTTCCGCATCACGCTGAACGGCAACCAGTTCCTGCGCATTCAGTTGGAAGGCACGCCTTACGAAACTGTTACCATTCCGGCCAACCAGACCTATCTGCAAAGGGTCTATGTCACCGCGCCCAAAAGCTCGGAGGCCGCCGAGAGCGAAAGGGTTCCCTTCCGCTTCTGGGTCGAAGATCTGACCAACGGCGATCGTGCCTACGACGACACGATCTTTAACGGGAGAGAAAACTGATGAGCGGCAAGACCGAACGCAAACTCACCGGTTGGCACGTGTTTGGGATTTTTGGTGGCGCCTTTGGCGTCATCATCGCGGTCAACCTCGCCTTGGCCTATAATGCGGTGAAGACTTTTCCGGGGCTGGAAGTGAAAAACTCCTATGTCGCCAGTCAGACCTTCAATGCCCGCAAGGCCGCGCAGGAATCGCTGGGCTGGGATGTCGAGGCGCTGCTTGACGGCGATCGGTTGATCCTGTCCATTACCGACGAAAATGGTCGCCCAGTTCAGGCCGGCAAGCTCAGCGCAACAGTGGGCCGCCCCACCAATGTCAGCGATGACCGCATTCCCGACTTCACCTTCAACGGCCAAGCTTACGTTGCCCCGATTGATCTGAACCCCGGAAATTGGGATGTCTGGCTGAAGGCCACCGCGTTGGACGGAACCGAGTTCGAACAGCGTCTGGAAATGACCATCGGAGGTTAAAACCATGACGGCCACCATGCGCGCGCCTGTTTCCGCCTGCCCCGCTTGCTCTGCCGCGCCGGCTGCCGAAGCGCTTGCTGCCGCGCAGGATCCCATCGAAGCGCATATCGTCCTGTCCTTGCCGACGATTCACTGCGCCGCCTGCATGGCCACGGTCGAACGCGCTTTGTCCACCACGCCCGGCGTCCGCTCGGCGCGGGTCAACCTGACAATGAAACGCGTGAGCATCGAGGCCGATCCGGACGTGGTCGCCGCCGATGTGATCCCCGTCGTGACAGGCGCGGGATACGAGGCGCACGAGCTGGACACCACGGCCATCTCGGCCACACAGACTGACCGGGCGGGTCGCGATTTGCTCATGCGGCTGGCGGTGGCGGGATTTGCCGCCATGAACGTCATGCTGCTGTCGATCGCCGTCTGGTCAGGGGCCGAGGGCGCCACGCGCGACCTTTTCCACTGGATCTCGGCGGCGATCGTGCTGCCTGCGGTGGCCTTTTCCGCCCAGCCGTTTTTCCGGAACGCCTGGAATGCCCTCAAGGTCGGCGCGCTCAACATGGACGTGCCGATTTCATTGGCGATCCTGCTGGCGGTCGTGACCTCGCTTTGGGAAACCTCGCTGTCGGGCGAACATGCCTATTTTGACGCCGCCATTGCGCTGACCTTCTTCCTGTTGACCGGCCGCTATCTGGATCACCGCACCCGCTCGGTTGCGCGTTCCGCGGCCGAGGAACTGGCCGCACTGGAAGTCCCACGCGCATGGCGGGTGACCGACGAGGGCGAAGAAAAGGTCTCGGTCGCCGATCTGTCGGTCGGCGATCTGGTGCGTGTCAGCCCCGGCAACCGGATGCCCGTCGATGGCGAAATCGTTGAAGGCACGTCCGAGCTGGACCGTTCACTGCTGACCGGGGAAACCCTGCCGGTCTTTGCCGAAACCGGCACCAAAGTCAGTGCAGGCGAGGTCAACCTGACCGGCCCGCTGATCATCCGCGCCACCGCCGTCGGGCGCGACACCTCGCTGCACCGGATGGCGGATCTGGTCGCTGTCGCTGAAAGCGGGCGGTCGCGCTATACCTCGCTGGCGGACAAGGCAGCCAAGCTTTACGCCCCCGGGGTGCATATCCTGTCGGCGCTGTCCTTTATCGGCTGGTATCTTTATTCGGGCGATCTGCGCATCGCGCTGAACATCGCGGCGGCAGTTCTGATCATCACCTGCCCGTGTGCTTTGGGACTGGCCGTGCCTGCGGTGACCACTGCCGCCTCTGGGCGGTTGTTCAAACGTGGGTTGCTGATCAAGGATGCCACCGCGCTGGAACGTCTAAGCCAAGTCGATACCGTGGTTTTCGACAAGACAGGCACCCTGACCGCTGGTGCGCCGGAATTGACCAACCTTGACGATTTCACCCGCCGCGATCTTGAGATTGCGCTGGCCTTGGCCGAGGGGTCAGCCCATCCGCTGTCGCAATCCTTGACCCAATCCGCACGCCTCGCGGGGATCACCCCGGCAGACCTGACGCAGATCACCGAGGTTCCCGGCCACGGCACGCAGGGCGATTGGAACGGGCAACTGGTCCGCCTTGGCCGCGCGGCCTGGGTCGGTGGCGGCTCGTCGCAGATGACCTCGGCCTGGCTGCGGGTGGGCGATGGTCCGGCGCAGGCCTTCACCTACACCGACCGGCTGCGCGATGGCGCAGAAGAGGCGGTGAGCGCCCTGAAAGAGGCCGGAAAACGCGTAATCCTGATGTCCGGCGACACCAGTGCAGCGGTCGAGACCTTGGCCAATCGTCTGGGGATCGACCAATGGCTGGCGGAGGCGCTGCCGCAAGACAAAGCCGCGCGGATCGAGGCCCTGACCAAAGAAGGCGCCAAGGTGCTGATGGTCGGCGACGGGTTGAACGATACTGCTGCCCTGACCGCCGCGCATGCCTCGATCTCTCCGGCGTCGGCTTTGGACGCGGCGCGCGTTGCGTCAGACATCGTTTTGCTGGGCAATTCCCTTGCTCCGATCCCCGAGGCGACAAGAACCGCCGTGAAAGCCACTCGCCGTATTCGCGAGAATTTCACCATTGCCAGTTGGTACAACCTGATTGCCGTTCCGCTGGCCATCGCCGGGCTTTGTTCGCCGTTGATCGCAGCCTTGGCCATGTCGGCCAGTTCGATTACCGTGTCGCTCAACGCTCTGCGCCTGAGGTAACCCATGAATATCCTGACCTACCTGATCCCGATTTCATTGATCCTTGGCGGACTGGGCTTGGCGTTCTTCGTCTTCACCATCAAGTCAAACCAATACGACGACCCCGACGGCGACGCCCAGCGCATCCTGTCCGGCGAATACGACGATCACCCCAAGCCCTGACGCCAAACCAGCGCCGGATCTGCTTTACGCCTTCCCAAGGATCATGTCCGCAGCCTTTTCCGCGATCATGATGGTCGGGGAATTGGTGTTCCCGCTGGTTATGGTCGGCATCACACTGGCGTCCACGACGCGCAGGCCGCCGACCCCCTTGAAGCGCAAACTCGCGTCAAGCGGCGCGTGTGCTTCGGCTCCCATGCGGACAGTGCTGACCGGGTGAAAGATCGTCGTGCCGATGTCGCCCGCGGCCTTGGCCAGATCCGCATTGCTTTCAAAAGACGCGCCCGGCTTCACCTCATGCGGGCTGTAGCGCTGCATCGGGCCCTGCGCCATGATCCGCCGCGTCAACCGGATCGAGGCCGCCGCAACCTGTCGGTCGCCTTCTGTTGCCAAATAATTCGGCGCGATCCGGGGTGCGTCACGGTAATCGCCAGAGGTCAACGTCACCGTCCCCCGGCTTTCGGGCCGCAAATTGCAGACCGAGGCCGTCACCGCAGGATAATCATGCAAAGGCTCGCCAAAGGCACCAAGTGACAACGGCTGCACGTGATATTCCAGATCCGGGGTCGCCAAATCCTCGCGAGACTTGGCAAAAGCTCCCAATTGCGAGGGCGACATGGACATCGGCCCGGTCCGCTTCAAAGCGTATTCCAACCCGATCATCGCCTTCCCCCAAAGCGAATTCGCCATGGTGTTCAGCGTCTTGGCCCCGCTCAACCGCCATGAACAACGCAATTGCAAATGGTCCTGAAGATTGGCGCCAACGCCGGGTGCGTCGTGCTTTACCTCAACCCCATGTTCAGACAAAAGCGCCCCCGGACCGATCCCCGAAAGCTGAAGGATATGGGGCGAATTGACCGCCCCTGCCGACAGGATCACATCGCCGCCGCACCGCGCCTCGCGCGCGGTTCCGTTCTGGTCATAGGTCACACCCACAGCGCGCCCGCCTTCAAGGATCAGGTGTTTCACCTGCGCTTGGGTTTCGACCTTCAGATTAACCCCCGAGGTTGTGCGCAAAAATGCCTTGGCCGTGTTCATCCGCCAACCGTTGCGCTGGTTGACCCGGAAATAGCCGACCCCTTCGTTATTTCCGGTGTTGAAATCGGTGACCTTGGGCAGGCCCGCCGCCTGCGCCGCGTCCATCCAGTCGTCCAGCACATCCCAATGCAGCCGCTGGTTTTCGACCCGCCATTCACCGCCCGCGCCATGCATTTCCGACGGGCCTTCGACGTAATCCTCCGAGCGTTTGAAATAGGGCAGAACATCGTCCCACCCCCAGCCCGGCAGCCCCATCTGGCGCCAACCGTCATAATCCGCCGCCTGCCCGCGCAGGTACAACATGCCGTTGATCGACGAACAGCCGCCCAGCACCTTGCCGCGCGGATACAGCAGTGATCGCCCGTTCAACCCGGGCTCATCCGCCGTACGAAAACACCAATCGGTGCGCGGATTTCCGATGCAATAGAGATAGCCCATCGGGATATGCACCCAGTGGTAATTGTCCCGCCCTCCGGCCTCAAGCAGCAGAACCTTGCGGCCTGCTTCGCTCAGGCGTTTGGCCAGAACACAACCGGCGCTGCCCGCGCCTACAATGATATGATCCCAGTCCATCAGCCTCTCCGCTTGCCTGCCAAAAACAATGGCGCAGGCGCAGGCCAGAGGCAACTCTTTGCGGCTGCTACAAAAACACCTCTTCTCGCTTAGGCGTGTGGCGGTCGTAGACTGCATATTCCGCAAGACTGCGCCGCAATATCGGCCGAACAGGTTCGCGGCTTTTCTCGCCAATGGCGGCCTTGATCGCGGCGCGATCTTCGGCGGTCAGGCAATCCTGTGTCCGAAAGCCGGGCAAAAGGCTTTCGCAGGGGGCACCTTCGGCAATCACAAGGTCATGCCGATCCAGCAGAATATGGACGTAATCCACTTGTTTGCGGGGCACCTGCCGGATCGTGTCGCCGTTGACCAAGCTGATCGCGGGAACCAATACCTCGGAGGCACCATAATGCAACTCGGCCCAAGGCGAGGCGATCATAACACGATGCTGCGGTGAAAGCTTTACCGGCGCGAAATTACCGATGCTGCCCGGAGCGAACCGGATCGGCGCCGCATTTGTCATCGCAGGAACCACTTTGCGACCGATCCAACGGATTTCCTGTTTGATCCCCATCCACGTACAGACCGTCTGCCCCACCTTGAGCCGCCCGGCCGGGATCAGGCCGCGCGGTGTTGCAATCCGCGTCGATCTCTCGAAACACACGAATTCATGATTATAGCCAGCATCCTGATCGGTGGTATAGAACTGCGGTTCCGCCGATGGGTTGTAATTCGTCCAATACCAATTCTCGAGATCGTGGTCAGGCGTCCAGATGACCTCGGCCAAATTCCCGTTTTCGTCGAGACCTTCAAAAACGATAATTCCCCCGCCCCCCGGCGCGGGATCGCTGCGGACCACCGTAGCATTGGCAATTGAACCGCCACCGCCGGAGCCCCCCCAAGCGACATCATAGGTATCACCCACTTCAAACAATCGCGGATCGGTGTCACCATCCTGCGTTGTGATGATCAGGTTCTGACTGCCATTTGGCGGGTTATCAAATTTCGACTTCCCCGGGACAATTCCAACATTGCTGCCGGTTGATACCGCAAACTGGTTGTCAATTGCATTGATGTCAAAGGTCATGTGCACGGTCCCGTTAACAACCGCTTTTCTCATGACTTGGGAAAAAATGCGTTAACCTAAACCGGCAAAGCCGTGGTCTTGAACACCGTCCGCAAGGCAAAAGAAGATTGCATTTGAGCAACCCCCGGCAATCGCGTCAGGTATTGCCTGTGAATACGGGCAAAATCTTCGGTATCTTCCGCAACGACTTTGAGGATGTAATCCGCTGTTCCGGCCATCAGGTGGCACTCCAGAACATCCGGCACCCGCGCGACCGCTTTTTCAAAGGCCTCAAGCACGTCATCAGCTTGCGCCTGCAAAGTTATTTCAACAAAAACCGTGGTCGGAAAACCCATCTTGTGGGCATCCAGCAGCCCGACATAGCCGCGCACAATGCCATCGCTTTCGAGCCGCTGCACCCGCCGGTGACAGGCCGAGGGTGACAGATGCACGCGCTCCGACAGTTCAGCGTTGGATATCCGCCCCTCGCGCTGAAGAACCCTCAAGATACGGCGATCAATCTCATCAAGCTGCATTTTTCGCAGATTCCTTCTAATAACACGGGCCATCTTCGAAGATTTCTCCCAAAAAGACCAGTTCGACGCCGCAACTCAACACAGAAATTGCACGCGAAATCCGCCACACTTGGGAAAAGCGAACAGGAGGTTCACATGAAAATCGGCTGCCCAACAGAGATCAAACCCCAGGAATTCCGCGTCGGCCTGACGCCCAATGCCGCCCAAGAGGCCGTGGGTCATGGCCACGACGTACTGATCCAAAGCGGCGCCGGACTGGGCGCAGGCTTTGCCGACAGTGACTATGTGGCCGCAGGCGCGACCATTATCGAAACCGCCGAGGAAATTTTTGCCAGCGCCGACATGATCGTTAAGGTCAAAGAGCCCCAAGCGGTCGAACGCAAGATGCTGCGCGAAGGGCAACTGCTGTTCACCTATCTCCACCTCGCGCCCGACCCGGATCAGACCCATGATCTGCTGGCCTCGGGCTGCACGGCCATCGCCTACGAAACGGTCACTGACAACCGTGGCGGCTTGCCGCTTCTGGCCCCGATGTCCGAGGTTGCCGGGCGCCTCGCGCCGCAGGTGGGGGCCTGGACGCTGCAAAAGGCCAATGGCGGCCGCGGGGTCCTGATGGGCGGCGTCCCCGGAGTTGGCCCGGCGCGGGTTCTTGTCATCGGCGGCGGTGTTGTCGGCACCCATGCGGCGCGGATTGCGGCCGGGATGGGCGCGGATGTGACGGTACTTGACCGCTCACTGGATCGCCTGCGCTATCTCGACGATGTCTTTGGCGGCGTTTTCCGCACCGGCTATTCCAGCGCAGGCCTTCTGGCCGAGCATCTGAGCCAAGCCGATATGGTCATCGGCGCGGTTCTCGTCCCCGGTGCAGCAGCTCCAAAGTTGGTCAAGCGGGCGGACTTTGCCACGATGAAACCCGGCGCGGCGCTGGTCGATGTGGCCATCGACCAAGGCGGTTGTTTTGAAACCTCAAAGGCAACCACCCACGCCGATCCAGTCTATGAAATCGACGGCATCATGCACTACTGCGTTGCCAACATGCCCGGCGCCGTGGCACGCACTTCGACCATCGCCCTCGGCAACGCCACCATGCCCTTCATGCTGGCTCTGGCGGACAAAGGCTGGAAGAAAGCCTGCGCCGATGATCCGCATCTGCTGAATGGCTTGAACGTGCACGCAGGCCAACTGACCTATGCCGCTGTGGGCAAGGCCCTCGGGCTCGACGTCGTCGCACCGCAAGATCTGGTCAAGGGCTGACGACCTCTTCACTGGTCCAAAAATATCCCGAGGGGTGAATTGGCCCCTTGGGGCCAAGAGGGGGGCAGCGCCCCCCTTTTCCCGGGCGCTTGACAAGGCGCAAACCCTTACAGCACCACGATCCCGGAATGCTTGGCCTTGTATTCCGGTTCGACATGGATCGTCACCGTGCACTGGCTGATCGCCGCTTTCAGCGCTGCCTCAAGCCGATCACAGATGTCATGTGCGGCCTCCACGGTCATCTCGCCGGGCACCACAAGGTGAAATTCCACAAAGGTCGCGCTGCCAGCGTGACGCGCCCGCAAATCATGCGCTTCGACCGCGCCATCGGCATTTGCGGCAATCAAGTCTCGCATTTCGTCGAGGTCTGCGACGGGCACGGATTCGTCCATCAACCCGCCCACCGATGATCGGATCACCTGCCAGCCGGACCAAAGGATGTTCACCGCCACCAGCGCGGCCAAAGCCGCATCCAGCCAAAGCCACCCGGACGCAACCGCGAGAAAAACCCCAAAGGTCACCCCGACCGAGGAAATCACGTCAGACAACAGGTGCCGCCCATCCGCCACCAGCGCCGGCGAGCGCAGCAACCGTCCCTGTCGCAGTAACATCCAGCACCACGCGCCATTGATCACCGAGGCCAGAATGTTGATCGCCAGACCGGGCCACAAATCATACAACGGCGGAGGGTTGAACAGCGCCCCCCATGCCTCCCGCAGGATAAAGATTGCAGCGATCACGATCAGAA
Source organism: Pacificoceanicola algae (assembly GCF_049341065.1). Lineage (NCBI taxonomy): Bacteria > Pseudomonadati > Pseudomonadota > Alphaproteobacteria > Rhodobacterales > Roseobacteraceae > Pacificoceanicola > Pacificoceanicola algae. Next base: position 6,786 of record NZ_JBMPIX010000017.1, on the reverse strand, counting down.
CGCCTTCGAGGACAGCGCTGAAATACTCGGCCTTGTGATGGCCAAAGGGGTGGCCGTCATCGGCCGGAATCGCCGCCACCCGCACCGCCCAAAGCGCAGCCAGGGCTGTTGCGACATTCACAATGCTTTCCAAGGCATCCGACATCAGCGCGATTGACCCGGTCATCCACCAGGCCACAGCCTTGATCGCCAGGACAATGATCGCGACAGCCACGCTGCCTAGGGCAAGTTTGATGGTATGGGTCATGGTCGAGGCTCCGGGCGCGTCTGCGTCATAGCCAATGCGCGCCATGACATGCAACCAACGAAAAAGGCCCGCCACCTTGGCGGGCCTTACGCGCGCACTATTGCGCTTATCTTTTCAGGGCGTCGCGGATTTCCATCAGGATATCCAACTCGGACGGGCCTGCAGGTGCTTCTTCGACCGGTGCGGCATCTGCTTTGTCCGCAGCATCTTTGACGCGGTTCACCATCTTGACCAACATGAAGACCACAAAGGCGATGATCAGGAAGTTGATGATCGCCATGACAAAACGCCCAATGGCAAAGACCGGGGCCCCAGCCTCTTCTGCGGCCGCCAGCGTTGCGTGCGAGCTGCCATCGAGAGTGTAGAACCACTCGGAAAAATCGATACCCCCAAGGAAAAGGCCGATAATCGGGTTGATCAAGTCGCCTACCAGCGACGAGACGATCGCGGTAAAGGCCGCGCCGATGATGATACCAACGGCCATGTCCATGACATTACCTTTGGCGATGAAGTCCTTGAACTCTTGAATCATAGTTATTCCCCACTGTCCTGCGACTGGCTTGTTGCGCCTCGCGGTTCCTAATAGACACGTTTTTTTCAGAACTGTACGAAAAAGATGAAACCCATATGTGGGAAAAGCGACCCCTTCTTCCCCGCCAGATAGGAGCGTTCAATGACCGATCTCACCGCCTTCAAGATCTCGCAACGCTGGCCCGCAAAACATCCCGATCGCATTCAGCTTTATTCCTTTCCGACACCGAACGGAGTGAAGGTATCCATAGCGCTCGAAGAAATGGGCCTGGCCTATGAGGCGCATCGCGTGACCCTGACGGACGCCGATGTCAAAAGCCCGGCGTATCTTTCGCTGAACCCCAACAACAAAATCCCCTCTATCATTGATCCAAACGGCCCGGACGGCGCACCCTTGGCGCTGTTCGAAAGTGGCGCGATCCTGATCTACTTGGCCGAAAAATCCGGGACACTGATCGGCAACAGCGCATCGCAGCGGATGGAAATCATCCAGTGGCTGATGTTTCAGATGGGCGGCATCGGGCCGATGTTCGGGCAACTTGGCTATTTCTACAAATTCGCCGGCAGCCAGATCGAAGACCCCCGCCCGCGCGAACGCTATATCGCCGAGGCCAAGCGCCTGTTGAACGTAGTCGAAGGCGCTTTGGACGGGAAAGACTGGATCGCAGGGGACTATTCGATAGCAGACATCGCCATCGCCCCATGGCTGCGCGCGCTGGATATCTACGGCGCACGAGAGACCCTGGGCTGGGCAGAGCATCCTCGCGCGGTCGCCTATCTGGAGCGGTTCCTGGCGCGCCCGGCGGTCCAGGTTGGCCTGAACACGCCGCCGCGCGAAGGATGATCTTGGTGCAAGAAGCGGCGGATCAACCCGGCAAGTCGCCCGTCAGCACATAACGCAGGATTTCGACCACCTGCGCAGGCGTGCGCGCGACTGCCAAAGCGGCGGCGTCGACCTCTTTCAGCGCATGATCGTGGTCGGGCTGTTGCAGGATGATCAACGACTTGCCCAGCGCAGCGGCATATCCCGCGTCAAAGGCCGCATTCCACTGTTTGTATTTCTCGCCAAAGCGCACAACGACGACATCCGCGTCTTCGATGCCTTTGCGGGTGCGGATGGCGTTGACCATCGCGCCCTTGTGGTCATGCCAGTACTTGTTCGGCTCTTCCCCAAGGATCGCGACACCGCAATCATCGCTGGCAGCATGATCGGTCACCGGCGCGTTAAAGGTCACGTCCAGCCCCTGCGCCCCGTCGATGATCTGTTCGCGCCAATCGGTGTGAATTTCGCCGGAGAGATAGACGTTCAATCCCATGTCGGGCCTCCTGTTCGCTGGTTTCTGGCCAGTTTGGCCGCGTCTTTCGCAGATTAGGGTGCCTGCCACGGATGGCAACCCGTTCGCCGAACTCGGCGCTTCTGGCGCAGCGCGACCTTTCGCGATATCACCGGCCGCCCCTGCGACACCTTGTCCAGACGGAAATTGCCCGCCGACACGTTCCATAAATTGAATGTAACAAAAGGAGCCACTCCATGAAACCCTTCGCTCAAATTCTGTCGGTTGTCACCTTAGGTGCCCTTGGCGCTGGTCCCGCTGCGGCGATGTCGCAACAAGAGGCGGTTCTGGCCGCACTGGATGACGAATACCGGGCCTATGCCGTTTATGAAACGGTCATGAACCGCTTTGGCGAAGTGCGTCCCTTCGTGAACATCCAAAGGGCAGAAAGCATGCATGCCTCAATGCTGATTGATTACGCCAAGAAAAACGGCATCGCCGTGCCCGCGAACCCCTACCTGGGGGCCAACCTGCCCGCCGCGCCTGCCTCGCTTGCCGAAGCCTGTGAGATCGGCGTTCAGGCCGAGATCGACAACGCCGGGCTTTATCAGGGACAGTTGCTGCCCGCAGCCAGCGGCAACGCCGAACTGACCGGGATCTTCACCAAGCTGATGAATGATTCCCAGCAAAAGCACCTGCCCGCCTTTCAGCGTTGCGGCGGCCAGCAGGGCGCAATGGGGGGGCATGGCGGCAAGGGCGGAAAAGGCCCACGCTGGAACAAGTCCTAAAACCTAGAACGGCGGATCAGAGGTGATCTGATCCGCCGCGATTGGTCAGCCGTCCTTGCGGATGGTTTCGTTCTTGGGATCGTAGGGGCTGTCGCAGGTGACAGTCGCATCCCAAAGCTGGTTCAACATCTTGACCTTCAGCTTGGTCCCTTCGACCGCCATGTCGGGCGTGACATAACCCATGCCGATCGACTTGCCGAAAGCAACAGAGTAGCCGCCCGAGGTCAGGCGCCCGACGCGCGTGCCTTCGGGGGTATACAGCGCCTCGCGGCCCCATGGATCAGCATCGTCTGGCCCGTCGATCAGCAATGTGCAGCACTTCGAGCGGATACCGTTGGCCTCAAGCGCGGCTTTGCCGTGAAAGTCTTTGGTGAGATCCACAAAACGCGGCAGATCCGCCTCCAACGGTGTCGCATCGCGGCCAAGTTCGTTGCCAAAGGCGCGATAGCTTTTCTCTTGCCGCAGCCAGTTCTGGGCGCGCGCGCCGACCAGCTTGATCCCGTGCTTTTCGCCCGCGGTCATCAGCAAATCGAACAAGTAGTTCTGCATTTCGATCGGGTGATGCAATTCCCAGCCCAGCTCGCCTGTATAGGCAACGCGAATGGCGTTGACCGGGCACATGCCAAGCTCGATCTGGCGGGCGGACAGCCAGGGGAAACGCTTGTTCGACAAGGCCGAGGCCGGATCGCCGTCGCGTACCACATCTTTCAAAACGTCGCGCGATTTCGGACCGGCAATCGCGACGACGCCCCATTGGGTGGTGACGTCCTGGATCTCGATATAGCCGAAGTCAGCCGCTTTATCCTGAGCCGCCTTGCGCAAATAATCCGCGTCATAGGCTGTCCAGGCCCCGGCTGAAACGAGGTAGTATTCGTCCTCGGCCAGCCGAACGATGGTGTATTCGGTGCGCGTGGTGCCCTTGGAGGTCAGCGCATAGGTCAGGTTGATGCGGCCCACTTTGGGCAGCTTGTTGCAAGTGAACCAATCAAGGAACTGGGTCGCACCGGGGCCTTTGACAACGTGCTTGGTAAAGGCGCTGGCATCGATCACACCGACGCCTTCGCGGATCGCTTTCGCTTCGTCCACGGCATATTGCCACCAGCCACCACGACGGAATGAGCGCGCGTCATGGTCGAAATTGTCGTCCGCATCGAGCGGGCCAAAGTAGTTGGGCCGTTCCCAGCCGTTCACATGGCCGAATTGCGCGCCCAGCGCCTTTTGCCGGTCATAAGCGGGCACCGTACGCAGCGGGCGGGCAGCGGGACGCTCTTCGTCTGGGTGGTGCAGAACATAGACGTGGTCGTACGCCTCTTCGTTCTTGGCCACGGCGTAATCGGTCGTCATCCACGAGCCGTACCGCTTGGGATCAAGGCTGGCCATGTCGATCTCGGCCTCGCCTTCCACCATCATCTGGGCAAGGTAATAGCCAGCGCCGCCAGCCGCCGTGATGCCAAAGGAAAAGCCCTCGGCCAGCCACATGTTGCGCAAGCCGGGCGCCGGGCCGATCAGCGGGTTGCCATCGGGCGTGTAGCAGATCGGGCCGTTGAAATCGTCTTTGAGGCCACATGTCTCGCAGGACGGCACACGGTGGATCATCGCCATGTATTGTTCTTCGATCCGTTCCAGATCCAGCTGGAAAAGATCGGCGCGGAAGCTGTCGGGCACGCCATACTGAAAGCGTGCGGGGGCGTTTTTCTCATATACGCCAAGGATCCAGCCACCGCGTTCCTCGCGCACATAGCTTTGTGCATCGGCGTCGCGGATGACGGGGTGTTCAGGGTTTGACTTGCGCCATTCCACCAGCGCGGGGTCCTGCTCCATCACGATGAACTGGTGTTCCACCGGAATCGCCGGGGTCTTGATCCCCAGCAGCTTGGCGGTGCGCTGCGCGTGGTTGCCGGTGGCCGTGACCACATGTTCCGCGTGGATCACCACCTGTTCGTCCGAGGGCACAAGGTTGCCGCCCCGCTCGACCATCTTGGTCAGGGTGACTTCCCAATGATCGCCAGTCCAGTGATAGGCATCGGCCTGCCATTTGCGTTCGATCACCACGCCGCGCTGACGCGCGCCCTTGGCCATCGCCATCGTGACGTCTGCCGGATTGATGTAGCCATCTGTCGGGTGATAAATCGCGCCTTCCAGATCCTCGGTGCGGATCAGTGGCCAACGCTCCTTGATTTGCGCGGGCGACAGCCATTCAAAGGGTACGCCCACGGTTTCAGCGGTCGTGGCATAGACCATGTATTCGTCCATGCGCGCCTTGGTCTGCGCCATCCGCAGGTTGCCGACAACGGAAAAGCCCGCGTTCAGCCCCGTCTCTTCTTCAAGTGTCTTGTAGAACTTGATCGAATAGTCGTGGATGTGGGTCGTCGCGTAGGACATGTTGAAATACGGCAAAAGCCCCGCCGCATGCCAGGTCGACCCCGAGGTCAGCTCGTCCCGCTCCAGCAGCATGACATCGTCCCAGCCCGCTTTCGCAAGGTGGTAGGCTATCGACGTGCCGACGGCACCGCCGCCGACAACCAAAGCTTTGACATGGGTTTTCATTGGGCGTCTCGCTCCATCACTCGAGTGGTTGAGTGACGTTTACAAGACCTGCGATTTTTCGCACTACCCAGCCGACATTTGCAGGTTCAAAACCGACTTACCGGGCGAAAAGCGCTGGCGAGTCGCCATTGACCGCGCAAAACTATCCTCCGCCGCACGCTTCAACGCTTCTGCCGCCCCCATCTCCTTGGCGATTGCCCACTATCGGCAGCGTTGCGGGATCTTGGCTCAGGGCAGAACCGGCGTTCCGGAGGCAGGCTCCTGGGGCCTCAATCCACCCAAGCGCAGTGGCGTACTCCGTCTTGCGTCAGACAGACTTCCTGCTCGCCCCTCGCCCGCGCCCCTCGTTTCATTCCGTCCAGCTTGCGTTCTATGCGCAGCCGCGCTTCATGTTGGCGACGCCGTTCTTCGTTTTTCTGGCGGTTAAGTTCGGCGGCCAGTTCTTGTTGGCGGGCGGCTGCCTTGGCACCGGTGGGAGCGTCCACAAGTTCGCGCAAGTCGTCATAGCGGATGTCTTTCAAAATCTGACCCACAGCGCCAATGCTGGCATTGGTGCGCACGCTGATTTCCAAATTCTTGCCGATCGTTGCCTTGAAGCGCCGCGAGGGCTTGGTTTCGCGCGACCAACTTACTTTTTCACGGAAGGCCACGCCGTCATAGGCAGCAACGACGCGGGTTTTTGATCCATCCACGCTGGCGATATTGGCTGCGATCTGCCCCCTGAAACCCGAAAGCCCGGCCGAATCCGGATCAATGAAACGCGCCTTGAGAATGATGATCTTGTCGCCACGCGCATATACCCAAGCGCGTTTGGCCCGCCCCAGATCGCGCCCCGCACCAACGGCAGAATCAAGCGCTTTCATCGCGGCGAAGGTCGGAACGCTTTCGATTTCGGCCATAATCTCTTGTTCAGCCTTGCTCATCTCGCGCTTCGGCCCGTCGAGCAGATCCTCGAAACCGCGTGTCCACTGAATCCGCTCCCAACCGCCGGGGGCCTCGGGGAAATAATCGCGCAAGGGACCATCGCGACGTGCTTCCAGGCGCGCCCGGCGGGCGGCAGCCTTGCCGCGCTCCACAAAGCTTTGGGTCCAGCCCTTCAGGCCGAAGTCGCCCGGCGACACCCCGGCATAGACCGCCTGCTGGATGTAATCCGTCGCCGCCAAAGAGAACAATCCAAAGATGATTGCGCTGACCGACCCCATAATCAAGCGTTTCACAGCCCGGCTCCTTTTTTGATCGTTGCCTTTATGGAAACAGGCAATCGGGGCAAGAGATGGGCAGCGTTCCGACAATTTCAGGTTTATTGTCTGGTTTTTCAGGGTCTAGGTGTTCAGTCCCGGCATCTGGTGGATCGGATTCAGGATGAATCGATCTGGCTCTGATGTCCAGATTTTGCATA
>NZ_JBMPIX010000016.1:0-93473 GCF_049341065.1 Pacificoceanicola algae | reverse complement strand
CGCAACCTGGTCGAGCGCTGCTTCAACAAGCTCAAGAACGCCCGTCGCGTCGCAACCCGCTACGACAAAACCGCAGAAAGCTTCCTTGGTTTTGTAGACATCACGTCCATCCGCCTTTGGGTCAGCCTTTTGTCAACATGACCTAGGTCCGCAGCATCTGATTTTCCAATTCGCGTCATGCTTTCGGCCTCAGTGAGTGATTGGCGGCAGTCATGGAGGGACTGGTCTTACTCCCTCACATTGATCGGCCCACCCCTTTCCAGATCCACCAGCCCACACCGAGCACCGCCACGCCCAGCCCGATCAGGTGCTCGCGGGAAAAGCCTTCGCCCATCACGAAAACCGCCACCAGCCCCGCGCCAAGGCAGACGCCCGCGAAGACCAATCGATACCAAAACAGCGATCCCATCGCCCAACCTCCTGAATTTACGTGCCATATCAAAACGCGAGGCGACACCCGCCGCAACCGGTTTCCTGCATGCCGTGGTGCCAATGGCCCAAAGCCCGTAGCCAAACGCCCCCTTGCGCCACACACGATCCCACCTTACGCACCCAACATGCTGTCGTATCAACACGCCTATCACGCCGGGAATCTGGCCGATGTCCACAAGCACGCGATTTTGGCGCAGGCGCTCGGGTATCTGACGCGCAAGGACAAACCGCTGTCCTATATCGAAACCCACGCGGGCCGGGGGCTGTATGATCTGACAAGCGCCGAGGCGCAAAAGACGGGTGAGGCCGCGCAGGGAATTTCCCAAGTGCAGGACTGGTTTGGCAAAGACAGCCCTTACCTGCGCGCACTGGAAGCCGTGCGCAGCAAACATGGGGAAACCACCTATCCCGGATCGCCGCTGATTGCTCAGGCGCTGCTGCGCCCAACCGACAGCCTGCATCTGGCCGAGCTTCATCCGCAGGAACACGCCGCCTTGGGCCGGGCCGCGTGGGCACGAAACACCAAGATTTATCAACAAGATGGCTTTGAAATGGCGCAAAGTCTTTGCCCGCCGGATCCGCGCCGCGGCCTGATGCTGATCGACCCCAGTTGGGAGGTCAAAACCGACTATGTTACCATTCCGAAACAGATCGACGTGCTGGCGCGCAAATGGAACGTCGGGATCATCATGCTCTGGTATCCGATCCTGTCCGAGGCCCCGCATCTGCCGATGCTCCGGGTGCTGCAACAGGCTCACCCCGAGGCCCTGAGCCACGAAGTCCGCTTTCCCCCGGCGCGCGAAGGGCATCGGATGATCGGCTCGGGGATGTTCGTGATCAACCCGCCCTGGGGGCTCGACACCTATGGCCAGACCCTTGATGCACGGTTTGCCAGCCTTTGATTTTCCCCGTTGCACCAGTGCTTTGACCGCGTCACACTTGGATCAAACCCGCACGCCTGACGGCGCAAGGAGAAAGCCCTATGCTGGAACGCCTGAAAAAGTTCTTTACCCAGCCGACCCCTCAGAAAAAGCCCCTGCCCGAACCGGATGCACGACTGGCGCTTGGCACGCTGTTGGTTCGGGTGGCCATGGCAGATGGGGCCTATCTGTTTGAAGAAGTAGAGGAAATCGACCGCATCCTGGCCAAGGCCTATGGCTTGAAACCGCTGGCTGCGGCCAAGATGCGGGCCGATTGCGAAAAGCTGGCTTTGCACATCGAGGACGACACCGACATGGCCCGCCGCATTCGCGAAGCCGTGGATTACGAACACCGCCGCGAAAAAGTGGCCGCGCTTTGGGCCGTGGCCATGGCCGATGGCGTGAACGATGAGCGCGAGCAGGCCTTGGTGGAACTGGTCGAAGAGACCCTGGGCATCGAGCGTGGCGACAGTGAAGCCGCCCGCGCTGCCGCCAGCATTCCCTGACCGCCTCATCCATTTTTGAGGAGATCAGGCTGCGCAACCGCTTGGAACCTGTTCATCCGAGGGTTATATCACCTCCATGTTTGGAGATTTTCTCAAGCGCCTGACCGCGCCCCAGCCCGCCCCCTTGGACGACAGTGATGCGCGCCTTGCTTTGACAGCTTTGCTGGTCAGGGTCGCCCGGTCCGATGGCACCTTTGACAGCAGCGAACGCGAGCGGATCGACCGCATTTCCGCGGCGCGCTACGGGTTGTCGCCCTTTGAGGCGACCAAACTTCGCAACGATGCCGAAAGCCTTGAGGCCGAAGCACCGGACACCGTTCGCTTTACCCGCGCGATCAAGGATGCGGTGCCCTACGAAGAACGGATCGGCGTGATCGAGGCGCTTTGGCAAGTGGTGCTGGCCGATGGCGTGCGCGAGGCTGAGGAAGATGCGCTCTTGCGGCTGGTGTCCAGCTTGCTGGGCGTGAACGACCGAGACAGCGCTCTGGCGCGTCAGAGGGTTGAACAGCGGTGATTGCCGCATTTCCAATGTACGACCGCGCCGAAACCCAAGCGGCCAATGACGACCTTTGGGCCTTGGTTCGTGCCGAACTTGGATTTGGACCGGACCGGTTGAACCGCGAGCTTCCGCTGTGGGACATCTGGGAAGATCCGGATCTGGTCCTTGCCCAGACCTGCAACCTGCCCTACCGGTTGCGGCTGCGTGGCAAGGTGCAGATTGTCGGCCACCCTGAATATGCCCTGCCCGGCTGTCCGCCGGGGCACTACAATTCGGTCTTGATTGCGCGCCAAGACGATCCACGCGCCTTGGAGGCGCTGCTGCGGGCGCGCGTGGTGATCAATCAGGACCACAGCCAGTCAGGCCATGTGTCGATCTGGAGCCACGCCGAGGCATTGGGGATCAAGCCGAACATCATCGGTGAAAGCGGCGGACATGTAGTTTCCGCCGCGCAGGTGGCGGGCGGCGAGGCCGATATCGCCGCCATCGATGCGCAAAGCTGGCGCCTGATCCAGCGCTACGATCCGCAAAGCGCGCGCTTGCGTGAAATCGAGCGCACCGTTCCCACTCCGGCCACGCCCTTTGTCTGCGGATTGCGGCAGGATGTGCAGGACATCCGCGCGGCCCTGTCCTCGGCCATCGACGCCCTTCCCGCAGCGCAGCGCGCAGTGATCAACCTGCAAGGGCTGGTGCAACTGCCTGAATCGGCCTGTCTGGACCTTCCCACGCCCGCGCATTTGCAGGCATCAGCCTGACGCCTCGTCACAAACGCGCATTTGCGGATTGCCAACCCACAACCTTTCGCGCCATGTTGTTCGGCAGTTTGAGCAATAGCGAAAAGGCCGCCCCGTGACTGACACGCCCGTCATCGAGATCCGCCATCTGCACAAGGCTTATGGAAGCCTCGAAGTCCTCAAAGGGGTCGATATCACGGCACATAAGGGCGATGTGGTCTCGCTGATCGGCTCTTCGGGGTCGGGGAAATCGACGCTTTTGCGCTGTTGCAACTTGCTTGAAGACAGCCAGCAGGGCGAAATCCTGTTCAAGGGTGAGCCAGTCAAATGGCATGGCAATGGCCACGCCCGCCGCCCTGCCGATGCCAAACAGGTGCTGCGCATCCGCACCAACCTGTCCATGGTCTTTCAGCAGTTCAACCTGTGGGCCCATATGACGATCCTGCAAAACGTCATGGAAGCGCCAGTCACGGTGCTGGGCCGCGACAAGGCCGAGGTCGAAGTCGCCGCCCGCGGGTATCTGGACAAGGTCGGCATTGGCGACAAGTGCGACGTGTTTCCCGCCCAGTTGTCGGGTGGCCAGCAACAACGCGCCGCCATCGCCCGTGCCCTGTGCATGGAGCCCGAGGCGCTGCTGTTCGACGAACCCACCAGCGCACTGGACCCGGAACTGGAACAGGAAGTGGTGCGCGTCATCAAGGCTCTGGCCGAAGAAGGCCGCACCATGCTGATCGTCACCCACGACATGAAGCTCTCCGCAGATGTCAGCGACCACGTCGTGTTCCTGCACCAAGGCCTGATCGAAGAAGAAGGCACGCCGGACCAAGTCTTTGGGCAGCCGAAATCGGAACGTCTGCGCGGGTTCCTGTCGGCCACGATGCATGTTTGATCAAATGCCTGCGCTTTGGGCTATATGACCCAACGCAACACTTGTAATCACAGGAATTTCGCATAACGCTGAGCCATCAATCTCGCCGATCGCATGCGCGGGAAACGACACGTTAGGGAGTAAACCATGAACAAACTGATCTTTGGGACGGCCATCCTGGCCTTGAGCGCTGGGGCTGCATTGGCCGAGAGCCACTCGGTTGTGCGGATGGGCACCGAGGGCGCATATCCTCCGTATAACTTCATCAACGACGCGGGCGAAGTCGATGGCTTTGAGCGCGAGCTCGGCGATGAGCTTTGCGCGCGGGCCGAACTGACCTGCGAGTGGGTGACCAACGAGTGGGATTCGATCATACCCAACCTCGTGTCCGGCAACTATGACACCATCATCGCGGGCATGAGCATCACGCCTGAGCGTGACGAAGTCATCGACTTCACCCAGAACTATACCCAGCCCGACCCGTCGGCCTATCTGATCATGGCAGGCAACGAAGATCTGGACGTCAAGAGCGCGGTGATCGCGGCGCAGACCAACACTATTCAGGCCGGCCACGTCGCGGAAATGGGCGCGACCCTGGTCGAATTCTCGTCGCCTGACGAGACCGTAGCCGCAGTGCGCAATGGCGAAGCGGATGCGGTTCTGGCCGACAAAAGCTATCTTGCGCCAATCGCGGATGAGAACCCTGACCTGGTGTTGATGGAGCAGGAAGAGCTGATCGGTGGCGGTGTCGGCATGGGCGTGCGGGAAAGCGACGGCGAGTTGAAAGCCAAGTTCGACGCGGCCATCCAGTCCATGAAGGATGACGGCAGCCTGAACGCCCTGATCGCCAAATGGGAAATCGGCGCACAGTTCTGACCTTTGGAGACGGGCGGGGGTAAAACCCCGCCCCAATTTTTCGCGCCATGTTTGACTTTTGCACTAATCCTGAAAGCCTGTCCGGCCTGTCATGGCTGGCCTGCTACCTGACCACAGGCAAACACCTTGCGATCTATTGGTCGGTGGGCACGGTGCTTTTGCTGCTGGCGATCACGGCGCCTGCGGCATTGCTGTTCGGCTTTTGCGGCGCCACGGCAGCGCGCTCGGGGGTTGCACCTTTGCGTTGGCTGGGGCGCGGCTATATCGCGGTGGTGCGCGGCGTTCCGGACATCGCGTTTTTCCTGTTCTTCGTGATCGCGCTCGATCAGGGTATCGAATGGCTGCGTCACAAGGTCAAATGCCCCGATTGGGATCAACCGATCCGGCAGGGCAATGACTTTGTCGTCTGCGCCGAGGCCAAGATGCCCTTGGGCAATGCGGCGCAATGGGTGCATGAAACCTATGGGTTTTCGCTTGCAGTTCTGACCTTTGCGATCGTTTTCGGCGCTTTCGCGGCGAATGTGCTTTTCGGGGCGATGCGCGCGGTGCCGCGCGCTCAGATGGAAACTGCCGAGGCCTATGGCATGAGCCCACGCCAATCGTTTTGGCGCATCCTTGTGCCGCAGATGTGGGTCTATGCTCTGCCCGGCCTGTCGAACCTGTGGATGGTGTTGATCAAGGCGACGCCCTTGCTGTTCCTGCTGGGGGTCGAGGATATCGTCTATTGGGCGCGCGAATTGGGCGGCGCCAAGACCGCGCGATTTACCGATTATCCGCACCCGGACTGGCGCATGTGGTACTTCTTTGCGCTGTTGGTGTTTTACCTGCTTTTCACGCGGGTCTCCGAAGTGGTTCTGGACCGAGTCATGAAGCGGCTGACCCATGGTCAGGCCACTGCAGGCGGCGAAGCGCAAAGGAAAGCAGCATGATGGCGGTCGCGCAAAGGGGGCTCTGCCCCCCGGCTCTGCGAGCCTCCCCCCGAGGTATTTCAAGCCCAAAGAAACCTGAGGCTGCGCTATGAGTTGCTGGGAGACAATTGCAGATTACGGGCTGCGCTCGATCGGGATTGGTGAGCGGCTTTTGCCGAGAGAGGATTTTACGCTGTGTCAGCAGGTGACGCTGATCGGATCGGGAATGATATGGAACGTCTATTTCGGGGCTGTGGCGCTTTTTTCCGGGTTCTTTCTGGCCACAGGTGCGGCGCTGGGGAAAGCCTCGGGCAATGTGGTTTTGCGCAAGGCCGCGGAGTGGTTCATCTTTGTCTTTCGCGGCAGTCCCTTGTTCATCCAGTTCTTCTTTGCCTATTTCCTGTTCCTCAGCCTCAAGAGCGTATCGCCCTTCTTTGACGTGTTGACCGCCGCTTGGCTGGGGGCGCTGATTGTGCTGTTCCTGAACACCGCGGCCTATTCCGGCGAGATTTTCTATGGCGCGTTGCAGTCGATCCCGCGCGGCGATCTTGAGGCCGCAGATGCCTATGGGTTTTCCGGTTGGGCCAAGTTCCGCAAGATCACATGGCCGACCATGCTGCGCCTTGCCTGGCCCGCCTATACCAACGAGGCGATTTTTTTGTTCCACGCCACGACGCTGGTCTATTTCAGCGGCTTTCCGGCGTGGCGGCAAAAGGGAGACGCGCTATATTACGCCAGTTACTTTGCGGACAAGACGTTCAACCCCTTTGTCCCTTACCCGATCCTGGCCGGATATTTCATCCTGCTGACCCTGGCGATCACCGGATTTTTTGGTCTGATCAACCGCCACCTGAACCGGCATCTGCCGCAAAATTCGCGGTCCAAGATCAAACTTCGTCCGGTCATTCTGCGCTAAATTCAAGCCCCGCTTGCCAGAGTGCCATTGCGGCGTTACAAATTTGATCAAATTATCCGAAACCCTTGATCCATGAGTCCAAAATGAACTCCCCCCTAGACTGGCTGCGCAAGAACCTTGCGGTGCGGACGATCCGTGTCGCCGCCTGCGATCTGAATGGCGTGGCACGCGGAAAACGCATACCGGCACGGTTTGCAGACAAGGCGCTTCAGGGCGGCACGCGTTTCCCAATGTCTGCGATGAACCTTGATATCTGGGGCGAGGATATCGACGACAGCCCGCTGGTTTTTGAAACCGGCGATAAAGATGGCGTTCTGTTTCCGACCGAGCGCGGCTTTGTCCCCATGCCCTGGCTTGATGCCCCAACGGCGCTGCTGCCCATCTGGATGTTCTACGAAGATGGTCGGCCCTTCGAAGGCGATCCGCGTCATGCCCTGGCGCGCGTGGTTGATCGTTACAAGGCCAAGGGCCTGACCCCGGTGGTCGCGGTGGAGCTTGAATTCTTTCTGATCGACGACAGCACGCGCAACCTGCAAGTTCCCGTCGCCCCGCGATCGGGCAAGCGGCGCAAGGCTGCGGAGATCCTTTCGATCCGGGCGTTGGACGCTTTTGACGCCTTTTTCACTGACCTCTACGAGGCCTGCGAGGCGATGGATATCCCCGCCGACACCGCGATTTCCGAAGCCGGGCTCGGTCAGTTCGAGATCAACCTGATGCACCAGTCCGACGCCCTGCGCGCCGCCGATGATGCATGGCTTTTCAAGATGTTGGTCAAGGGTCTGGCCCGGCGGCATGGATTTGCCGCCTCGTTCATGGCCAAGCCTTATGACGATTATGCGGGCAGCGGCATGCATGCGCATTTCTCGGTGCTGGACGAAAAGGGCCGCAACATCTTTGACGATGGCACCGAGCGCGGCACAGACGCCCTTTTGCACGCGGTAGGCGGCTGCATGGAAGCGCTTTACGACAGCGCGTTGATCTTTGCGCCGCATCAGAATTCTTACGACAGGCTGGTGCCCGAGGCGCATGCCCCGTCTGGTATCTGCTGGGCCTACGAGAACCGCACGGCGGCGATCCGCATCCCTTCGGGCGCGCCGGCTGCGCGGCGCGTTGAACACCGGGTCGCGGGGGGCGACGTGAACCCTTATCTGGCGTTGACCGCCATCCTTGGCGCCGCACTGAACGGCATGGAGGACGAAGCCCAGCCGCCAAAGCCCATTACCGGGAATTCCTATGCGCAGGACCTGCCGCATATTCCCACCGATTGGGCGACGGCGATCAAGGCCTTCGAGGATAGCACGATCATGCCGCGCATCTTTCCTCAGTACCTGATCCGGAACCTGCTTTTGACCAAGAAACAGGAACTTCACTACATGGCCGAACTTTCCGGCCCGGAGCAGGTTGAAGTTTACCTCGATACAGTGTGACCTGAGACGAAACGCCTTCAACTGCCAAAATCAACTGGTGTCCCATGAAAATCGGCATTCTGCAGACCGGCCTGATCCCTACGGACCTTGAGGGGAAGTTCAGCGACTATCCCAGCATGTTCAAAGACTTGCTTGCCGGACAAGGCTTTGACTTTGAAAGCTGGTCCGTGGTTGAGGGCGAGTTCCCGAGCGGCCCGGAGGCGGCGGATGGCTGGCTGATCACCGGCTCGCGCCATGGCGCCTATGAAGATCTGCCGTGGATACCGCCGCTGGAAAATCTGATACGCGGCATTGTCGCCGCTGATCGCCCTCTGATCGGGGTCTGCTTTGGCCACCAGATCATCGCGCAGGCACTTGGCGGGAAGGTCGAGAAATTCGCAGGCGGTTGGGCGGTGGGGCCTCAGGTCTATGACTTTCCAGGCGGCAAGAAAACCGTGCAGGCCTGGCATCAGGATCAGGTTGTAACTCTGCCAAAAGGCGCCGAAGTTGTGGGGGCGAACGATTTTTGCCGCTACGCCGCACTGCTTTATCCCGGCAAGGCCTATACGGTGCAACCACACCCCGAATATGGCGACGCCTTCATTCAGGGGCTGATCAACACGCGCGGGCGCGGCGTGGTGCCGGACGCCCAATTGGACGCGGCCACGGCCCGTCTGGGCGGCCCGCTGGATCGGGCCGAGATCGCAAATCAATTCGCGCGGTTCTTCCGCGAAAGGAGCCTGTCATGACCACCGACTGGATGGAGCAACTGCCGGAACCCGCAAGGATCTTTCTGGAAGGGCGCAGACTGGACGAGGTCGAGTGCATCATCTCTGACTTCCCCGGCATCGCGCGCGGAAAGGCGGTGCCTGCCTCGAAATTCGCGCGTCAGCCGCATTTCCACCTGCCCGATTCGATCTTTTTCCAGACGATCACCGGCGATTGGAGCGACGAAGCCGCCGAAGACGTTGGGTTTCTGGAACGCGACATGATCCTGCGGCCGGACATGAGCACCGCGACAGCGGCACCTTGGACCGGGGACTGGACGCTTCAGGTAATCCACGACGCCTTTGACCGCAAAGGCGTGCCTATCCCGTTTTCGCCGCGCAACGTGCTGAAGCGGGTTGTCTCGCTTTATCATGCGCAGGGGTGGAAACCGGTGGTCGCCCCCGAGATGGAATTCTTTCTGGTCGCCCGCAATCTGGACCCGGCCAAAGAGATCGAGCCGATGATGGGCCGCTCGGGCCGCCCCGCCGCGGCGCGTCAGGCTTATTCGATGACTGCGGTGGATGAATTTGGCCCGGTGATCGACGACATCTATGATTTCGCCGAAGCGCAGGGCTTTGAGATTGACGGGATCACGCAGGAAGGCGGCGCCGGGCAGTTGGAAATCAACCTGCGGCACGGCGATCCGGTCAAGCTGGCGGACGAGGTGTTCTATTTCAAACGGCTGATCCGCGAGGCCGCGCTGCGCCATGATTGTTTCGCCACGTTCATGGCCAAACCGATCGCCAGCGAGCCCGGCAGCGCGATGCACATCCACCACTCGATCCTCGATCTCGAAACCGGGCAGAACATCTTTGTCGGCCCTCAGGGCGGTGAAACGGATGCTTTCTTCCACTTTATCGGCGGGCTTCAGCATCACCTGCCCTCGGCCATTGCGATTCTGGCGCCTTATGTGAATTCCTATCGCCGCTACGTGAAAGACCACGCGGCGCCAATCAATCTGGAGTGGGGGCGCGACAACCGTACCACGGGCATCCGAATCCCGATTTCAGACAACAAGTCCCGTCGGGTCGAGAACCGTCTGGCCGGGATGGACTGTAATCCCTACCTTGGCATCGCGGCCTCGCTGGCCTGTGGCTATCTCGGCCTGATGGAAGAGCGCCGTCCCTCCAAGCAATTGAAGGGTGACGCCTATGAGGGCGAAGGAGATATCCCGCGCGTCCTTGGACAGGCACTCGAAATGTTCGAAGACGCCAAGGATCTGCACGAGGTGCTGGGGCCTGAATTTGCGACCGTCTATATCGGCGTAAAGCACTCGGAATATGACGAATTTCTGCAGGTGATCAGCCCTTGGGAGCGCGAACATCTGTTGATGAACGTCTGAGGTTTGATCCAAAGGGGCGCTGGCGCGCTGCACAGCCATCTGGGGCTCTGCCCCAGACCCCGGGATATTTCTGGACCAGTGAAACGGAGGGCCGGACCATGAACCTGCTTTATGCGAATGATCGCAAGGGGGAGTATCCGGGCAGTTGGTATGCCGCCACAACCGAGGCCTTGCCGCGGTTTGCGCCATTGCAAGGCGCGGCGCGGGCGGATGTCTGCGTTGTTGGGGCTGGCTATACCGGGTTGTCGGCGGCTTTGCATCTCGCCGAAGCGGGCATGGACGTCGTTCTGCTGGAGGCACATCGCGTCGGCTTTGGCGCGTCCGGGCGCAACGGCGGGCAGCTTGGTTCAGGGCAGCGCGTGGATCAGGTCAAGCTGGAGAAAATGGTTGGCAAGGAGCGCGCGCGGCAGTTCTGGGAACTTGGCGAAGACGCCAAGGCGCTGGTGCGCGATCTGGCGGCGCGTCATGGTATCGAGTGCCATCTGAAGGATGGGGTGGCTTGGGCCGGATCGTCCGGCGGCGCAGTACGCGAATTGCACGACTATGCAGCCCATATGGCGCAGCACTATGATTATGAACTGGAGGTTCTGGGAGCCGACGCCTTTCAGGCGCTGTGCCCTTCGCCCGCCTATCAAGGCGGAGTTCTGGACATGGGCGCGGCGCATCTGCATCCACTGGCGCTGGCCATCGGATTGGCGCGGGCCGCCGAGAAGGCCGGCGTGCGGATTTGTGAACGCTCGGAAGTGCATCACATCCAGCAAGGCGCAAAGCTGCGCGTCGCCACGGGCGGCGGGCATGTGGAGGCTGACCACCTGATTTTGGCCTGCAACGGCTATCTTGGCGGGCTTGAGGGGCGCGTTGCCGCCCGCGTCATGCCGATCAACAATTTTGTCGTGGCGACCGAGCCTTTGGGCGCGCACGCATCTGACGTGCTGACGCGCGACGTGGCGGTGGCCGATGACCGTTTTGTGGTGAATTACTTTCGGCTCAGCCATGACGGTCGGCTGCTGTTTGGCGGCGGCGAAAGCTATGGCTACCGGTTTCCCAGTGATATCCGCGCAGTTGTGCGCAAACCGATGCTGGAGATTTACCCGCATCTGGCGGATGTGAAACTGGACTATGCTTGGGGCGGAACGCTGGCCATCACCATGAAACGCCTGCCGCATCTGGCGCGGTTTGGCCCAAATATCGTGAGCGCCTCGGGCTATTCGGGGCATGGCGTGGGCAACGCCGTGCAGGCCGGACGCTTGATGGCCGAAGCGGTGCGCGGCCAATCCGCCGGATTTGACGCATTTGCCGCCCTGCCCTGCCCTCGGTTTCCGGGCGGAGCCGGCCTACGCTCGCCCTTGCTGGCGCTGGCGATGAGTTGGTACGCCTTGCGCGACAAATTGGGACTGTAACAGCGCTGTAAACCCGTCACCCTTCGGACACGGGAGATCTGAGTGCCGCGACGTTGGCAGATTGAGGCTTGGCCTGCGCGGGCTTTCAATTTACATTTCCGAAAACTTCAATTCGGGAAAGTGAAATCTATGACGCCGAATATGCATGATGCAGAGCCCATCCCCGAAGCCGCCCGCGCCGAGATTGACCGGTTGCTCACCTCTGGTGATCTGTTCCGCTACACCGCGCCACAGGACGCACCTGTCGCCTTGCTAGAGCATGAGTTCGCGCAGGAACTGGGGGTGAAATACGCGCTGGCTGTGTCCAGTTGCTCGGCGGCATTGTTCCTGTCGCTCAAGGCGCTGGACCTGCCGAAGGCGGCGCGCGTGCTGATCCCGGGCTTTACCTTTGCGGCGGTGCCCTCGGCCGTCGTGCATGCGGATTGCATCCCGGTGCTCTGCGAAGTCGGCACGAATTACCGCATCGACATGGCCGATTTCGAAGCCAAGCTGGACAGCGTTCACGCGGTGATCGTCAGCCATATGCGCGGACATACATCGGATATGGACGCGATCATGACCCTGAGCGCGGCGCGCGGTATCCCGGTGATCGAAGACGCGGCGCATTCGCTGGGCACCACATGGGACGGGCGCAAGATTGGCACACTGGGGCGCATCGGCTGTTTCAGCTTTCAAAGCTACAAGCTGTTGAACGCGGGCGAAGGCGGGATCATGATCACGGATGATGCCGAAGTTGTGGCACGCGCCGTGATCATGTCTGGCGCCTATGAACACATGTGGCAAAAGCACCTGAGCCATGGTGACAACTCTGCCGATCTGGAGCGGGCCTTTGCCCGTTGGCAAAACAAGCTGCCGCTGTACAACCTGCGTCTTGGGAATCTGTCCGCCGCGATCATCCGCCCGCAGTTGAATGAAATCCCGCGCCGGGTGCGTGACGGGCGCCGCAACCACGACCGAGTGGCTGAAACGATCTCGCGCAGCCCGTGGATCAAGGTACCGGACAAACTGGCCAAGGAAGAGCGGGCGCCAGATTCCTTGCAATTCAACCTTGAGGGAATGACTGACGACGACGTGAAAGCCTTTGCACAGGCGGCTGCAGAAGCCGGCGTCAAGGTGCAGGTCTTTGGCATGAGCAACGACAATGCGCGCGCCTTCTGGAACTGGCAGTTCATGCCAGAGGTGCCGGAGCTGCCGCAAACCCGCGCCATGCTGATGCGGGCCTGTGACACCCGCCTGCCCGCCCGCCTCACCGAGGCTGAGTGTGACTGGGTGGCAGGGGTTCTGATCCAAGCCGCCGAGCAGGTCATGGGGCCGCTGCGCGCCTACGGCACCTGAGCTGCGCGCAAAACAAAAGGCGGGGTCGCCCCCGCCTTGCCATCACAGCGCGTCCTGAACGTTATTTGTCCAGCTTGGACAGTTTGGCCTGCAATTCGCTGAGCTGTTTTTTGATGGCGTCCAGATCTTCGCCCTCTTTTGGGCTGTCGTCTTGGGCCGGGCCGCTCCATTGCTTGCCCACGCCGCCGGTCATGGCCTTGAGAAAGGCCTCCTGCTGCGCCTGCATTGCCTCGAACCCCGGCATCTTCGCCATTGGGTTGATCGAGCTCATGTTCTCGACCCACTTGGACTGGCTGTTCTGGAATGCCTCGAATGAGGCGGCCAGAAACTGCGGCACAAGCGTGCCCGCCTGCGAGGTGTAGCTGCGCACAAGGTCGGTCAGCACGTTGATCGGCAAAACGCTTTCACCTTTGCTTTCATGCTCGGCCACGATTTGCAAAAGATACTGTCGCGTCAGGTCATCGCCGGATTTCAGATCGATGATCTGCACTTCACGCCCATCACGTACAAAACCCGCGATGTCCTCCAACGTGACGTAATCCGAGGTTTCCGTGTTGTAGAGCCGCCGGCTGGCGTAGCGCTTGATCAGCAGCGGCTTGTCTGTCTCTGCCATGGGTTCCCCCCTATATGCAGCATTGCAGCAAAAAGCTTATGCGAGCGCAGCAGAAAAGAAAAGCCTGTCCATAAGAGACAAGCGCCACCCGTCGGAAATACTAGAAAAGACTGCCCTGCTCTGGCGGTTTTGATTTGGCTTTCGCTGCGGGTTTCGCTGCGCTGCCGCCGCCGATCTTCAGACGACCATCGGCGAATTCAATCTCAAGTCCCGTGGCGTCTTTGGCCGCGGCTTTGCTCGTCAGAACATGGCCGTCGCCACGCACCACCGCATAGCCGCGCCGCAGGGTTTCGCGATAGCCAAGCGTTTCGCGCAACCGGTCCACCGCCTCCAGCTTGCGCCGTGCCTCGGCCAGCCTGCCGGTGTGAGCCTGATCCATCCGGCGCGACAAGCCGGCCAGCCGGTCGCTTTGCGCCGCGATCTCGCGTTGAATCGGGCGCAGGCTAAGCCCATCGCCGCGCCGCGCCAAAGTCTCACGCCGCATCTGGACAAGGCGCTGCAAGGCCGGGGCCAAGCGGGCGCTGCGATCCGCAACGCGCGCCCGCTCGGCCGCGATGGCGCGCATGAGCACCGAGGGCCGCAAGCTGCCCGCCTGTTCCGACAATTGCAGGCGTCGCCGATCCACCAGCCGTGTCAAAGCCTGCGGCAGTCGATCCCCCAGCACATCCAACCGCTGCCGCGGCCCGTCAAGCAGTTCATCCGGGCGCGGCAAGGCCCGCGTCAGATCGCGCAAACGCTGCCCGCGCACCTCGATCCGCTGCCCCATCGCGCGGGTCATACGCGTGCCCGCCTCGCTGACCCAGCCCATCAGTTCCATCCGCACCGGCACGGCCAT
Source organism: Pacificoceanicola algae (assembly GCF_049341065.1). Lineage (NCBI taxonomy): Bacteria > Pseudomonadati > Pseudomonadota > Alphaproteobacteria > Rhodobacterales > Roseobacteraceae > Pacificoceanicola > Pacificoceanicola algae. The sequence goes on along the minus strand of NZ_JBMPIX010000016.1, from coordinate 79,115 downwards.
CTCGGCAGCAGCGGTGGGCGTCGGCGCCCGCTTGTCCGAGGCATAGTCGATCAGCGTGGTGTCGGTCTCGTGACCAACGGCGGAAATAAGCGGGATTTCACTGGCAGCTGCGGCGCGCACAACCACCTCTTCGTTGAAGCCCCAAAGATCCTCGACCGAGCCGCCGCCCCGCGCCACGATCAACAGGTCAGGCCGGGGCAAGGCGCCACCGGGGCTAAGCTGGTTAAAGCCCTCGATCGCCCGCGCCACTTCGGGCGCGCAGCCCGCGCCCTGCACAGCCACCGGCCAGACCAGAACCTTGCGCGGGAAGCGGTCGCGCAAACGGTGCAGAATGTCCCGGATAACCGCCCCGCTGGGCGAGGTCACAACGCCGATAACCTCGGGCAGATAGGGCAAGGCCCGCTTGCGCGCCGGATCGAACAGCCCCTCGGCCTGCATCTGCGCCTTGCGCTTTTCCAGCATCGCCATCAGCGCGCCCATGCCCGCGGGCCGGATATCTTCGATCACGATCTGGTATTTGGACTGCCCCGGAAAGGTGGTCATACGCCCCGTGGCCACCACTTCCATCCCCTCTTCCGGCTGGGTCTGCAGCCGCGAGGCTACGCCCTTCCAGACGATCCCGGAAATCACTGCGCGGTCGTCCTTGAGATCAAGATACAAATGCCCTGAGCGGGGGCGAGACACCCGCCCGACTTCGCCCTTGACGCGGACAAAGCCAAATTCACCTTCGATCATCCGCTTGACGGCGCCGGACAGCTCCGAGACGGAATATTCCGGCGTGTTGCCCGCTTCGCCATCATCAATCAGATCAGACATGCCCACCCCTGCGTTTTGCGTCATCCTAACCAAAGGCCGTCCAACAAAAAAGCGTTCGGGACTTCATCTTGTCAAAAATACCCCGGGGGGCCGCACCTATGGAGCGGCGGGGGCAGCGCCCCCAAACCCGCCTTCCCCTTCGCGGTCCGCCCGTCTAAAAGCCCCTAAAGACTCGCACAGATGGAGAGCGCCTCATGAACATCCTCATCCTCGGCAGCGGTGGCCGTGAACATGCCCTTGCCTGGGCGACGCTCCAAAACCCGAAATGCGACAAGCTCATCGTAGCGCCGGGCAATGCCGGGATCGCGCAGATCGCCGAGTGCGCGCAACTGGATGTCAACGATGGCGGCGCGGTGTCCGAGTTTGCCAGCGAGAACGCCATCGATCTGGTGATCGTCGGCCCCGAAGCGCCGCTGGCTGCCGGTGTCGCGGATCGTCTGCGCGAGGCAGGCTTTCTGGTCTTTGGCCCTTCGGCGGAAGCAGCGCGTCTTGAGGCTTCCAAAAGCTTTACCAAGGAAATCTGCGACGCCGCGCAGGCCCCGACGGCCGCTTATGGCCATTTCACGGATGCCGAAAGCGCCAAGGCGCATGTGCGCGCCACGGGCGTTCCGACAGTGGTCAAGGCCGATGGGCTGGCCGCGGGCAAAGGCGTGATCATCGCGGAAACGCTTGAGCAGGCAGAGGAAGCCATCGACGACATGTTCGGCGGCAGTTTTGGCGGTGCGGGCGCCGAGGTGGTGATCGAAGAATTCATGACCGGCGAAGAAGCCTCGTTCTTTGTGTTGGTGGATGGCGAGGTCTGTTTGCCGATCGGCACCGCACAGGATCACAAGCGCGTCGGCGAAGGCGACACCGGGCCGAATACCGGTGGCATGGGCGCCTATTCCCCCGCCCCGATCATGGACGAGGCCGTCACGCAAAAGGCACTTGACGAGATCGTGCGCCCGACGATGGCGGAAATGGTGCGTCGCGGCAGCCCGTATCAGGGCGTTCTGTATGTCGGTTTGATGATCGAGAACGGTCAGCCCCGGCTGGTGGAATATAACGTGCGGTTCGGTGATCCGGAATGCCAGGTGCTGATGCTGCGCCTAGGCGCGCAGGCGTTGGACCTGATGCACGCCTGTGCCGAAGGTCGGCTGGCAGAGGCGCAGGTCAACTGGGCCAATGATCACGCCATGACAGTCGTTCTGGCGGCCAAGGGCTATCCTGGTGACTACGAAAAAGGCAGCGTGATCAAGGGTCTGGATGCGCTTCCCGAAGACAGTTTCCACATGATGTTCCATGCCGGGACGACGCTGAAAGACAGCAACGTCACGGCCTCTGGCGGGCGAGTACTGAGCGCCACCGCACGCGGGACAACTCTGCAAGAGGCGCGCGAGCGCGCCTATGCGCTGGTGGACGGTGTGGATTGGCCCGAAGGGTTTTGCCGCCGCGACATCGGCTGGCGGGCGCTTTGATCGGTCTGATCCGATTGCGCGCCTGTGGCGCACCGTTTTGATGTGGATGGGGGCTTTGCCCCCAAACCCCCAGGATATTTTCGGACCAATGAAACGCTAACGCCCGGGTTCAATGACCTCGGATTCCGTGACGATCAGGTCAAGCGGTTGGTCGGTGGGCTCCAGCGGGATATCCGGATCTTCCTGAGCCGCGAAAGCGAAACCGATGGCAAGGGTCGGGCGTTTTGACCGCAGCAATTCCAGAGTGCGGTCGTAGAAGCCTCCGCCATAGCCAAGTCGGCCGCCGGTTCGGGTGAAGGCGACCAGTGGGACAATCAACAGTTCCGGCTCGAAAAAATCGAACGTTTCGGGGATTTGCGCCCCGAAAGGCCCCTCCACCAGTGGGCACTCTGGTTCCCATTTGGCAAACTTTAGCGGCAGGCCAGCGCCTTGGATCACCGGAACACCGACCAGGCCATGAGCTGCGGCCTCCGCCATGGCGGGCAGTGGATTGATCTCGGTCCGGATCGCCAAGAACCCGGACATTGGCACACCGCGATACCCGGCCAGCACTTCGCTGAGTTTCCCGGCGGCACCGGGGCCGTGGTTGTCGAAGGCGTCTTTGCGGCGCAGAAAGGCGGCTTTTCGGGCGGCGCTTTTACGTTCTTGCAGTGACATGCACATTCCTTACAGCAGGACCACGACCGCCAACCCGAGAAACGCGAAGAAGCCAACCACATCGGTCACCGTGGTTACAAACGCGCCCGAGGCCAGCGCCGGGTCAACCCCGGCTTTTTCCAGCATGACCGGGATCACGATGCCTGCCAGCCCCGCAACGACCAGATTGATCACCATTGCGGCAGCGATAACTCCGCCCAAAGCAGGCGAGCCGAACCAGAGGATCCCGACGATCCCCATGACCACGGCAAAGACAAGGCCGTTGATCAGCCCCACGATCACCTCGCGCCGGATCACCCGCCACAGGTTGGAGGTTGTCAGGTCTTTGGTGGCCAGCGCGCGCACCGCCACAGTCAGACTTTGCGTGCCCGCATTGCCGCCCATGGATGCCACGATCGGCATGAGCACCGCGAGTGCCACGACCTGCGTGAGCGCGGCTTCGAACTGGGAGATCACGAGGCTGGCCAGAACGGCAGTGACAAGGTTCACTGCCAGCCATGGAAAGCGCCGCTTGGTGGTATCAAGCACCTTGTCCGAGAGACTGCTTTCATCGCCCACGCCGGCCAGTCGCAGGATGTCCTCTTCGTGTTCCTCATCGAGAACCGCCATGGCGTCATCGATGGTGATCACGCCGACCAGCCGTTCGTTTTCATCGACGACCGGCGCCGAAATCAGGTGGTACTGGTTGAAGGCATAGGCCACGTCGGCTTCGGGTCGGGTGACGGGAATGACGTGAAAAGTATCCTCGATCAGCGAGCGCAAGAGCACCTCGCGGCGCGAGCCCATGAGCTTGCCCAAAGTGACATTTCCCACCGGGCGCAGCTTGGGGTCGACCATGATGATGTGATAGAACTGTTCAGGCAGATCATCGGTATTGCGCAGGTAATCAATGGCTTCGCCGACATTCCAATGTTCCGGCGCCATGACCACTTCGCGCTGCATCAAACGACCGGCCGAGAATTCCGGATAGGTCAGCGATTTCTGAACCGCCGCCCTGTCATTGTCTTCCAGCGCCTCGAGGATCGCCTCTTGTTGCGGCTCGTCCAGATCTTCGAGCAGGTCGACCACATCGTCCGAATCCAGCTCGCGGACGGCATCGGCCAGAACCTGCGGGTTCAGGATGCCGATGACTTCCTCACGGATCGATTCGTCCAGTTCGGACAGGATGTCGCCGTCGAATTCCTGTCCGTAAAGGCGGATCAGCCGCATCCGGTCAAACGCGTTGATCTGTTCGAGAAGGTCGGCGATGTCGGCCGCGTGCAGCGGGTCCATCAGCTCGATCAGCTGATCGCGATCGCCGATGTCGACCGCATACAGGATCTGCGCAACAGCCTTGCGGTTCAGCGCATAGGCGTCGTCATCGTCCTCGGGGGCGGTTTCGTGGGATTCGTCTAGCATGCTCACCCTCCCTATTTTGTAGGTTGTTCCGGCGCGCATGCCCCGGCTGCGTTGGGGTCAAACTAGGGCATCGCGCGCGTAAGAAACAGGGCAAAGCGGTAATTTACCTTTGTCATTTCCGCGTCTAGTCTGACCTGTCCGAACCGGAGCCGATCCATGAGCCAAGCCCACCTTCATCTGGGCCAGACCCTGAGTTTCGTCGCTGATCCCTTTGAGCAGGGGCCCGAGGCTGTGCGGGTCGACGCACAGGGGGCGGTCTTGGTGCAGGATGGAAAGATCGCGGATCTGGGCAGCGCTGCCGACTTGCGCAAGCGGCACCAGAAGGCCGCTGTGACCGACCACGGCGACGCGCTGATCCTGCCCGGTTTTGTCGATGCTCACGCGCATTATCCGCAGACCGGGATGATCGCAAGCTGGGGCAAACGCCTGATCGACTGGCTCAACACCTACACCTTTCCCGAGGAAATGCGCTTTGCCGATCCCGCCTATGCGGCCGAGGTCGCTGGCCGCTATCTGGACCTGCTTCTGGACAATGGGACCACAACGGTTTGCAGCTACTGCACGATCCACCCGGTCTCGGTTCAGGCGCTGTTCGAGGCGGCCGAAGCGCGCAACATGCGCGTTTTCGCAGGCAAGACCTGTATGGATCGCAACGCGCCCGAGGGGCTGCGGGACACACCGCAAAGCGCCTATGACAACAGCCGCGTCTTGGTGCGTGAATGGCATGGGCGCGGGCGGGCCTCTTACGTGATAACGCCGCGGTTCTCGCCGACCTCAACCCCTGAGCAGCTTGAGGCTTTGGGGGCACTTTGGGCCGAAAACCCAGATTGCCTGATGCAAACCCATCTAAGCGAACAGCTGGATGAGATCGCCTGGGTCAAAGGCCTGTTCCCCGAGGCGCGCGACTATTTGGACACCTACGAAGCCCATGGCCTGTTGGGCGCAGGCGGTCTTTATGGGCATGCCATTCACCTTGAGCCGCGCGAAAAGGACCGGCTGCGAGAAGTCGGCGCGGCGCTGATCCATTGCCCGACGTCAAACACCTTTATCGGCTCGGGACTGTTCGATATGGCAGGATTGATCGCCCAAGGGCAGCGCGTTGGTCTGGCCACCGACACTGGCGGCGGCTCGTCTTTTTCGATGCTGCGCACCATGGCGGCGGCTTATGAAATCGGCCAGTTGCGCGGCACGGCCCTGCATCCGGCCCAGTTGATCTGGCTGGCCACGCAAGGATCCGCCCGCGCGCTGCGGGTCGACGACAAGATAGGCAATCTGGCCAAGGGCATGGAGGCGGATTTCACGGTACTCGATCTTGCCTCTACCCCCGCCATCGCTCAGCGGGCAGATCGCGCCACCGACATATGGGAGGCGCTGTTCCCGACCATCATGATGGGTGATGATCGGGCGATCAAAGCGACCTATGTGGCAGGCAAATCAATGATGCCCTGAGGCGTCAACAACTTGTGCTGCCCAGAACCATCACCCAGATATCGCCCTCGTAGCGTACAAGCCCGTATTCCTTGATTTGCGGCAACAGCATATTCTTGCGGTGCCCTGACGATTTGGCCCATCCCCCCATAACTTCGGTCAAGGAGCGCTGACCCTTGGCGATGTTTTCGGCAATCATGCATGGACGATAGCCCTTGCGCTTGGCGCGCTGCATAGGTCTTGAGCCGTCGCTGCCCACATGGGCAAAGAACCCTTTGCGCGCCATATCTCGGGCATGCGCCATTGCGGCTTGTTCCAATTTGCTGGACGGCTTGACCGGGCCCAGTCCTTGTTCCGCCCGGAGCCCATTCAACATCTGGGTGGCCTGCTGCGCGCTGGCACCGATCGGCAGGGTAAGGCAAATCAGAAAAGCTATGAGTTTATACATGAACACCCTCTACGATTTCTCAGCCAGCCCTAGGGCTAGACGATTCTGCTTAACAATCGCCTGCGACAGATCGAAGGTAACAATCTCTCCGTCCCGAACCACTTGCCGACCTTCAACCAAAAGATGTCGAACCCGCGTCGGACCCGCAAGCAGAAAGGCGGCTTTGTCCCAACTGCCGGCGGATTCTATCCCGCTGACATCCCAAATCGCCACATCGCCGCGCTTGCCAACGGCGATCTGACCGCAGTCATGACGCCCTAAAACTTCGGCGCCGCCGCGTGTGGCGATGCGCAGGGCCTCGCGCGCGCTCATGGCATCGGCGCCCTTTGCCACCCGTTGCAGCAACATCGCCTGACGCGCCTCACCGACCAGCGATCCGGCATCGTTCGAGGCCGAACCGTCAACCCCCAACCCAACCTTGACCCCGGCATCGTGCATCGCCCGCACCGGAGCGATCCCACTTCCAAGCCGGCAGTTCGAACAGGGGCAATGGGCCACGCCCGTGCGGCTTTTGGAAAACAGATCAATCTCTTGCCCGTCCAGCTTGACGCAATGGGCGTGCCAGACATCATCGCCGGTCCAGCCCAGATCTTCGGCGTATTGGCCGGGGCGGCACCCGAATTGCGCTTCGGAATAGGCGATATCCTCGTCGTTTTCGGCCAGATGGGTGTGCAGCATCACTCCCTTGTCGCGGGCCAGAATCGCAGCGTCGCGCATCAACTCTCGGGACACTGAAAAGGGAGAACAGGGGGCCACCCCGACGCGCACCATCGCCCCGTCCGATGCATCGTGAAAGGCGTCGATTACCCGGATGCAATCCTCAAGGATCGCGGCCTCTTGCTCGACAAGGGAATCCGGCGGCAAACCGCCCGCGCTTTCGCCGATGCTCATTGCGCCGCGCGTCGGGTGAAACCGCAGGCCCACTTCGGCGGCGGCGTGGATCGTGTCCTCAAGCCTTGCGCCGTTGGGATAAAGGTACAGATGATCCGACGACATCGTGCACCCCGACAGCGCCAGTTCCGCCAGTCCGATCTGGGCCGAAATAAATATCTCCTCTGGGCCAAATCGCGACCAGATCGGATAGAGCGTTTTCAGCCAGCCGAACAATAGCGCATCCTGCCCGCCGGGCACCGCGCGGGTCAGGGTCTGGTACAAATGGTGGTGCGTGTTCACAAGACCGGGCGTCACCACGCAGTTACCAGCCTCGATCACCTCGCCGGTGGATTGCAGACCTTGGCCAATCCCGGCAATGACACCGTCCTTGAGGCGGATATCGACGGCCGACAACTCGCTGTCCGCGTCGTCCATGGTCAGGACAGTTTGGGCGTTTCGGATCAGAATTTCAGGCATTTTTCCCCTCTCACAAACCCCTTTTCAGTGAGAGAGTGCGCGGCGCCGGAAAAGGGGAAGTGCGCACCGCTTTTGACGATTTACCCCGAAGCGTTCAATAATTCCAGAGCCTGAGCATGCAGGCTTTCGTTGGCAGCAGCCAGCGCCTGCCCGCCCTCGTGGACTTTGCCCCCCTGCCAATCGGTGACAATACCGCCCGCAGCCTCGATCACCGCGATCGGCGCCTGAATGTCATAGGCGTTCAAGCCCGCCTCGATCACCAGATCGATCTGCCCTGCGGCCAGCAGCGCATAGGCATAGCAGTCCATGCCATAGCGGGTCAGCTTGGCCTGACGTGCAACGCGGGCAAAGGCCGCGCCTTCTTCGGCGCTGCCGACCTCGGGGAAGGTGGTGAACAGGATCGCCTGATCCAAAGCCTGCGTTGGCTTCACGCGCAGATCTCGCGTGCCCAAGGGGCCAGACCAATGCGCCTGCCCAAGCCCGCCGACAAACCGTTCGCTGGTATAGGGTTGGTCGATCACACCCAAGATCGGCCCCGTATCATCCGAAACGGCGATCAAGACACCCCAAGTCGGCGTGCCCGAAATGAAGCCGCGCGTTCCGTCGATCGGGTCAAGAACCCAAGTCAGGCCAGTGCTGCCCGGGGTCGCGCCGAATTCTTCGCCAAGGATTCCGTCATCAGGTCGACGCATTTCCAAGATTGCGCGCATCGCCAGTTCGGCTTCGCGGTCTGCAATCGTGACGGGATCAAACCCAACAGCGAGCTTGTTGTCCGACACCAGATCAAAATTGCGGAAATACGGCAAAATGACCTTACGCGCGGCCTCCGCCAAGGACACCGCGACGTCGATCAATTCATGTGACAGGTCATCAGAAACAGATGCCATCTTCCCTCCGGCGCTCAGGTTCCCCCAGAGCTACCGCAGGGAAAGACGCGGCTCAAGCCACGTCAGACAGAACACGCGCCAGTTCGAACAGGCGGCGGCGCTGGTTTTCAGGGATGGCATAGTAGGAACGCACCAGATCCAGTGCTTCCTTGTCACCAAGAATATCGGCGGGGACACTTTCGGACTTGGCTGCAACATCGCCGTCTTCTGCTTCGATCCCTTCGAAGAAGAAGCTGACGGGGACGTCCAAGGCATCGGCAATATCCCAAAGGCGGGATGCGCTCACACGGTTTGCACCGGTTTCATACTTCTGAATCTGTTGGAATTTGATTCCAACATGCTCAGCAAGCTGCTGCTGCGTCATACCCACCAACCACCTACGGTGGCGGATACGCTTACCCACATGAACGTCTACCGGATGCGCCATCATTACTATCCTATGCTATTTCGCCCGACCAACCCGTTGAAAAACGATGTTACCATCAATCACGGCGGCCCAATCCCTTCTTACGCGGAATTATCCGCAAATGAGTACAGCATAGATATATAACAAATCAAGAAGTAAGAACCTGTGATGATGGTAAAGTTATTCTCAATTCGCCACAAAGTTGCAAGCGACTTGTCAATGTATACGTAAGGAAAACAGTGCTAGCCCCTTGAACATACGCTTACTTTAGGGAACCCTCCGTCGAAATGATCGGAGACCCCATGCGCGCGCTGCACCTGACATCCCACGAATCCCCCCCACAGCTCACAGATCTGCCGGTGCCAGCCCCTCAATCTGGCGAAATCCGGCTTCAAATTGCCGCCTGCGGGTTGAATTTCGCGGACCTTTTGATGCTCAACGGTACCTACCAAGACACCCCCTCCCTACCCTTTGTCATGGGGATGGAGGTCGCAGGAACGATCGAGGCCATCGGACCGGGCGTCACCGGCTTTGCCATTGGCGACCGGGTTGCGGTCTATGGTGGTCAGGGCGGCTTGGCGGAACTGGGCTGTTTTTCGGCGGATCGCGCCGTCAAACTGCCCCTCAGCATGAGCTTTACGGACGCCGCCGCCTTTCAGATCGCCTATGGCACGAGCCATGTCGCCCTTGATCATCGCGCTCGCCTGCAACCGGGCGAGACGCTTTTGGTGCTGGGGGCTGCGGGCGGCGTTGGCCTGACCGCGGTTGAGATCGGCAAACTGATGGGCGCCCGCGTCGTGGCCTGTGCCCGCGGCACTGATAAACTGAAGGCTGCAAAGGCCGCTGGCGCGGATCACCTGATCGACGCCAGCACGCAGGACATCCGCGCCGAGATGAAGACCCTCGGCGGCGCCGATTTGGTATATGATCCCGTTGGCGGCGAACAGTTCACAGCCGCGTTCCGCTCTTGCCGCCCCGAGGGGCGCATCCTGACCATCGGCTTCGCCAGCGGCGATGTCCCGCAGATCAAAGCCAACCACCTGCTGGTCAAGAACCTCTCGGTTCTCGGGCTGTATTGGGGTGGTTATCTGGCCTTCAAACCGCAGGTTCTGACCGGGTCGCTGTCTCAGCTTCTGAGCTGGCATGAAGAAGGCCGCCTGCATCCGCATGTCAGCCATGTGCTGCCGCTGGACCAAGCGCTGGACGGGTTGGAACTGCTGCGCAGCCGCAAATCCACGGGCAAGGTGGTGATCACGATTACTGCGGACGCCTGAGCCTTTGCACTACCGAGATCACCCTGAGCCCCGGCTTCAGCTTTTATCCTTGGCCCAGACCATGTCGATCATCGCCTGCGTGCCGCGCGAGAACTCGAGCGGACAGGGATAGGGCGCCCCATCCAGAACCGTCGCGTTGAAAGCCTCGACCTGGTTCACGTAGTGCTGCGCTGCCGGAAAGCGGTATTCGACCACCTCTTGCCCCGGCTTGTGCAACTCGATCCGGGCTTCGCCGTAAACCTGCGGGTTGAACGGCGCCGTCAGACGCAGCAGCCCGCCCTCGCCGTGAAAGGTCATATCCTGCCACGGACTCATCCGCATCGATACCACGCCGGTGTAATGGAACGACGGGAAGCGCGCGGTGATATGCGACCAGACATCCACACCATTCTCGCGCGTGATCTCGGTCGAGAGGATCTCTGACGGCTCCTCCCCCGTTACAAAACGCGTTGCGCCATAGATATACACCCCGATATCCGGGATCGCGCCGCCGCCCGTGTCAGGCCGGTTGCGAATGTTGGCGGTGTCACTTCGGTTGTCGTAGGAAAACGCGCCTGAGACGCGCACCAGCTTGCCGATGGCGCCGTCCTGCACCATCTCGCGCGCTTTGATCCACTGCGGGTGGTGCACGATCATATAGGCTTCGGCCGCCAGCAGCCCGGTCTTGTCGCGCGCCGCGATCACCGGATCAAAGCCGCCCGCCTCCATCGCCAAAGGCTTTTCGACCAGCACATGTTTGCCCGCATCCAGCGCCTTTAGCGCCCATTCCACATGCAGATGGTTTGGCAGCGGAACATAAACCGCGTCGATTTCGGGATCAGCCAAAAGCGCCTCATACCCGTCGTGCACCGTCAGCCCCGGCGCCATCCTGGCAAACGGCGCTGCCTTTTCGGCGCGTGACGTCGCCAAGCCTGCCAGCCGCCCACGCTGTGCCAGATGTATCGCTGGCCCCATGTGCTCTTGCGCGAATTTGGCCGCGCCCAGAATGCCCCATCTTACGTGATCGGCCATTTTATCCCTCCCTTTTGGTGACACCGACAGGTTAGACAAAGGGGATGGCGCCGCAAGGGCAAAGCCTCGCTTTTCCGGCCTCAAGTTAGGTCACTCGCAGAAGACCAAAAGGCAAAGCGACCCGGAAGGCCTTTAATACTGAAAAACCCCCGCGCCATTCGGCACGGGGGTTGAGAAAGTGACTGGAATCCGCGTCAGGCGCTGGTCAGCATCCCCTGCTTTTGCGCCAAATCGCGCATCCGTGTTTGCAGTTTTTCGAACGCCCGCACTTCGATCTGACGAATACGTTCGCGCGAGACGTCATAGACCGTGGAAAGATCCTCCAGCGTGACGGGCTGATCGGCCAAGCGGCGCTGGGTCAGGATGTCTTTTTCGCGCTCGTTCAGCACGTCCATTGCCTCGGCCAGAAGGGCACGGCGCGCCTCCAGCTCGTCGCGTTCGGCGTAATCCCCGGCCTGATCGGCGTCTTCATCCTCGAGCCAGTCCTGCCATTGCATCGACCCTTCGTCGGTGCTGCCCACCTGAGCGTTGAGCGAGGCATCGCCGCCCGACATCCGCCGGTTCATCGAGATGACCTCGGTTTCGGTGACGCCAAGATCGTTGGCGATGCGCGCCACGTGTTCAGGCCGCAGATCGCCTTCTTCCAGTGCGCCGATACGGGCCTTGGCCTTGCGCAGGTTGAAGAAAAGTTTTTTCTGCGCGCTGGTGGTGCCGAGTTTCACAAGGCTCCACGACCGCAGGATGTATTCCTGAATGCTGGCGCGGATCCACCACATGGCGTATGTTGCCAGACGAAAGCCCTTCTCCGGGTCAAACCGTTTGACCGCCTGCATCAGGCCGACGTTCGCTTCGGAAATCACTTCGGCCTGCGGCAGACCATAGCCGCGATAGCCCATAGCGATCTTGGCCGCCAACCGCAGGTGGGACGTGACCATCTTGTGCGCGGCCTCGGTGTCTTCCTTTTCGACCCAGGCCTTGGCCAGCATGTATTCTTCTTCGGGCTCCAACAGCGGGAACTTGCGGATTTCCTGCAAGTAGCGGCTCAGGCCCGCTTCCGGCGACGGGGCCGGCAGATTTGCATAGTTACTCATGTCACTCTCCCTCTAGGGACGCCAATGTTACGGCGCTTAACATCCAGATAGGTAGCCTTTTTTGAGGTTTCAAGCCTCTAGACTCACAATCGTTGATACGAAGTTAAGAAAGATTTCCGTCGGTGAAACCTTTGTGTCAGCGCTGTCACGCCCTCGTGCATTTCGTGTCAAAAACCACCAATCAATGCATATGCGCATGGACGCAATTCGAATTCGGCGGATCAACATACACTTATGAATGCCCTAAAGTCAAGTAATTCGATGGATGCCAAGATTTGATGTGAAAGGACAAACCATGCAACGGGATGCAAGTATGGCACCACAGAGCGCAGTTTTGGAACGCAGTGCCGGGGCGCTTTACGTTGTGATCATAACCGCTGGGCTGACCAGCGAATTGGCCTTGCGCGGACCACTTATGGCCAGTGCCGATCCGGCAGCGGCGATTGCGGCGCATTTGCCCGCCTTTCGCGCCAGCCTGCTGGGGGATCTGACCATGATCCTGGCCGATATCGCATTGGCCCTGATCTTCTTTGCCCTGCTTCGACGGATTTCCGAAGGATTGGCGCGCGCGGCGATGGTGTTGCGCCTGATGCAGGCGGCGCTGATCGGCATGGGGCTGGTGCTGTTGGCAGGCGTGCCCATTGTGCTGCCGCAGGATCCTGCGCTGGCGCTGCACCTTACACAGATGCACGCAGCGGGCTATGACATCGGGCTGATCTTTTTTGGCGTGAACAGCCTGATCATGGCGGTCTTGCTGTCCCGCGCTGGCGGTGTGCCAAAAATCATCGCGGCGGGCATTGGTGGCTCGGGTTTGGTCTATATCGCCGGAGGGCTGGCCCGGATCGCCGCGCCAAACCTGCTGGCGCCGCTGCAATACGCCTATGCGCTGCCAATGCTGGCCGAGACCGCGCTGGCGCTGTGGTTGCTGATCACCGGCCGGATTATGGGCCGGATCGTGGCGCGGCCCTGAGCGCAACAAGCAGGTCTTCCATATCCTTCGGCAAGGCGGCTTCGAACAGCATCTCCTCGCCGCTTTCGGGATGAACAAAGCCCAGTTCGGCGGCATGTAAGGCCTGCCGGGCAAAGCCGGTCGCCGCAGCGTAAGCGGTGTCGCCCAAGGCCTTGGGCGACAGCTTGCGCCGCCCGCCATAGACCTGATCGCCAATCAGTCCATGGCCAGCGTGCGCCATATGCACCCTGATCTGGTGCGTGCGCCCGGTTTCCAGTCGGCACTCTACCAAAGCCACCACGGGCGGCGCGCCAAAGGTCTCCAGTACGCGGGCCCGAGTGACCGCATGGCGGCCCTGCCCATCAAAAAAGACTGCCTGTTTCTGCCGATCTGTCTTGTGCCGCGCCAGCCCGGAGGTAATCACAATCTCTCCGCCCTGCCCCGCCGAGACGCCGCGCGTGCCCAAAAGGCGCGGATCGCCCCGGTCCGGCACCCCATGCACCACCGCACGATACGACCGCCGCGCCGTATGTTTTTCGAACTGCTTGGCCAGCCCATGATGGGCCATGTCCGACTTGGCCACCACCAACAGCCCGCTGGTGTCCTTGTCGATACGGTGCACGATCCCAGGGCGTTTTTCGCCGCCGACACCGGACAGCTTGCCGTCAAAGTGATGCAAAAGCGCATTCACAAGCGTGCCATCGGGCGTTCCTGGCGCCGGGTGGACAACCATGCCCGCAGGTTTGTTGATGACGATCAGCGCCTCGTCCTCATAGACGATGTCCAGCGCGATATCCTGCGCCACCACGTCATAGTCTTGCGCTTCGGGAACGGCGATGGTGATCTCATCGCCCTCGACAACCCGCGCTTTGGGGTTGTCGAGCACTTCATCGCCGCGCCTGACCGCACCACTCGCGATCAAACGGGCCAGACGGGTGCGCGACAGCGACGCGGCCTCTGGCACATCCCGGGCAAGCGCCTTATCAAGGCGCGGCGGTGGATCGGCCGCGATAAAGACGGAAAGCTGTGTCATGGCCTCTCCTGATGAGCCCAAAGAAAATCTGCCCGAACCGCCTCAGCTGCGCTTTCTTCGGCTGCTGGTGACTGTTCTTACGGCGGTGATGATCAGCGGGATCCTGTTGATCCTGTTCCTGATCTGGCACCGCTATAGCAATGCCCGCGCCCCGCTGCCAGAGGTGATCACCCTGCCCTCGGGGGCACAGGCGACAGCCTATACGCAAGGATCCGATTGGTACGCTGTGGTCACCGAAGGCGACGAAATCCTGATTTTTGACCGTGCCTCGGGCCAGTTGCGCCAAACCTTGCGCATCGAAACGCCAGACTGACAAGACGCCCGCCTACACTTCTTTGGGCCTCAAATACCTTGGGGGGTCCGGGGGGGCAAAGCCCCCCCGGCCGGTCGCTGCGCAAAGCGCGGCGAAATCCCTTAAACCGTCTTCAACATGCCGCCATCGACGTGATAGGCCGATCCGACGGAATAAGAAGCGCGCGGAGAGCAGAGGAACACACAGAAATCCGCCAGTTCCTCGGTCGTGCCAAAGCGCTTGATATCGGCGTGTTCGTCCGCGACCTCTTGCAGGTAGCTTTGCCAATCGTCGCCTTTCAGCTCGCGCGCGGTATTTTCCCAATCCGGTGTGCGGATCAGGCCCGGGTTGACTGTGTTCACCCGGATGCCGCGCTTGATCATCTCGGTGGAAAGGCACTTTCCGAACATCAACAGCGCAGCTTTGGTGGTGTTGTAGATCGGCTCGTACCACAGCGGTTGCACCGCGCAGATCGAGGCATTCATCAGCATGGCGCCGCCGCCCTTGGCCTCCATCTGGTCAGCAAGCCCCCGCGACAGCCGCACAGCGGCCATGACGTGCAGGTTCCAGAAATCCATCCACTTGTCGTCCGGCGCCTCGGCCACCGTTTCGTTTGACCCGGTCCCGGCGTTCGACACAAAGATATCCGCCCCGCCAATCCCTGCAGCCGCGTCGATGATGGCCTGGCACCCTTCCGCCGTGGACACGTCCGAAGCGACAGGAACGGCGGTTACGCCGAATTCATCGGCGATGGCCTGCGCGGCGCGGGTCACGGCGGCTTCGGTCCTTGCGGTGATCACCACATGCGCGCCCTCGCGGGCAAAGGCGCGGGCGATGCCCAGCCCGATCCCCTTGGAGCCTCCGGTGATCACAGCCACCTTGCCAGTCAATTGCAGATCCATAGTCGGCCCTTTCCTTATACTGCCTGCTTGCGCAGAAACGCGGCAACGTCCGGCAGGTTGTCGAGCACCGTGACAACGCCAGCATCGCGCAGAACCTGCGCGTGTGTTTCCCGATAGCCCTCAAGATGACTGCCGCCAACAAAGCCGATCGCCTGCATTCCCGCCGCAGCCGCGCCTTTGACACCATGCGGCGAGTCTTCGAGCACGACGCAGGTTTCTGGCGCGACACCCAACCGCTCGGCGGCCAGAAGAAACAGGTCGGGCGCAGGTTTGCCGCGCGCCACTTCCTCGGCGCTGCAGCCGGTGCCGTTGAAAAAAGGCGCAAGCTGCGCTGTGTCCAGTGTCACATGCATTCTGCGAAGAGATCCGCCAGTGGCAATCGCCATGCCTATCCCCCGCGCCTGAAGCCCGCCCAGCAATTCAAGCGCGCCGGGAATGCAGCGCAATTCGGTGCGGTAGCGTTCCAACAGGCGATCTTCGAAGCGTTGTTGAAAGTCAGGCGGGCAGGCGCTACCCAGACGGGCCGCCACGTGATCGCAAACCACCGACATCGCCACCCCCAGAAACCCCGCGCGAATTTCTTCGGTCGTGGCATCACTGATGCCGAGTTCCCGCATCTGTTCGGCAACGCAGCCCAGCGAAAGCGGTTCGCTGTCCACCAGACATCCGTCCAGATCAAAGATCACAGCTTTGGCCGCCGCCATGGCCCGCCCTCCTTAGAAAGGCAGCGCTTAGAGGCGCTGCTCGGTCTTGCGATCAAACAGGTGGGCCTTCGCGGGATCAATCACAAAGCCGATTTCTTCGCCGGGCCGGGCTGAAATCCGGTCTTTCACAACCGCGTCGATCAAATCATCGCCAACCTTGGCGAAAATCTGCGTTTCCGAACCGGTCGGCTCGGTCACGACGACCTTCATCGGAACGCCCCCGGCGCCGATTTCGATATGCTCAGGGCGGATTCCATAGGTGATCTCTTGCCCCGCCTCCAGCGCCGTCTCCGGCAAAGGCAAGGTCAGCCCGCTGTCCGAGAGGAACACCTTGCGGCCGTCCTTGGTGCCCACCTTGCCATTGACAAAGTTCATGGAGGGCGAGCCGATGAAGCCCGCGACAAAGACATTCACCGGATTGTCATAAAGATCCAGCGGAGAGCCTATCTGTTCAACCCGGCCATCGCGCATGACCACGATCTTGTCGGCCATTGTCATGGCTTCGATCTGGTCATGGGTAACGTAGACGATGGTGGTGCCAAGGCGCTGGTGCAACTCCTTGATCTCGACCCGCATGGTGACGCGCAGCTTGGCATCGAGGTTCGACAGGGGTTCGTCAAACAGAAAGACCTGCGGGTCGCGCACGATGGCGCGGCCCATGGCGACCCGCTGACGCTGGCCGCCGGAAAGCTCCTTGGGATAGCGCTTGAGGTACTTGGTCAGGTCAAGGATGTCCGCCGCGCCCGTGACCTTTTTATCAATCTCTGCCTGCGGGCGCTTGGCCATTTTCAGCGGAAAGCCGATGTTGTCGTAGACCGTCTTGTGCGGGTACAGCGCATAGCTTTGGAACACCATCGCGATGTCGCGATCCTTGGGCACCACGTCATTGACCACCCGGCCGCCGATCGAGATCGTGCCATCGCTGATCTCTTCGAGACCAGCCAGCATCCGCAAGAGCGTAGACTTGCCGCAGCCCGACGGGCCGACAAGCACAACGAACTCACCGTCTTCGATGTCGACGCTGACTCCATGCATCACCTGCACCTGGCCGTAGCGCTTCACCACATTGTCGATTTTCACGTTTGCCAAGGTTTCGGCCCTTTCTTATTGCGGCAATTCGATCTGCATCTTCACATCTGCCGGCGGGGCGGATGCGGCGATCTCGAATGCGCGCACGCTTTCATCAAAGTCGAAGGTGCGGGTGATCAACGGCTTCACGTCAATCGCCCCGCTGGAGAGCATGCCCACGCAGCGCGGAAACACATGCGCGTAGCGAAAGATGTTCTCGACCCGCGCTTCGCGGATCATCGCGGCGCCGGCATCGTACTGGATCGGATCGGGCTGGCCGCCGATCATCACCACGCAGCCACCGGGCGCGAGCGGTTCAAAGACGGTCTTGGCCGCATGCGGGCTGCCCGTCGCCTCGAACACGATATCCGCGCCCCAGCCATCAGTATCTGCCTTTACGATCTCGACGAGGTTTTGCTTGCCCACGTTCACCGGCACGATCGCACGCGAAAGCGAACCCGCGATCTCAAGCTTTTTCTCAGCCAGATCGGTCACATAGACCTTGGCGCACCCAGCGGCCAATGCAGACAGCGCAGTGACCAGACCAATCGGCCCTGCCCCCAGCACCACGGCGTTGTCACCGGGTTTGACCCGCGCCTTGGTCGCGGCGTGAACGCCCACAGCCAAAGGCTCGACCATCGCCGCCTCGGCGAAGCTGACGTTGTCCGGCAGCTTGAAGGTAAAATCCGCCGGGTGAACGCAGGTCGGGCGCAGGATGCCGTGGATCGGCGGGGTCGCCCAAAAACGCACGGCAGGGTCGATGTTGTACATGCCCAGACGCGCGGCCTTGGAGGTGGGGTCGGGAATGCCCGGCTCCATGCAGACGCGATCGCCCTCTTTCAGGTGCGTCACTTCGGGGCCGATCTCGATCACCGTGCCGCTGGCTTCGTGCCCAAGGATCATCGGCTCGTTCACCACGAAAGGCCCGATCTTGCCGTGGGTATAATAGTGCACGTCCGAGCCGCAGATGCCGACGGTATGCAGTTTGATCCGCACGTCGCGCGGGCCAAGCGTTTCCTCGGCGCGCGAGATTTCCGGGAAATCGCGCAGGGAAAGGACGTCTTTCTTTTCCAGAACAAGAGACTTCATGGCTCTAGCCTTTCGTGATTATGATGATCGCCAATGTGAGTGCTATCACATTCGATATCCAGATCGACAAGCCCATCGGCTCCATGAAGCGGAACCAAAACAGCGAAAGCGCCACCCAGATCACGACCGAGATGAACAGCCGGTCAAACCAATTGGTTTCGATCGGCAGGAAACCGGGCTTGGGGCCGGCGTTCTCGGGCGCGTCTTCTTCTTCGTGACGGGCAGAGACGAGCGGGGTTTGATGCTGGCTCATGGGTTATCCTTTCACCGCGCCAAAGGTCAGACCAGCCACAATGTGCTTTTGCACGACGCTGAAGACGATCAAGGCCGGGATCAGCGTAAAGACTGAAATGGTCGCCATGATGCCCCATTCAGTGCCGGTCGTGGTGACATATTCCGACAGGCCGGTGGTCAGGGTGCGGGCGTTGAAGTTGGTCAGCGTCGCCGCCAGCAGGTATTCGTTCCAAGCAAAGACCCAGGTCAGGATCAGCGTCACGGCCAGACCGGGTCGGCACAGCGGAAAGACAACCTCGGTGATGACTTTCCAAGGCGATGCGCCATCGACATAGGCCGCCTCGTCCAGCTCTTTCGGGATGCCATCCACGGTGGGCCGCAGGGTCCAGATGGCGAATGGCAGGTTGAAGGTACAGTAGACAAGGATCATGCCGATCCGGGTGTCCAGCATTCGCCATTCGCCCACCGTATAGACCTGTGTCATCAGCAGGAACAGCGGCAGCAGAAAGACAGCTGGCGGCGCCATGCGGTTGGTGATCGTCCAGAAAAAGATCGATTCCTTGCCGCTCATGTTGAAGCGTGACAGCGCGTAGCAGGCAAAGAATCCAAGGATTGTGCAAAGGATCGCATTCCCCGACGAGATGATCAGCGAGTTCAGCATATAGCTGCGCAGCAGGCGATCCCCCCAGACCTTGGCGTAGTTGCCCCAGTAGGGATCGGACAGGATGACCTCTGGCGTGCTGAACAGTTGCACCGCCGGTTTCACCGAGATGACGAACAGCCAGTAGATCGGAAAGAGCGTCAGAAAGCTGACGAGGATCCAGAAAATCAGGCCTATGATCGGGCTTTGCTTTTTCATCGGGTCAGTCCCTCTTGGTCCGCGGGGCAAGCATGGTCACATAAAGCAGCCAGCAGGCGACAATGGTCAGGTAAAGAACGATCACGGAAATGGTCGAGCCGTAGCCGTAGTTGGTTTTCGGGAAGACTTCCTTGAAGATATGCACCCCGACAAAGCGGGTGGCCGAACCGGGCCCGCCCCCGGTCAGCATCCAGACCTCGTCCACTGTGCGCAGCGCGTCCATCAGGCGGATAAACACGGTGGCGACCACGGCGGGGGCGATCATAGGCAGGGTGATGTGCCAGAAGATCTGGCGCTTGTTCGCGCCGTCGATCTGCGCCTGTTCAAACGGGTCGGCCGGCAACGAGACAAGGGCGGCGATCAGCGTCAGCGTGACCAGCGGCGTCCAGTGCCAGACATCCATGACGACGATGGTGGCAAAGGCCGCAAAAGCCGAGGTGCCGATGTTCATCGTTATCCCGAACCATTCGTCCAGATAATGCGGGATGATCCCGATCGACGGAGTCGTCATCAGCTTCCAGACCGAGCC
Organism: Pacificoceanicola algae; assembly: GCF_049341065.1. Lineage (NCBI taxonomy): Bacteria > Pseudomonadati > Pseudomonadota > Alphaproteobacteria > Rhodobacterales > Roseobacteraceae > Pacificoceanicola > Pacificoceanicola algae. Next base: position 59,233 of record NZ_JBMPIX010000016.1, on the reverse strand, counting down.
GACGATGATCGGCGCCATGATCAGTGGCAGCGTGTGAATGGTGCGGAAAATCGCCTTGCCGGGAAATTCTTTCATGAAGGCCTGAGCCAAGAAGTAGCCAACGATCAATTCCGAAACCACGGCGAAGAAGACGAACATCACCGTCACGCCGACCGAGTTCAGAAACTCTGTATCGAAGACGATCTTTCGGAAGTTGTCGGCGCCGTTGAAGATCATCGTGGGATCCGCGGCAAAGGGGTTCCATTGATGGAAGGCCACGAAGACGACGTAGATAAACGGCAAGACGCCAAAGAAAAACAGGATCACCAGCGTCGGCGCCAGAAGTATCCACCCCAGTCTGTTGGATTGCATCGTCCCGCTCCCTCTTATTGTCTCGATCGTGTTTTGATGCGGTCAGGTCATGTCCCACGACGGCGTGGCACCGCGAGGGGAAAGGCGGGCCGCCACCCGTATACCGGAGCGGCGGCCCTGGGTACGACAGGGAGTACCCGTTACTTGCGATAGCCGAGACTGGTCAGTTCGGCTTCGGCTTCGGCCGCCATCTGGTCAAGCCCGTCCGAGACACTCAGGTCGCCGGTCAGGATCTTGAAGAAGGTCGGCGCGGTGGCTTCGCGCACTTGCGCATGGAAGGGATACGCGGGCGCGCCTGCAAAGAGATAGCCCTTGTCCTTCAGCATGTCGTAGTAGCCGCCCAGCTCTTCGTTCATCGCCTGAACCTTGGGGTCGTCATAAGTCGCGGTGTTGGTCACGCGCGGCGCTGCAACGGCCCAGTCAGGCTGAACTTCGTTCTGACCGATGTACTGCAGGAACAGGGCTGCGGCCTCTTTGTTTTTCGAGGTCGAAGGTAGACCAAAGGCGCCGCCGTCGTAGTAGCCGATATAGCCTTTGCCGCCTTCGACTTCCTCCATGATGCCGTCTTCCAGCGGCGGCAGGGCCACGCCCACTTTGCCGACGACAAGCGACTTGGTTTCGTCCGCGGCGATCCAGCCAGCGTTTTCGCCATAGACCAGACCCTGGGCTGCGCGGCCTGCGCCAAAGGTGGTGCCGACTTCCGTCCAGGTCGACGCGGGCGACTCTGGCGGAGCGATGTCACGCATGGACAGCCACCAGGTCAGCGCCTTTTTGGCGGCGTCGCTGTTCATTTCGCCGCCGTTGGCCACGGATGCGGCATAGTTGTTGTTCGCGTCGATCCCCCAGTTGTAGACGCCAAAGGTCGGGGCGATGGATTCAAAGTATTCGTACCAAGATGCAACGTGGCCGGTGTGGGCCTGCGCCGTGGTGCCCCAGAGATCCATGTCGTTGGCTTTGCCGTAGTCGGTAAAGAACTGGGCAATCTCGGCATATTCTTCGTGGTTCGTCGCAGGGGCAAGATCACGCCCGGTCTTTTCCTTGAAGGCCGCCTGAATGTCCGGATCCCCGAACAGGTCCGTGCGATACAGGTAGATCTTGATAAAGGCCTCCATCGGCACGCCGTAGAGGTGGCCGTTGTCGCCTTTGAAGTAGTCCGCGAAGGTGGTGAAATTGTCTTCGCTGTAAGTCGGGGCCGCAATGGCGGGATTGTCGGCGATCAGCGCGGTCAGATCTGTCAAAAAATCGCGGGCGAGATAGGAATAGATGATGTCCTGTTCGATATAGACCATGTCATAGATGCCGGTTCCGGCTTCCATGTCCTTGATCGCCTTGTCGAACATCTGATCCCAGGACGTGGTTTCGACATCGACGCGAATGCCGGTCAGCTCTTCGAACTGCGGCGCCAACACTTCGCGGATGTAAAGCGACGGGGGCGAAGATTCGGTCACGCCGCGCAGAGTGACACCCTGATACGGTTCAGCGGCTTTCTTCCAGAACGCATCGTCCGCCATGGCAGCGCCCGCAGCGACCGTCAGTGCCAGCGTCGATACGGCAAGTTTATATGCAAAGCTCATTGGCTTTCCTCCCAAAGACAAAAGAAGGCGGTCCGCGCACCCCGGCCACGTTCGGTCGGGCCGATTCGCGTCTCCCCCGACGTCAACGTGCATTTGTAAGCGATTCCATGCAAGTGAATTTTTGCAAATGTATGACTTGCCATACACATGAAAAGCGTGTCACGTTTCCGCATGGCGCGAAATGCCCTAAGAAGGCAACGCACCTGGGAGGAGACCGAATTTGGCACGAGAACCGATAGAAGACGGCGAAGCCTTCATCACCGAGGTTTGCTGGCACTATTTCGTGAACGAAATGACCCAGGCAGAAATCGCCCGGATGCTGGATGTCACCCGGCTGCGGGTGAATCAGGCGATCCAGCGCGCCAAGGCCCTAGGACTTGTCAAAATTCAGATCGACTCGCCTTTTGTCGCGCGGATTGAACTGCAAGAAAAGCTCAAGCAGGGACTGGGGCTGGTGCGCGCCGTGGTGACACCGGCCAACAAGACCGACTATGATTTCCACCGCCCCGTCGGCGCCGCCCTTGCGGCCCATCTGACGGAACGCCTGCGCGCCGCCAACTGGCGCTCGTTCGGGGTGTCCTGGGGCCTGTCGCTTGATTCGGCGATTCGCAAATTGCAGCGCCAGTCGCATCCCGATCTCGAGGTGGTCTCGATCCTTGGCGGCACGGCGCAGGGATCAACTTTCAACTCGTTCGGGATCGCGTCGGGCTTTGCCGATGCCCTGGGGGCGCATTATTCAATCCTGACCGCCCCGATCTACCTGTCCGAGGGCATCGACCGCGAACTGTTCCTGTCGCAATACGCCCTGAAAGAGCATTTCAAGAAGTTCGACACGCTGGATGCGGTGCTGTTGACCTGCTCGAACGTGTCTGCCAAATCCTTCCTTGTCTCACATGGCTTGCCGAAGGAATTGACCCCCGAGGCGCTGATCGAAGCCGGGGCCATCGGCGATGTGCTGGGCCAGTTTCTGGACAAGGACGGCAATTCGGTTTCGCACGAGGTTGATGATCGCACCATCGGCATGCCGCTGGATCTGGTGCGCACCATTCCCGAAAAGATCATGGCCGCCGCCGGGCCGCACAAGGTCGACATCATCCGCGCCGCCTGCCGCTGCGGCTTGGTCGACACGCTGGTGACCGACGATGTGACGGCGCAACTGCTTTTGGACGGCACGGAACAATCCTCAACGCGGGCCGCACAATAGTGGCCCTTTCGACGAACGGAGAAACCAATGAAACGGCTCGGCATTCATTCTTTCGTATGGACCGGCGGCCAGACTCAGGACGGTCTGGAAATGGCGCTCGAAAAGTCGGCTGAGCACGGCTATCGCTGCATCGAATTCGCCTATCTGCGCCCTGAATTGTTCGATTTGGACCGTCTTGCGAAAAAATCGCAGGAACTGGACGTTCAGATCGGTGTCACCATGGGCCTGCCGCTCGACAAGGATGTGTCCTCGGAAGATCCTGACACCGTGGCGGCGGGCAAAGCCATGCTGGCCGATGCGGTTCGCGCAGTGCGCGATGTCGGCGGCGACAAACTGGGCGGAATTCTGTATTCGGCGCATACCAAGTACAACCGGCAGCCCACGGCTGACGGCTGGAAGAACTCGGTCGAGGCCATTGCCGAAACCGGCGACATTGCGCGCGCGGCGGGCGTCGATCTGGTGCTTGAGATCGTCAATCGGTTTGAAACCAACCTGCTGAACACCACGGCGCAGGGGCTCAAGTTTCTGGCTGACACGGGCAATGACCACGTCAAGCTGCACATGGACACCTTCCATATGCAGATGGAAGAGGCGAGCCCCGCCGCCGCCATCCGCGCCGCCGGCGACAAGATCGGGTATTTCCACATCGGCGAATCCAATCGCGGCTTTCTTGGCGACGGCACCATCGACTGGGATCCGATCTTTGATGCGCTGGTCGGGATCGACTATGCCAATGATGTGGTCTTTGAGAGCTTTTCGACGACGATTATCGACGAAAGCCTGTCTCTGGCCTGCGCAATCTGGCGCGACACATGGACCGACAACAATCCACTGGCGGCCCACGCCAAACAGTTCATTGAATTGAAATGGGCCGAGGCGGTACGCCGCCGCGACACCACTGTGCGCGTCTAGGCCATGACCCTCGCGCCTGACACCCTTGGACCGACCGTCTGCATCGGTGAAATCCTGGTCGAGATCGTCGCCACCACGCCGGGCAACGGGTTCACCGAGGCTTTGCCGTTGCTCGGCCCCTACCCTTCGGGCGCTCCGGCGATCTTTATCGATCAATGCGGGCGCATGGGCGGGGCGGCGGCCATGATCGGCGCGGTCGGCAACGACGATTTTGGCCTTGTGAACACCCGGCGGCTGGAACGCGACGGCGTCGACATATCGGCCATCCATGTGGACGACACGCTGCCCACTGGCTCGGCCTTTGTGCGCTACCGCGAGGATGGCAGCCGGGATTTCGTCTTCAACATGTGGACTTCTGCGGCCAGCCAGATGCGCTGGAACGCCGCGACCGAAGCGCTGATTGCCCGGGCGGGTCACTTACACGTCATGGGCACGCTTTTGATGCGCCCCGAAATCTGGGCAATCATCGAACGCGCCGCGGGGATCATCAAGGCGCGTGGCGGCACCATTTCGCTGGACCCGAACCTGCGCAAGGAACTGAAGGCAGACGCGGAAATGGACGCCCGTTTTGCCAAAATGGTGGGCCTGAGCGACCTGCTTTTGCCCTCGGGCGAAGAACTGGAAGTCGCCGCCGGGGTGAGCGGAAAAGAGGCAGCTTTGGAACGTCTGTTTTCACTCGGCGTCAAAGAGGTGGCCCTGAAAGAAGGCACCAAAGGCGCCACCGTCTATGCACCGGGCGCAGAGCCTGTGCATGCCCCGGCCTTCAAGGTGGATGAGCTTGACCCGACAGGTGCGGGCGATTGCTTTGGCGGTGCCTACGTGGCCTGCCGCCGTTTGGGCATGACCGTGCCGCAGGCCTTGACCTATGCCAATGCCGCAGGGGCTCGCAACGTCACGGTACGCGGCCCGATGGAAGGCGCTGGAACGCGCGCGGAACTCGACGCCTTCATCGTGTCAAAGACAGGGGGCCGGTGATGCCTGTGCGCCTTGATGACTTGGCCCAGGGCCGCCTGTCCGGCCGCCCCGTCGGGATCACCTCTGTCTGCTCGGCGCATCCGGTGGTGCTGCGCGCCGCCCTGCGCTTTGGCCGTGAGACCGGCGCAACCGTGTTGATCGAGGCGACCTGCAATCAGGTCAACCATCAGGGCGGCTATACCGGGATGACGCCCGCCGATTTCGTCGCGATGGTCGAAGGACTGGCCGCGCAGGAAGATTGCCCCATGACGCAGGTCCTTCTCGGCGGCGATCATCTTGGCCCCAACCCCTGGCGCCACCTGCCAGCCGAACAGGCTCTGGCCGAGGCCGAGACCATGATGCAGGCCTATGTCGCAGCCGGGTTCCGCAAGGTTCACCTCGATGCCTCGATGGGGTGCAGGGGCGAACCGGCGGCGCTGGACGATCACGCCACCGCCGCCCGCGCCGCGCATCTGTCTGCCGTGGCCGAAGCTTGCGCCGCGCAAATGGACGCACCGCTGCCGCGTTATATCATCGGCACCGAGGTCCCGCCCCCCGGCGGCGCCGACCATATCCTTGATACCGTCCCCCCCACCGATCCGGCGGCGGCGCGCGAGACCATCGCAGTTCACCGCGAGGTCTTTGAAATGGCGGGGCTGGAGCAGGCCTTTTCCCGCGTGCTGGGTGTGGTCGTGCAACCGGGTGTCGAGTTCGGCAATCACAACGTAATCCGCTATGACTCTGCCTCGGCGCAATCGCTGTGCCGCGTGCTGGACAATGAACCCGCGCTGATCTTCGAGGCCCACTCCACCGATTACCAGGGCACGGCGCCGCTGGCGCAACTGGTCTGCGACGGTTTCCCGATCCTCAAGGTCGGACCGGAGCTGACCTTTGTGCTGCGCGAGGCGCTGTATGCGCTGGACCTGATCGCCAGCGACCTGATCCCCGGCTATGGCGAGCGTCCGCTGATGCAGGCGATGGAGGCGCTGATGCTACAGGCCCCCGACAATTGGGACCGCCATTACAGCGGCACGCCCGAAGAACAACATCTTTTGCGGCATTATTCTCTGTCCGATCGCATCCGCTATTACTGGACGGCGCCGCAGGCGCAGGCCGCCGTAAACCGGCTGACCGAGGCGCTGCGCGGCCAACACCTGCCCCTGCCGCTGATCTGGCAGCACCTGCCTGGGGCGGATCACTTTGCCGGGCGGCCGCTGATCCCCGAAGACGTTTTGATCTGGCGGGTGACCCGCAGCCTTGCCAGCTATCACGCCGCCTGTTTTCCCGACCCGAAAGGAGCCTGACATGTCCCTCGACAGATTTCGCCTTGATGGCAAGACTGCCCTGATCACCGGCGGCAACCGCGGCATCGGCCTTGCCATAGCGCAGCTCTTTGCCGAAGCGGGCGCGAACCTGATGCTGACCTCGCGTTCGCACACCCCCGGGCTGACCGCTTTGCTGGAAGCGAACCCCGACACCGCCGCCTGGGTGCAAGGGGATGTAACCGATCCCGCCATGCCCGAAGCGCTGGTTCAGGCGACGTTGGAGCGTTTCGGCAGGCTGGATGTGCTGGTCAACAACGCGGGCGTTGCGGCGAATGGCAATTTCCACGAATTCGACGATGAACAGCTTGCCTATATCATGGAGACAAACCTGATCGCGCCGTTCCGTATCGCGCGCGCGGCAATCAAACCGATGCTGGCGCAAGGCAGCGGTGCAGTGGTGAACATTGGCTCGATTTCGGGGCTGGTGGCGAACAAACCACAGCTTCAAGTGGCCTATAATTCCTCCAAGGCGGCGATCCACACCATGACCACGACCATGGCCTTTGAATACGCAAGCCGGGGCATTCGGGTGAACGCACTGGCACCCGGCTATGTCGTATCCGACATGACCAAGGGCGGCATTGCCAACGAAGCATGGTCCAAGGTCTGGACCGAGAACACCCCGATGGCCCGCTTTGCCGATCCGTCGGAAATGGCGACCTGCGCGCTGTTCCTCGCCTCGGACGCGGCCTCTTATGTCACCGGAACCACGCTTGTGGCGGACGGCGGCTATACCACGCACTGAAGGATCTCTCGCATGAGCCAGTTTTCTGGAAAAACCGTTATCATCACCGGCGCCGGCAAGGGCATTGGCCGGGCCTGCGCGCGGCTTATGGCGGAACGCGGCGCATCGGTGATCGCCATGGCCCGCACACAAGGCGATCTGGATGCTTTGCAGACAGAGTGCGGCGCGACTGGCATCAAGGTGGATCTGGCCGACAACGCCGCCGCCCGCGCCGCCATGAAGCAGGCTGGGACCGCTGATTTCCTGATCAATTGCGCCGGAACCAACGTGTTGGAAAGCGTTCTGGAGATGACCGAAGAGGGATATGAAGCCATCATGGGCATCAACCTGCGCGCCGCGCTGATCTGCGCACAGGAATTCGCCCGCGCACGCGTAAAGGCGGGCGGAGGCGGCGCCATCGTCAACGTCACCTCGATCGCCGGGCATCGCGGCTTTCAGGATCACATGGTCTATGCCGCCTCAAAGGCCGGGCTCGAAGGTGCAACGCGGGTGATGGCCAAAGAGCTTGGTCCCCATGGCATCCGCGTCAACGCCGTTGCCCCCACCGTAACCATGACCGAACTGGCTGCCGCGGCATGGTCCGACCCCGCCAAAAAAGACCCGATGATGGTGCGCCATCCCCTGGGCCGCTTTGCCGAGGTCGAGGATGTCGCCAAGACCATCGCCATGCTGCTGTCCGATGACGCCCCTGTCGTGACCGGCGCGATCCTGCCCATCGATGGCGGCTTTCTGGCCGTCTGATTCCCTTTCAAACCGGAGTATCTGAAATGTCCGAATCCCTTACCGGCAAGATTGCCGCCGTCACCGGTGCCGCATCCGGCATCGGCCTTGCCACCACCCGCGCGCTGCTTGACGCCGGTGCCACTGTCGTCATGGTCGATTACGACGAGGCCGCGCTGACCCGGCTTGCGTCCGAGCTTGGCGACAAGGCCATCGCGCAGGTCACAAACCTGCTGGACGCGGAAAGCTGCGCCGCCATGGTGCCAGAAATTCTGTCCAAGGTGGACCATATCGACATCCTGCACTGCAACGCCGGCACCTATATCGGCGGCGATCTGATCGAAACCGACGGCGCCACGATCGACCGGATGCTGAACCTGAACGTCAATGCCGTGATGAAAAACGTGCGTGACGTGATCCCTCACATGATTGAACGCGGCACCGGCGATATCGTCGTGACGGCTTCGGTGGCGGGCCACATGCCGATCCAGTGGGAGCCAGTCTATTCCGCCTCGAAATGGGCGATGACCTGCTTTGTGCAGACCATGCGCCGCCAGTTGAACAAAAGCGGGATCCGCGTTGGCCAAGTGTCGCCCGGACCGGTGATTTCCGCGCTGCTGGCCGACTGGCCCGAGGAAAACCTGCAAAAGGCCAAGGACAATGGCGCCCTGATGGACCCCGAAGAAGTTTCCGACGCGGTGATCTACATGCTGACTCGCAAGCGTACGGTGACGATCCGTGATATGATCGTGCTGCCGACCAACTTCGACATTTGATGGCGGGCGGCGGGACGCCCCCCCGCCCTCTCTACCGGGAGGACAAGCAATGAGCGACCTTACAGGGCTGACCGCCCTGATCACCGGAGCAGCAGGCGGCATAGGCACCGCCCTAGCCGAAGGTTTTGCCAAGGCCGGTGCGCGGCTGGCCCTTGTCGATATCAACGACGCAAGCGATCTGGCGCATCGTCTGGGCAAAGATCACCGCGCCTATGTCTGCGATCTGTCCGACCCCAAGGCGATTGGCAACAGCGCCGCGCAGATCGGCGAAGAGATGGGCATCGACATCCTGATCAACAACGCCGGGCTGGGCATCGTCTTTCCCGCCGAAGAGGACCGGATCGAGGATTGGGACCGTACCATGGCCATCAACCTGCGCGCGCCCTGGCTTTTGTCCGGCGCGGCGCTGCCTCATCTCAAGGCTTCTGGGCGCGGACGGATCGTCAATATCTCATCTCAGGCCGGGGTCATCGCCATCGCCGAACACGCCGCCTATGGCGCCAGCAAGGCGGCGCTGATCAACCTGACCAAGGTCATGGCGGTGGAATGGGCCAAGCACGGCATCACCTCGAACGCCATCGCCCCCACGGTGGTCGAAACCCCGATGGCGCTGGTCGGCTGGTCCGGCGAAAAGGGCGAACGCGCCAAGGCCGAAATCCCCGTGGGGCGTTTCGCCAAGCCTTCGGAAATCGCGGCCGCAGCGCTTTATCTTGCCTCGGAAGACGCCGGGATCATCAACGGCGCGACACTGATGGCGGACGGCGGCTACAGCATTCGCTAGCCCCACGTCGCTGCTCACCTCAGGCGTAGGCGACTCCCTGCGCCCGTACATGCAGGGCATAAAGCGATTGGCTCGCCGCCATGTACAGCCGCGTGCGGTGCGTCCCGCCAAAGCACAGGTTGGCGCAGCGCTCGGGCAGATGGATGTGGCCAATCACCGTACCATCCGGCGCAAAGATCCGCACGCCGTTCAGCCCGTCACCTACACCCCAGCCGCACCACAGGTTGCCATCGGTATCCAACCGAAAGCCATCCGGTGTGCCATGTTCGCCCGCCTCGATCAGGTGCCGCCCATTCGAGACCCCGCGCCCATCGGCGCTGACGTCAAAGGCATGGATGCAGCGCGGCACCCCGGATTGCACCACGTAAAGCAGGTTCTCATCTGGCGAAAACGCCAGTCCGTTGGGGTAATCAATGCCTTCGATGACGGCCGTCAACTCGCCCGAGGGATCAATGCGGTAAACATTGGTCGGAAGTTCTGGCGTGTCCTTATAGCCCTCATAAAAGTCACGAATCCCAAAAGCCGGATCGGTGAACCAGACCGAGCCATCGGATTTCACAACCACGTCATTCGGGGAATTCAGCCGTTTGCCCTGATAGCTGTCCGCAAGCACGGTGATCGTGCCGTCCAGTTCGGTCCGCGTCACCCGGCGCGGGCCATGCTCGCAAGATACCAGTCGCCCTTGTCGATCACGGGTGTTGCCGTTGGTGAAAGGCCCGCGCCGAAAGACCGAAACCGCAGCGGTTTCTTCTTCGTACTTCAGGATCTGGCTGTTCGGGATATCACTGACCAGCAGGCACCGCAGATCGCCAAACCAGACCGGGCCCTCGGCCCAGCGCATGCCCGTGTGCAACCGCTCCACCGCTGCGTGAGTCACGACCAGCGGCAGGAACCGCTCGTCCAGAATCTCGACCCTTGGATCGGGGTAACTTGTCGCCTGTTGCCACATAAGAGCCTCCGCGCTGCGTCCACGAGACTCATAACACCAAACGGCATGCAATCCACAAGGGGCGCGCCAGCGGCTTGGTTCTTTGATCGGTTGGAAGGGTGGTACCACCTCCCCGGCTCGAACGGGGGACCTCCTGATCCACAATCAGGCGCTCTAACCTACTGAGCTAAGGCGGCACTGGCGGCGAAATACAATCTGCTCAGAATGATTGCAAGACCGAAATGCCCCTATAAATCCACTTCCCAGCTTTGCTCGACCAAATCGACGCCAAAGCTGCGCACTGGTTTGGACCGCAGCAACCGCCAGCCCGCCTTTTGATATAAAGCGCAGGCGGCCCGGTGGCTTTCATGTGTCCAAAGCACCATTTTAGTATAGCCCACAGCGCGCGCAAAATCCATGCATTCTGTCAGCAAACGCTTGCCCAGCCCCTTGCCGCGCGCCTCTGGCGTCAGAAAGAACAGGCGCAGCTTGGCGGTGGTCTCATCAAGGCGCACGCAAAAGATACTGCCCAGCCGCTGGTCGCCCTGCCACGCAATAAAGGCGCGCTCGCAAAGCGGATCGTGATCCGCCTCAAAATCCGCAAGGATGCTGTCCACCAGCGGGCCAAAGGTTTCGTCAAAACCTTCGTCCTGCGCATAGCGTTCGCCGTGCTGATGTACCAGCCAGGCCCGATCCCCCGGGCCAAGATGTCTTAGCGTGATCTCCATCGTCTGATGAAACCCTGCCCGCGCTTGCAAAGCAAGCCTGCCGCCGCTACCTAGCCAAGGCACAACAAGGCGGATCAGATCATGGGCATCAACGACGAACGCGATATCGAAGCCAACCTGCAAATCGGGCCAACCGACAAGGGGATGGTGCGCCTGTTCATCTACGGCGACGACGTCGAAATCCCGATGGATTTCTCGCCCGAAGAGGCCGAGGAAATCGCTGACGAAATCCGCGCCGCCGCGCAGGGTGCCCGCGCCGTCAAACCGCGCCGCTAACCCGATCAGGAGAGCGCCATGCCCGTCTTTCTGGACAGCCAGCAGGCTGATTTTGAAGTCGCCTTCACCACGCTGCTGAACGCCAAGCGCGAAGACAGCCCCGATGTCGACGATATCGTCGCCGGGATCATCGCCGACGTGCGTGCGCGCGGTGACGCCGCTGTTCTGGAACTGACGGCCAAATTCGACCGGCTCGACCTGACATCCGAAACCCTGCGCTTTTCCGAGGCCGAAATCGAAGCTCACTGCGCCTCGGTTCCCGAGGCGGAGCGCCGCGCGCTGGAACAGGCCGCCGAACGAATCCGCGCCTACCACATCCGTCAGATGCCCGAAGATGCGCAATGGACAGACCCCGAGGGCGCGACCCTTGGCTGGCGCTGGACACCAGTTTCGGCGGCCGGGCTTTATGTGCCGGGCGGGCTGGCCTCTTATCCATCTTCGGTTCTGATGAACGCCATTCCGGCCAAGGTTGCTGGCGTTGACCGGCTTGCGATTTGCGTGCCTACCCCTGACGGCATCGCCAACCCCGCCGTATTGCTGGCCGCGCGCATCGCTGGCGTCGATGAGATTTATCGCATCGGTGGCGCTCAGGCGATTGCGGCGCTGGCCTATGGCACCGCAACCATCGCCCCGGTGGACAAGATCACCGGGCCGGGCAATGCCTTTGTCGCCGCTGCCAAGCGCCGGGTCTTTGGCAAGGTCGGCATCGACATGATCGCAGGCCCCTCAGAAATTCTGGTGATTGCCGATGCGGACAATGATCCCGACTGGATCGCGCTGGACCTTCTCAGTCAGGCCGAACATGACGAAAGCGCCCAGTCGCTGCTGATCACCACCGATGCTGCCTTTGGCCAGCGCGTGGCCGAGGCCGTGGACAAACGGCTTGAGACTTTGGAACGCCGCGCCATCGCGGGCGCCAGCTGGCGCGACTTTGGCGCCGTGATCACCGTGCCCAATCTGGACGAGGCCGCCGCCTTGTCGAACCGCATCGCCCCCGAGCACCTTGAGCTTTGCGTCGCGGACCCAGAAACGCTTGCCGAGAAATGCACCCATGCAGGTGCGATCTTCCTTGGCCAATGGACGCCCGAGGCCATCGGCGACTATGTCGGCGGACCGAACCATGTTTTGCCGACGGCGCGTTCGGCCCGGTTTTCCTCGGGCCTGTCGGTGTTGGATTTTCTCAAGCGCACCACGATGGCCCGGATGTCGCCCGAGGCTCTGCGCGCCATCGGTCCCGCAGCCGAGGTGCTGGCCAAGTCCGAAAGCCTTGAGGCGCACGGGCTCAGCGTGACCGCGCGGCTGGACAAGTTGAATCGCTAGGGCTGTGAGGATGCGGCACCAAAGCACCATATTGCCAAGACCGCCGGGGGGCTGTTATCAAAATGCTGCACCTGCGAAAGGCAGCTCATGACTCATATCGCGCATATCGAACTGGACGACGCGAACCTGCCGCCGCCCACACCGGAAATCGAACAAGAGCGCCGTGTCGCGATGTTCGATCTGATGGAAGAAAACTCTTTCTCCCTGCCCAACCGTGACGATCGCCCCTTGCCCAAGGGTCCCTACAACCTTGGCCTGTCGATCCGCGAAAAACGACTGGTCTTTGACGTAAGCACCGAAGGCCATGAAAAGGCCGCGGAATTTCATCTTTCCCTGTCGCCCTTCCGGCAAGTGGTCAAGGATTACTTCCAGATCTGCAAAAGCTATTTCGACGCGGTGAAAACCCTGCCGCCCAGCCAGATCGAAACCATCGATATGGCCCGTCGCGGCATCCACAACGAAGGCGCCCGTATCCTGCAGGAACGCCTCGAAGGCAAGGCCGAGGTTGATGACGCCACCGCCCGACGCCTGTTCACGCTGATTTGCGTGTTGCACTTCGGGGGCTGAATTTGGGTAGCCTCCCTCAGTCTGTCCTGTTCTGCTGCGATCACAACGCTGTAAGATCGCCGATGGCTGAGGGAATCATGAAGCGCCTTTTCGGCACCGATACCTATGTGCAGTCGGTCGGCGTGGTGAACGATCTTGAGATTGACGGCTTTGCCATCGCAGTTTGCGAGGAGGTCGGGGTCGAACTGTCGCGCCACCGTTCGCGCAGCTTTGAGGAACTCGAAGAAAACGGCGAGGCCCTTTCTGGCTTTGACGTGGTTGTCACGCTTTCTCCGGCCTCGCAGCGCAAGGCGCTGGAACTGACTCGCTATTACCATCTGACGGTGGAGTATTGGCCGATCATGGACCCGAGCGGCATCGGCGAGACGCGCGAGCAAAAGCTGAACGCCTATCGCCAGACCCGCGACCAGATCCGCGATCATCTACAGAAAAAATGGGGGTAGCCATGAGCCGAGAGACCATCCAAGCCTATTTCGACGCCTTCAATGCAGGCGACACGCAGGCCATGCTCGAGTGCCTGTCCACCGACGTGGCCCATCACGTCAACGAAGGCGATATCCGCGTCGGCAAGGTGCAGTTCGCCGAATTCTGCGCCCATATGAGCCACTGTTACGGCGAAACCCTGACCGACATGGTGATCTTCGCCAATGACGACGGCACGCGCGGCGCTGCTGAATACATCGTCAACGGCACCTATCTGAAAACCGACGCAGGCCTGCCCGAGGCCAAGGGCCAGACCTACCGCCTGCCCGCCGGATCGTTCTTTTCACTGGACGATGGCAAGATCAGCCGCGTCGTGACCTATTACAACCTGTCCGACTGGATCCGGCAGGTGTCGTGATGCAGGTTCGGGTGCTGACCGGGGCAGACCTCGATGCTGCCCTTGATGATGTTGCCCGCCTGCGGATCACCGTCTTTCGAGCTTTCCCCTACCTCTATGACGGCGATCTTGCGTATGAACGCCGCTATCTGCAAACCTATCGCGACAGTAACAGTGCGGTTCTGGTCGGCGCGTTTGATGGCCCCCGCTTGGTCGGCGCCGCCACCGGCACCCCGATGGAGGACCACGCCAGCGATTTCGCGGCGCCCTTCGCCAAAACCGATCTGGCGCTTGAGGACATCTTTTACTGCGCCGAATCCCTTTTGCTTCCTGACTATCGCGGTCGCGGCATCGGCCATCAGTTCTTTGACCTGCGCGAGGCGCACGCACGCAAGCTGAACCGCAGCCACAGCGCATTTTGCGCAGTCATCCGCCCCAAGGATCATCCCCTGCGTCCTGCAGACTATGCCCCGCTCGATCACTTCTGGCGCAAGCGCGGCTATGCCCCCCTACCCGGCGTGCAAGCGCAGTTTCGCTGGAAAGACGTGGATCAGCCGGATGAAACAGACCATGCGCTGCAATTCTGGATCCGCAAGCTGGTCTAAGGCGTGACGCAGGGTCTCTTGCGTTTCGAATGGCGCTCTGCATAGATGGTATACCAAATTGTCGTCGCAATCGGCGACCACCGCCATCCTCAGAAACGGATCCCGTCATGACCAACCCATTCAAGGCACGCATTGCCCAAGACTCCATGATCCTTGCCGCCTGGGCCGAGCTTGGCTCGCCGGATACGGCGGAAATCATGGTGCGCCACGGCTGGAACGCGATCATCATCGACGGCGAACACGGCCGCGGCGATCTTGAGCAATGGGTCCACATGGCCCGCGCCGTCGAATCCGCAGGCGGAACCGCGATTCTGCGTCTGCCCGATGGCGATGACACCCGCATCAAACGCGCGCTCGACCGGGGGTTCCGCAACTTTGTCGTACCCATGGTCAACACCCGCGCCGAAGCCGAGCGCATCGCCTCGGCCTTTTACTACCCTTTGCGCGGGCATCGTGGTTACGCCGCGCCCATTGTGCGTGGCTCCGATTGGGGCGCCCGCGAAGCCTATGCCAGCCAAGAGGCGCATGACGATCTGGTCGTGATGGTACAATGCGAACACGTCGAGG
Organism: Pacificoceanicola algae; assembly: GCF_049341065.1. NCBI lineage: Bacteria > Pseudomonadati > Pseudomonadota > Alphaproteobacteria > Rhodobacterales > Roseobacteraceae > Pacificoceanicola > Pacificoceanicola algae. The sequence goes on along the minus strand of NZ_JBMPIX010000016.1, from coordinate 44,080 downwards.
CCGTCGAAAACCTTGACGAGATCATGCAGGTCCCCGGTATCGACATGATCTTTGTCGGCCCCAACGATCTGGCGGCGACGGCGGGCCATCTGGAACACCTTGATCACCCCGATGTGCTGGCGCTTCTGGCCCGAATCGAAGAAACCGCCGCGCGCCACGGCAAACCGCTGGCCACCGTGCGCAGCGCCGGGCGCGACTGGAATGAACTGGACGCGCTTGGGTATCGCCTTGTTGCCGGGGTCAATGATGTTTCCATGGTGATCGACACGTCGCGCGCCGAACTGGCTGCCGCCACGGGACAAATCGCCACGAAAATCGCCGGATACTAACATGGCCGGGGCCGCATGGCGTGCCCCATTGCTGCCCTGCGTTTTCCTTGCGTGTACGGCATCACCTCGCTACCCTTTTTGCGTGTTCAACGCACCAATCGGCTGACATCAAGAACAGCCAAAAAGCTCTCTGGGAGGAGAAAACATGACCAAACTGACAACCCGTCGGGCCGTTATGGCCACGATGAGCGCGCTTGCTGCATCGGCCGCGTTCCTTGCCCCCATGGCCGCCTCGGCGCAGGACAAGATCACCCTGCGCATGTCGACTCCGGCGTCGGAAACTGATCAACGCTCGGTCGCGCTGGCCGAGGTTTTCGCCCCCGCCGTCGCTGATTTTGCCACCTACGAGCCGCATTACAACGCGTCCCTGGTCGCGCAGGGCTCGGAGCTTGAAGCCATCGCGTCGGGCGATCTGGAAATGTCCATCGCCTCGGCGCAGGAACTGGCCACCTTCTTCCCGGAATTCTCGATCTTTGCCACCGGCTATGTCCATCAGGACGCCGAACATCAGGTCCGCGTCTTCAACGATGCGCTCATGGACCCGTTCAAGAAAACGGTCGAGGACGAACTAGGCGTGAAGCTGCTGTCGGTCATGTATCTGGGCCGCCGCCACGTGAACCTGCGCCAGACCAAGGACGAGCTGACCGTGATGACGCCGGACGATCTGGCCGGTGTAAACCTGCGTATGCCCGGCACGGACGCATGGCAGTTCCTTGGCAAGGCCCTTGGCGCAAACCCGACGCCGATGTCCTTTACCGAGGTCTACACCGCCCTGTCGACCGGCTCGGTTGATGGCCAGGACAACCCTCTGCCCACCGTGGTGGACGCAAAGTTCTATGAGGTCACCAACCAGATTGTTCTGACCTCGCATCTGGTTGACCTGAACTATGTCGCCTTCTCCAAGGCCGTTTGGGACGAGATGACCCCCGAACAGCAAGAGGCCGTGCAGGCCGCTGCGGATGCCGCCGCCGAAAGCGGCCGTCAGGCGCAGCTCAAGAAAGAGGCCGATCTCGTCGCCTTCCTTGAAGACAAGGGCCTGTCGATCTACGAGCCCGACCTCGCCGCCTTCCGCAACCATGTGCAACAACAGTATGTCGGCTCGGAATTCGCCGCCTCCTGGCCCGAGGGCGTGTTGGAAAAGATCAACGCGCTTGGCAACTGATCGGGGCGCCTGATCCCAAGCTGATCTGACAACGCCGTCGCGGGGGGACTCCATGCAAACACTTCTGAAATGGGGCACCCGCGTCGGTGAATTCGTGGCGGCCATGATGATGGCCGCCATGTTCGGCACCTTCATTCTGCAAGTTGCCATCCGCTACACCGCGCGTCTGGAATGGATCGCCGAGGCGGTGCCGCTGCTTGATCCCACTCGATACGGCTGGACGCTGGAATTTTGTCTCGCGCTTTGGGTCTGGATCGTTTTTTGGGGCAATGCGACCATTGTCCGCGAACGCGATCACGTCACCTTTGACCTGCTGTACACCACGGTCAACCCGCGCCTGCGCAAGGGTTTTGCCATTGTCTCTGGCCTTGCCATCTGCATTGGCCTGCTGTGGTCGCTGGAGCCCACATGGGGCAAGTTCTACATCCTGCGTCTGAAAAAAACCGCCACACTGTCCAACGTCTTTGGCGATTGGGTGCGGATGCGCGACATCTATTCGATCTACGCCTTCTTCCTTGTCGTGGTCTCGCTGCGCTATGCGTGGCGCGCATTTCATATCTTTCGGCACGGCGCCGAAGCTGACCTGCACCACTACGAAGACCTCGTGGAAGAGGTCAAGAAATGAGCTTTGAATTCACGCTTTGCCTGCTCTCGCTGTTCTTTCTGGCGGGCATCGGCACACCGATCGCCTATTCCATCCTTGTCGCCTCTTTCGTGTATCTGGCCGCTGCGGGGCAAAGCGTCGGCGTCGCGGGCAAGGTCCTTATGGACGGCCTGTACCAAAGCTTTATCCTGCTGGCCGTTCCGCTGTTCATCGTCGCCGCCAACATCATGAACGCGGGCACGATCAGCGACCGGCTCTTGCGGTTCTGCATCGGGCTTGTGGGGCGGTTCAAGGGGGGCATGGGACACGTAAATGTCGTCGCCTCGCTGATCTTTTCGGGCATGAGCGGCTCGGCCGTGGCGGATGCCGCGGGCATCGGCAAGATCATCATCGAGATGATGACCAAATCAGGTCATTACACCCGAGGCTACGCTGCCGCGATCACCGCCGCGTCGGCCACCATCGGTCCGATCATTCCGCCCTCGATCCCCATGGTGCTCTATGCGCTCGTCTCGAACACCTCGATTGGGTATCTCTTTCTGGGGGGCATCGTGCCGGGGCTGTTCATGGGCGTGGTGTTGATGGGCATGAACTGGTGGATGTCGCACCGCCGCAACTTTGGTACCGAAGACCCTGTCCCGCTGTCCGAATTGCCCGCCCTGACTGTGCGCGCCTTTCCGGCGCTGCTGATGCCCGCGATCCTGCTTTATGGCATCTACGGCGGCGTCACCACGCCGACCGAGGCCGCCGCCGTCGCTGCCTTTTATGCGCTGCTGCTGGCGGGACTGTTCTATCGCGCCCTGTCGCTGAAGGCGCTGTACCACATCCTCGTTGAAAGCGCCCGATCCTCGGCCGCCGTGGGGCTGGTCATCGGCGGCGCGCTGATCCTGAATTATGTCGTCGCCTCGGAAAACATCCCGAACATGATGGCGGGCTATCTGGTGGATCTCGACATTTCGCCTCTGATGTTCCTACTGGCGGTCAACCTGCTGATCCTGCTGCTGGGCTGCGTGCTGGATGCGACGACGATCATCCTCGTGATCATCCCGCTGTTCCTGCCGACCTGCCGCGAATTGGGTATCGACCTTGTGCATTTCGGCGTCGTCGCTGTGGTCAACTGCATGATCGGGCTGATCACCCCGCCCTATGGCATCTTATTGTTCGTGATCAACGCCGTGACGCAGATCCCGTTGGGCGAGATCATCCGCGAAGTGATCCCTTTCCTCTTTGTCCTGCTCTTTGCCCTGCTGGCGCTGATCCTGATCCCCGATCTGGTGCTTTTCCTGCCACGGGTCTTTGGCTACCTTGGCTAGGACCGCGCCAGAGGACAGTCCATGAAAATCGCCGCCGCCGCCTATCCGACCAGTTTCCTTGAGAGCTGGAAGGCCTATGCCGAAAAGATCACCGATTGGGTGCAAACCGCCGCCGGGAATGGCGCCGAGCTTCTGGTCTTTCCCGAATACGGCGCGATGGAGCTGGCCACGCTCGACGGGCACGACACCGCGCTGGATCTGGAACGCTGCATTCACGCCACCAGCGCCCGAATCCTCGATGCGGATGCCTTGCACGCGGATCTGGCCGTGCGGTTCAAGGTGCATATCCTCGCCGCCTCTGCCCCCGTCATTGACGAAACCGTGGCGGCTCGTCCGGTGAACCGCGCCCGGTTTTTCACGCCCACCGGTGCCATGGGCGTACAGGACAAGCAGATCATGACGCGGTTCGAACGCGAGGATTGGGACATCGCGCCCGGCGGCCCGCTGCGCCTGTTTGACACCGCGCTTGGCAAGATCGGCGTGCTGATCTGTTATGACAGCGAATTTCCCCTTCTTGGACGCGCCTTAAAGGACGCCGACCTGATCCTTGTCCCGTCGGTCACCGAGGCGCTGGCGGGCTATTCACGCGTACGCATTGGGGCGCAGGCGCGCGCATTGGAAAATCAATGCGTTACCGTCATGTCCTCGGTCGTGGGCGAGGCGCCCTGGTCACAGGTCATCGACACCAGCACCGGCACCGGCGGGATATTCGGCCCGCCCGATACCGGCTTTCCGCCCACTGGGGTTCTGGCCAGTGGCACGCTGAACACCCCCGGCTGGACCTACGCCACGGTGGACCCGGCGCAGATTGCCCATGTGCGCGCCGACGGTGTCGTGCTGAACAGCCGCCATTGGGCTGAACAGACGGGCCGTGACACCCCTGCGCCGCTGACCCGGCTGCGATGAAATGTGGGCTTGAATTCGCGCCCCTTTGCGCCCATATAAGCGCTCGCCCCACTCTGCGACGGGGCGATCAACATAGGAGAGACCATGGCCAAGGAAGATACGCTCGAATTTCCCGGTGTCGTGAAGGAACTCCTGCCCAATGCGACATTTCGGGTCGAGCTTGAGAACGGCCATGAGATCATCGCACATACGGCAGGCAAGATGCGCAAAAACCGCATCCGTGTTCTGGCTGGCGACAAGGTACAGGTGGAAATGACACCTTACGATCTGACCAAGGGTCGGATCAACTATCGCTTCAAGTAAGCGATTTCCGTAGACAACCGCTTGCGCCGGGCAATTGCCCGGCGTTTTGCGTTTCAAGGGGCGGTCTTTGAAGGCCTCGTTTAAGAGGTCAGCGCCCGCGCCTGTCGGAAGGACAAGAGCCGCTTGCTGTCCTCATCCCAAAGGTGCAGCCGCGCGTTGACAAGGCTTTCGCGCACCGTCATCCGGTTGCTTTGCGCCAAGTCCGCGTGATCCCGCAGCACCTCGGTCAGCCGATAGAACGGGATGCGACTGTATAGATGGTGCACATGGTGGATGCCGATATTGCCGCTTAGCCACTGCAGCACTGCGGGCAAGACATAGTGCGAACTGCCTTTCAGGGCCGCGTCATGCAACTGCCAGTTTTCCTCGGCCTCCCAATGGGTGGTTTCGAACTGGTGCTGGACATAGAACAGCCAGACCCCTGCCGTGGCCGCCAAAAGCGTCGAGGGCAGATAGATCAGAAAGACCGGTGCCCAGCCGCCGAAATAGACCAGTGCGACCAGCCCGGCGACGATCACGGCATTGGTCAGCATGGCGCTGACCCAATAGCGGGTATTGCCCATAAGGCCCAAAGGCACCCGGTTCTGCACAAAGAACAGATAGCTTGGCCCAAGACCAAACAGAACGATGGGATGGCGATACATCCTGTAAACCAACCGATCAAACCGCGACAATTCACGGTACTCGGCCACCGTCAGGGTATGCACATCGCCCATGCCGCGCCGCCCGAGGTTCCCGGACGAACTGTGGTGGATCGAGTGGGTCCGCCGCCAGACATCATAAGGCGTCAGGGTCAGCACCCCAAGAAAACGCCCCAGCCAATCGCCGACGACCCGATTCTTGAAATAGGCGCCGTGGCCACAGTCGTGCTGGATGATGAACAAGCGCAACACAAAAGCCGCGTTGACCACGGAAATCCCGAGGGTCAGCCAGTAACTGACGCCCATGGACCACCAGGCCAAGGCCCACAAAAGTACGAAGGGGCCAATAGTTACGGCAAGTTCAAACAAACTGCGCAGCAAATTTGGGTCGCGATACCCTGCCAAGACCTTTACCCAGTCCTTGGCAGCACGGGTTTCCGGCTCTTGCCGGGAAGATTCAGATGTGTCGAACATACGCCTGCTTTTATCTTTGTCGACGGTCTGCATACCCGAATACTCGGTCCGAGCAAACGTGACATTAACACCTATACGAAATTTCTGAAGTTTCTGGTGTCCATTACGCTAAGGGTTGACGTAACGTTCACACCGCTTTGGCAGGCTAGCCGCCCCAAATGGCGGCGTCCGGGTCACGCACAGCATGCAGACGCCGGGCCGCGTGGATGGCGAATTTCCGCGTCAGCTTGGTGCGCCGCGCAGCCGCCAACTTGTCCTCGGGCGCCATGCGCAGGATTTCCCCGTCATAGCCATCGGCGATGATCAACCCGGTCTCTTCAGGCAACAACTCCACCGGAAACGCCTGATCCACCGCCCAGAAGTACCGGTCACAATAGTCCAGATAACCCTGCCACTTGGAATCGCCCATGTAATCGGCGCGGCTGCTTTTGCATTCTACCACCCACAGCTCGCCCTTTGGGCCCATGGCCATCACGTCCACTCTCAGGCCGCGCTCGGGTACGAATTCCTCGATCACCGCAAAGCCGAGGCTGGCCAGATGGCGGCAGACGCCCCGCGCCAATATCTGGCCGGGCATCAAGGCAGCAGGAGTGAGGACGGGCGAAACCATGCCCAAAAATATGAACAATAGGTGAACAAATGCAAGCCCCCGCTGAGCAGACCTTCTAAATCTCTGAAATCCCGCTATCTTTATGGACTGTATCTAAGATGGGGGCCGCATGGCAGACGATCACAACCTCACCCGCGCCGAGGCGCGCGGGGTGCGCCATGCGCGCGAACTCGAAACCCACCTGAACTGGCTGGAAACCTTCTCGGGGACCGCGCTTGGCGTTTTGGCGGTGGCCTCGGGGATCTACACCTATCTTGGGGTGTCTTCCCTGCTGGACGAAAACGGCGCCATGTCGGTCTTTGCCGCGATCGCCTATTCCGTCGCCGTGTCGGTTGGGATCTTCGTGTTCTGGTCCTATCTCATGCGGCTGTTCCCCGCCGTGCGCACGGCCCGCGCCCGCGCCGGACTGCTGGGCGCCATGGGCCTTGGGTCGCTGGCCATCATCGCCATGTCATCGTGGCTGAACGCCGCCGCACTGGCCGGATCCGCCGCCGTCGAACAACACCTTGCCGAAACCGTGCAGGATTACCAAAGCGCGCTGGAACGGGCGCATGAGATCGCTTTGTCCGGGCAGGCACTGGAACGTGATGTTGCGCGGGTGCGCCAATCGTTTGAAGATCTGTCCGAACAAGAGGCTGCCGGATCGCTGTCTGGTCTGGCTGGCCGCGGCGCTGTGTTCCGCGTGTTGCGCCAGAAAAGCGCCGAGCTGACCGCCCTCGAATCGCAGATCAAGGCCCAGACCCCACTGGTGGAAAACGCCTTTACCGAGGGCAATACCATCCTGTCCCGGATGCGCGCCCTCACGGTCGAGCCCGGCCCGGTCGAGGCCCGCTCGGTCGAGTTTTCCGAGGCCGCCGTGCGCCTTCAGGGCCTGATCACCCAGTTGCGCCAGCTTTCCGTCGCGCAACTGGTGGAGCGGGCGGCGCAAGACCTTTCGGCCTCGGTTGTTCTGCCGGAACTGGACGGGCGCACCGAAGAAACCCGGTCGGATCAGGCGGCGACCATCACATCGGTGCTGAATGTTCTGGCAAGCCGCGCGGCCACGCTGGAAAAGGCGGCGCAAAACGTGGCCTCGCAGCAGGCCCCGTCCGAAGTCACCTATACTCCGATCTCTTCGGCAGATGCTGTGATCCTGTACGCCCGCAATTTTGTGCCCTCGTGGGCGGGCGCCATCGCCATTGACCTGCTGCCAGCCGTGTTGGTCTTTATCCTTGCCATCACCCATGCCGCCATCCGGCAAGGCCGCGAAGGCGCCTCGATCGAGGACACCCTGACCTTGGCCGAACTGCGCGCCGCGGTGAACGCGATCCGCGATGTGGAAGGCGCCCTCGGCCACCCTGACGCTGCCAAGCAGACAACCGACGACAGTGCCCCGCACGCCAGTGACAAGGTGTCAGAGCTGAAAGGCAAAAGCGCATGAAGGCCCGCACGGTTGCGCGCACCCTGTCCGCCGTGTTGATCTTTCAGCTCGGGATTGGCGCTTTTCTGGTGCTGTCTGACATGCAGGCCGGCGCCTTTGCCCTGCCGTCTTTTGCCCCGGATGCCCCGCGCCTGTCTGAACCGGTTCGCCCTGGCGATCAGACCCGGCTGTTCGCCCCGGACAAAGACCGCCCGGCAATCCGCCCTGCCCGCGACCCCGGCCAATTGCCCGAACGCCTGACTCTCACCCAAGAGAACGGCACGTGGCGGCTGGAAGGCGCTATCGCCTCGGACGATGCCCCGCGCATCATCTCGCAACTGTCGGGCACCTCTCCGGCTGTCGAAACCTTGATCGTGCAAAGCCCCGGCGGATCGGTCCGCGACGCGCTGGAGATCGGGCGGCACCTTCGGGACGCAGGCATAGCCACCCGGATGCTGCCCGGCGAGTATTGTTATTCCGCCTGCCCCTACCTTCTTGCGGGCGGCACCACGCGCGACATCGCCCCTGCCGCAAGCGTCGGCGTGCACCAGCACAGCTTTGGCGAAAACTCTCTGCTGCCGGCCTTTCTGGCGGTTTCGGATATTCAGCGCGGGCAGGCCGAAGTCATGGAGTATCTGTCCGATATGGGCATCGATCCGCTGGTCATGCGCCACGCTTTGGCCACGCCTGCCGATGAAATCTATGTCCTGCTGCCCGAAGAACTGGCGCGCTACGGCTTCGTCACAAAAGACGATGGCTAAGCGCCTGAGGCAAGCGATTGTTTATATGGGACAATTTAGATATCGGCCCGCATTTCCAACACGATTATACAGGCCCCCCTTGTCATAGCCGCTGTGGCGCCTTACCTGAGGGCTTGGCGGGTTCTGCCCTTTCCGTGAACGGATACATTCCGGTGGCCTTAAGCAAATCCGAGGGAGCTGGCTCTGTCGTAGCCGTGGCTTCGTTACCTGGCGCCCACCTGTATATACAGGTCCTCGGGAATGCACTATCCACACGTCCGCGGCGGTTCCCGTCATATTTTACACCGGCAAAATATGCCGGTTGCCAAAGCCGTCCTCGAACTCTCTGACCACACACAAAAAAGGCGCCCCAATCCGGAGCGCCTGTCAGACAGTATCGGCGATGATTACCGCAACTTACGGAATTTCAGCACGCTGCGTGGCTTGTCTGCCGCAACCAAGACCCGCGCCTTGACCGGCGTGACCTGTGACTGACGCTTGCCGCCGCTGGTGTCATCATGATCGGCCATCCGCATGATGCTGATCCCGAACTGTACTCCGGCAAAGACGATCCCGTTGAACACCCAAAGCATGAGCACGGCGACCATCCCGCCATCGCTATGCGTCACCAGATGCCAAAGGTTGGCGACGTCGAACTTGAGCAAAAGCGCCACAAAGATCGCAGACAGGCCGAAACCGGCGATCACCTGACGGATGTAGAGGCGGATAAGCTGTGGCATGGATCGTCTCCTTCGCATTCCATAAATAGAATAGATCGAATTTGCGAGGAAACAAGAGGCAATCACGCGATGGATGGACGCAGGCCAATCCTCGCTCGGACTATCGTCGCTATGTCCGGCTTGTTCGCGGATGTCCCGCAGCGGTGTTTCGGTTGAAAGGGCCCGTTCTCAGAACGCGTCGGGCCGCGCTTCGCGTGCCATGTGATCCAGAACGGCGTTGACGAATTTTGCCTCTTTCCCGTCCGGGAAAAACGCCGCCGCCACGTCCAGATACTCCACGATCACAACCTTTGGCGGCGTTTGCATCGCCACCAGTTCAGCGCCAGCGGCACGGAACAGCGCGCGCAGCGTCGGGTCGATCCGGGCGATGGGCCACTTTGCGACCAAAGCGCGGTCGGTCATCTGGTCAATCTTCGCCTGATAGCTGACGGCCTCGTCCAGAAGCTTGGCGAACAGCTCGACGTCGCCTTCGATCATCTCTTCGCCTTCGATCTGTTCTTCACCAAAACGAAAGTCCAGAAACTCCTGCCGGACCCGGTCAACGGCCACGTTGGACTGTTCCATCTGGAACAACGCCTGCACCGCGTAAAGCCTGCTGGCGCTTTTCATTTTACGTTTCTGGTTGCCGGAAAGTGCACTCATGCGCGGTTTGGTCCCTTGGGCTCGCCTGCGATCTGGAATTCATCGCGCGACGGGACGAATCCGACCCCCTTGCGCGAAGCGCCCCACCTACGGGCAAGCGCGATCAGATGCAAGGCCGCAGCCGCAGCCCCACCGCCTTTGTTCTGACCGGCAGCCTCGGCCCGCACGCGGGCCTGTTCGTAATTCTCAACGGTCAGAATGCCGTTGCCAACACAAAGCCCTTGGAGGCCAAGCAGCGTCAGCCCGCGCGAGCTGTCATTGCACACCGTATCGTAATGAGTCGTTTCGCCCCGGATCACGCAGCCAAGGGCGACATAACCGTCAAAGTTGCTCATCCGTTCGGCGATGCCAATGGCCGAAGGCACTTCCAAAGCGCCGGGCACTTCGATGGTTTCGTGAAATCCGCCGACGGCTTCGATCTCGGCAATCGCCCCCTGGACCAACTGGTCGGCGATGTCCTTGTAATACGGCGCCACCACGATCAACATCTTGACCGGCTTGTCAAATTCCGGGCGCGGCAGGGTGTAGTGTGTTTCGTTCGATGCCATCAGCCCAGCTCCGAGATCTTGCGGGTGCCGACGATTTCCAACCCATAGGCATCAAGCCCGACGACCTTGGGCGTGGGTGAATTGGTCAGCAATTCCAGCTTGGACAATCCAAGCGAAGACAGGATCTGCGCGCCCAACCCGTACTGCCGCAGCGTCTTGGGCGACACGTCTTCCTGCATGTCCAGCTTCATCGAGGTGTCACGCAGCAGCACAACCACTCCGCGCCCCTCGGCGGCCACCGCCTGCATGGCATGGGCAAATTCATCCGCCCGCCCCTTGGGGCCGGTGCCGATCACATCCAGCATCGGGTCCATCGCGTGCATCCGCACGAGAACCGGCTCGGGGGTCGAAATGTCGCCTTTGGACAGAACGATATGTTCATCGCCGTGGGTGGTATCGGTGTAGACACGCATGTTCCACTCACCACCAAATTCGCTGGTGATCACCTCTTCCTTGCAGACGCGGACGAGGTTGTCGTGGCGACGGCGATAGGAAATCAGATCGCTGATCGTGCCGATTTTCAGCCCATGCTTTTGCGAAAAGGCGATCAGTTCCGGCAGACGCGCCATGGACCCGTCGTCGTTCATGATCTCGCAGATCACCCCGGCGGGGTTCAGCCCCGCAAGACGCGCGACATCCACAGCGGCCTCGGTGTGGCCAGCACGAACAAGCACCCCGCCGTCACGGGCGCGCAAAGGGAACACATGTCCCGGCGTCGCAATGTCCTGCGCTCCTTTCGAGGCATCAACCGCCACCGCGATCGTGCGCGCGCGATCCCCGGCGGAAATGCCAGTGGACACGCCCTCGCGGGCCTCGATCGAGGTGGTAAAGGCAGTTTCGTGCCGCGACGAATTGTTCGTCGACATCAGCTCGAGCCCGAGATCGTCGATCCGCTTGCTGGTCATCGACAGGCAGATCAACCCGCGACCGTAAAGCGCCATGAAATTGATCGCATCCGGCGTCGCCCATTGCGCGGGGATCACCAGATCGCCTTCGTTCTCGCGGTCTTCGTGGTCCACCAGAATGAACATTCGTCCGTTGCGGGCGTCCTCGATGATCTCTTCGACCGAAGAAATCGCGTCGCGCAGGTTCTCTTCCACCGCGCCGGGAGTCTCGTAATCGACCATGGGGCCTCCGTCTCTTTCGCCTTTGCAGATACGCCAGAGGGGCCGCAAAGACCAGAGCGGATGCGCTATGACGTGGGGCACATTGGATGCGCGTTAATCGAAGATATCCTCGATCAGATCGAAAGCCTCTTCAAAGATCGAGCGCGCCAGCCCCTTGCGACTTTTCTTTTTGCGCCTGCGTTCGGGGTGGCCTTTACGCTCCTGCGGGGCGTGCGGCGCGCCGTGCCAGCCTTCATGGCGGGTCTTGCCCTTTTTCCCCTTGCGAGGCGGCGCATGGCGCTCAGGGTCGGCCGCGCCCTGTTTCAGCATCTTGAGGTCGTGCAGCGGCGCGCCACAGCTGGAACAGACAAGCTCGTGCCGCTGCTGATTGATGACCAGCGCGGCGCGGGTGCCGCAGTATGTACAGGTTGCGATCTTGGTGTGGGGCATGACGGCTAAATGGGCGGGGCCGTCCGATTTTTCAAGCCTCAACCTTCGGTCGACGTCAGGCCAGTTCCATCCCGACTTGATCTGCGCCATGACAGCAAATTCGGCACATCGCGCCTGCTTTTTATCCTACACCTCCAGCCCTTGCGGTTTGCTTTGGGGGGGCAAACAAGGGCGCGGATTTCGTCGCGCCGATGGCGACACTCGGAAAAATCGCCCGTCCCTTAGCCACGCACCGCATAAAGCGCCACGGCGGCGGCGTTGGAGACGTTGAGCGAGCCAAAAGCCCCCTGCGCTTCGATCTTGACCAATTTATCGACTGTTTCCTTGGTCTTCGGCCGCAGCCCCGGCCCCTCTGCCCCCAGCACAAGCGCGATGGCGCGGTCGCGCAGCCCCTCGACCGCCTCTTCGATGGTTTGCTCGGCCTCGCCGTCCAGCCCGAGGACCAGATAGCCCATGGCCTGAAGTTTCTCGATGGCTTCGGCAAGGTTGCGTTCGCGCAGGTAAGGTTGGCGTTCAAGCGCGCCACTGGCGGTCTTGGCCAGCGCCCCGGTTTCCGGCGCGGCGTGATGCCGCGTGCCGATCACTGCCCGTGCCCCCAGCACTTCGGCCGAGCGTAGAATCGCCCCGACGTTGTGCGGATCACTTACCCGGTCGAGCAGGATCACCCGCGCAGGCCCTTCGCCTAGCGCGACATCCTCAAGACTGCCCCAATCCAGCGGTTTCACTTCCAGCGCCGCGCCCTGATGCACCGATTGCGGATCAATCGGCACGTCAAAGCGGCGCGGATCCTGAATTTCAGGTTCGAGACCGCTGTCCTTGATTGCATCCTCGAGCTTGGCCGCCGCGTTTGGTGTCAGAATCAGCTGAAGCTTTTCGCGCTTTGGGTTGAGCAAGGCATCACGCACCGCATGCAAGCCAAACAGCCAGACCGTTTCGGCTGCACTGGCCTTTTTCGCCTGTTCCTTTGCCACAACCCACTTTGGTTTCTTCACCATGATCCGCGCCTTTTGCCCTTTGGCGCCTGTCTGCACGGGCGAACCTGCCAGAGCAAGGGAATTTCCTGTTGACGCCGCTTTTGTGGATAGGTAATCCCCCCCTCACGCCGGGTTTGCCCCGGCGCACGGTGGGCGACAGGCCGCAAGGTGTGGCAGGGGACTGTAACTCCCTCGAGGCGACTCACGCCTGGTTCGATTCCAGGGTCGCCCACCATTTTCTTTCAGATCAGAACGTTGCAAGTCGCCTGTGAACAGGCGGCACACTCAGGTGGATACCAGAACTTTCACATCGCAGTTTGTCGCGCAAAAATGTCTTGCAATAACCGGCCCTTGCCACCCCGAGGCAAAGCCCCTTGGCGCGTCAGTTCACCTTGCGGAACACCAGGCTGATCAAAAACAGCCCAGCAGCCGCGCAAACAATGCTCGGGCCTGCGGGTGTGTCAAACTCCCACGCGCCCCACAATCCGGCCAGCGCCGCGAGAACGCCGATTGCACAGGCGCACAGCGCCATTTGCTCCGGCGTGCGGGCAAGGCCGCGTGCCGCCGCCGCCGGGATGATCAACAAAGCCCCGATCAGCAGCGCCCCCACAACCTTGATCGCCACCGCGACTACAATGGCCAGCGCCACGATCAAAATCCGCGATTCCCGTTCGGGATTGATCCCCGAGGCCCAGGCAAGATCGGGGGAAACGGTCGCGGTCAGCAGCTTTTGCCAGCGCCAGACCAGCAATCCCCACACCAAAGCGCCACCACCCCAGATCACCGCGAGATCAGTCTTGCCGACGCTCAGGATGTCACCGAACAGGAACGCATTCAGATCCAGCCGCGCGCCGGCCACGAGGCTGGCCGCCACCAGCCCCAAAGCCAAAGCGGAATGCGAGGCGACGCCAAGCAGCATGTCGCTGCCGTATCCGCGCCCGCTCAAACGGGAAACCAGCAGCGCCATGGCCAGAGCCACGACAAGAGTGCCCGCCATCACCGGCACTGAAAATGCCAGGGCAAGTGCGACGCCCAAAATCGCGGCGTGTGCCGTGGCGTCGCCGAAATAAGCCATGCGCCGCCAGACGACGAAGCTGCCCAAAGGCGCCGCCGCCAGCCCCACGCCAACCGCGCCCAAGACAGCGCGCACCAGAAAATCGTCAAGCATGGTCGCATCCCTCGTGGTCATGCGCGTGGTCATGGCTGTGCGAATGCTCGTGCCGGTACAGCGCCAGCGCGCCGCCCGTGCCAGTGCCGAACAGCGCGCGGTATTCTTCGGCCTGCGCGACGACTTCGGGATGCCCTTCGCAGCAGACATGGCCATTCAGACAAATCACCCTGTCACTGGCGCTCATCACGACGTGCAACTCGTGGCTGACCATCAGCACAGCGCAGCCCAGCCGGTCGCGCACTTCTTCGATCTGGCGATAGAAAGCCGCCTGCCCCGGCTGGTCCAGCCCTTGGGTCGGCTCATCCAGTAGCAACACCTCGGGCAGATTGAGAAGCGCCCGCGCCAGTAAAACGCGTTGAAGCTGCCCGCCCGACAAATCGGCGATCTGGCGGCCTGCAAACCCTGCCGCTCCGGCTTCGGACAGGGCGGCGGCGCTCATATGGGCCGGGATCCGGTCGGGCAGGCTCAGGAACCGATCGACCGTCATCGGCAGACTGGGATCAAGCGCCAACTTTTGTGGCACATAGCCCAGACGCAAGCCCGGCTTGCGGCTTACCTTGCCCGCAAACGGCGGCACCGCACCGATCAGGCTGCGCAGAAACGTCGATTTGCCCGAACCATTCGGACCAACGACAGTGACGATTTCGCCCGGATGCAGAGCGAAATTCACATCACGCAGCACCTCTTGACCGCCCATATGCAACGTCAGCCCATCGGTTTCGATCAGAACACTCATGCCTTGGCCTTTGCGCATCCGGGGCAGAGCCCTTCGGCCTCGATCACCACCCGTTCGGTGACGAAGCCAATCTCGGCCGCCGCCGCCTGCAAGGCATCACTGGCCGCCCTTCCCGGCGCTTCGACCACCGCCGAACAGCCGCGGCAAATCAGAAAGATTGGGGCATGCCGCTGGCCCGGATGGGCGCAGGCGATAAAGGCGTTCATTTGCTCGATCCGATGCGCAAAGCCATGCGTCACAAGGAAATCGAGTGCCCGGTAAGCCACCGGCGGCTGCGAGCCAAGCCCCGCATCGCGCAGCTTTTCCAGCACATCATAGGCACCCATGGCACGATGCTGCGCCACCAATACCTCAAGCGCCTTGCGCCGCACGGGGGTCAGTTGCAGACCGCGCTCGTCGCATTCCCGTTCGACCACCTGCAAGGTCGAGGCGATGCAATTGTCGTGATCATGGCGGACAAAGCCTTTGGCATCCATGGCCTGCTCCCTGGCGAGATTCCGGGGCTTGATATGTTATATCGTAACGCGCTACAAGCCGCAGGAAACGTTATATCATAACACTCCGAGATCTTGCCATGCTGTTTCGCCTTGTCGCTGCCCTGATATTGATGTCCGCCTCTGCCCGGGCCGAACCTTTGCATGTCGTCACCGACATCGCCCCGGTGCACAGCCTTGTGGCCATGGTGATGGACGGGGTCGCAGAGCCAGACCTGCTGCTGGCGCCCGGCACCTCGGCGCATCATTTTGCGCTGAAACCCAGTCAGGCGCGGACCTTGGCGCAGGCTGATCTGGTGATCTGGATCGGCCCCAGTCTGACACCGCCTTTGGCCGAAGCGCTGGATACACTTGCGCCAAATGCCGCGCGGATTGTCCTGAGCGAGACGCAAGGCACGCTGACGCTGCCCTACCGCGAACTTGAAGGGTTCGGCCACGAACATGACCACGGAGATGACGCTCACGCGGGCGAAGACGTTGATCCCCACCTATGGCTGGCCCCCGAAAATGCGCAGCTTTGGCTGGGCATCATCGCCGATGCGCTGGCTGAACAGGATCCGGACAACGCACTGAACTACAAGGAGAATGCCGTAAAATCTGCGTTGCGGATCGAAAACCTCGCCAATCAAACAGGGCAAAATCTGTCTGCCCTGAAAGGTGTTCCCATCGCGGTCTTTCACGATGCCTTTCAATACTTTGAGCATAGCTTTGATCTGACGGTGATTGGCGCGCTTTCGGACAGCGAGGCCGCCCCGGCGGGCCCTGCGTTTCTGGACGGCCTGCGCGATCGTCTCACAGCTGAGCCGCCCGCCTGCATCCTGTTGGAGCCCGGCGCCAACCGGAAACTGGTGCAGGCGATTGCCCCCGATGTGCCGGCGGTCGAACTGGACCCGATGGGTACGGCCCTGACACCGGGCAGCGCGCTTTACCCGGCGCTGATCGAGGACATGGCCAAGCGTCTGGCGGACTGCGCCAACTAGAGCAAAGCTCCGCGCCGTCCTTCAAAGGCGCGGACCTTGATCCCGGCGCCTTCCAATCCGGCGCGCACCGCGCGGGCGATCTGCAAGGCCGTTGCACCGTCCCCATGCAGGCAGATCGTATCGACCGCAGTCGGGATCGGCGCGCCCTCTTCTGGCAAGATCGCCCCGGCCTGCACCATCTTGACGATTCGCGGCGCGGCGACCTCGGGATCGTGGATCACCGACCCGAGCAGGCTGCGATCCACCAGCGTCGCATCGGCATTATAGGCCCGATCGGCGAAAATCTCGCCCGCCCAAAGACAGCCAAGACGTTCGACCACGCGCTGTTGCGCCGTTGCCGCCAGCACCATGACGATGATCTCGGGCGCGACTTCGAGCGCGGCGCCATAACAGGCCTCGGCCAGCGCCTCGTCTTCCGAGGCCATGTTGGACAAGGCACCGTGCAGCTTGAGATGCCGCACCGCGCCCCCCTGCGCCCGCGCCACGGCCAGCGCAGCCCCAACCTGATACTGCACCATGTTGCGCAAGGATGCCTCGGGAAGATGCATACGGCGGCGACCAAAGCCCTGAAGATCGGCAAAACCGGGATGCGCGCCGATGCCCACGCCCTGCGCCGTGGCGACGCGCATGGTCTGCGCCATCACGTCCGGGTCGCCCGCGTGAAACCCGCAGGCGATATTGGCCGAGCTCACGACTTTCAGCAGTTCCGCGTCCTGCCCCATTACCCATGGACCAAAGCTTTCGCCCATATCGGCGTTCAGATCGACTGTCGTCATGGCTCTTCTTCTCCGGTGATGGCGCCGCTGATCAAAGTGTAGGACAAAAGGTCCGCGATCTGCGCCGGATCGCGGAACATCGGCGCGGCCAGCCCCGGCAGCGCCTTGATGTGTTTGACGAAAGACGCCTGCGCCGCCAGCGCCTCGTCCCGGGTTACAAAGCGAAAACGGATTTCGCTGCCCGCAGGCGCCTGAGCGATCCGCGGCAGATCCGGCGGGATGACCGTGCCAATGCGCGGGTAGCCGCCCGTAGTCTGGCATTCGGACAGCAGCACATAGGGCGCGCCATCGCCGGGGATCTGGATGTCGCCGGGGGTGATGACCTCGGACAGGATCGTTTGCCCCGCATGCAAGCCAAAACCTTCGCCCTCGGGCACCAGCCGCACCCCCATCCGGTTGCCGCGCGTATCGCGGGAAAAGCGGGTTTCGGCAAATCGGGTTTGGTCTTCATCGGGGTAAAGCCCGGTTTGGAGACTGGGCAGAATGCGCAGCTCACCGCCACTCCAGCGCGGCTCCGGCATCAGGATCAGCCCGGTGTCCTTACCCGGATCTTCGCTCAGCGGCAAACGATCCCCTGCTGCCAAGGGCGCCCCCAGACCAGCGGCCAGATGCGCACTTTGCGCGCCCAGCACCTCGGGCACAGCCAGTCCGCCACCAAAGGTCAGATAGCCATAGACACCAGCACTGGCACCGCCGATCTCCAGAACCACGCCGGGCGGGATCAAATGCGAGGCCTGCCACGCCAAGGCCGCGCCATCCAGGGTTGCCTTCATCGGTGCGCCGGTCAGGGCAATGCGTGTGGGTGCTGTCACTTCAAACCGGCCGCCCATGCCGGCCATTTCCAAAGCCGCGCCAATCGGCTGTCGCAGCAGCGCAGCCCCTTCGGCCAGTGCCAAAGGGTCCGCCGCGCCTCCGCGCGACAGGCCCTGCGACAGATACCCGGTGCGGCCCCTGTCCTGCACCGTCACGCCCGGCCCGACCTGTTGAACGATGAGAGCGCGGCTCATGGCAACGCCTCTTGCGTCAAGCCGCCCAAGGGATCGCCGCGCAGGGTTTCAAATCTTTCACGCGTGACCGAGGGAAACTGCACCTCGTCACCCGGACGCAGCAGGAAAGGCCGGTCGCTTTCGGGCTGAAACAGCCTCACCGCGGTCTGTCCCACATGGCGCCAGCCAGTCGGAGTCGTCACCGAAAACAGCACCAATTGCCGGATCGCCACCACCAGCGCCCCGACCGGCACCTGCGGCGTCAGGGCCGTCTGGCGCGGGATGTCCCAAGCCTCGGGCAGCGTGCCCAGATAGGGTTGACCGGGCGCAAAACCGATGGCGGTGACCCGGACGCGGGCGCTTGAAAGCGATTGGATCGCCTCGGCGGCGCTCATCCCGGCGGCCTGCGCGGCCTCGTCCAGTTGCGGGGCCAGTTCCGTGCCGTAAACCGTTGGGATGGATAGGAAACGCCGCCCTTCAGGCAAAGCCGCGTCGTACCAGTCGCGGGCTGATACAAGACGCGCCAGCCGCGCTGTCAGGTCCGTTGGGTTCACCGCCAAAGGATCAAAGCGTACAAAGCACGACACCAGCGAGGTCGAACACTCCTCGACCCCCTCAGGGCATTCCCGCTCGACCTCTGCCTTGAAGGCCAAGGCGGCCCTGTTCGCCGGTTCCATCAAAGTTTCGCCAAAGCGCACCAACAGCCCGTCCAAGCCGACGGAGTCGATCCGGGGAAAGCCGGGGGTTTGCAAGGCGGGTTCGGTCATGGCCGCATGAAGCCACGCGGCGCAGGCCCTGTCCAGAGGTCGAAAACCCGAAGCACGGGATTGCCGCGCGGCCTGTCACAGATCCTTGACCACGGCCAGAAAGGCGCGCACCTCGTCCAGCGTGTTGTAATGCGCCAGCGAGACGCGGATGCAATCGGCCTGCCCCAGCGGTCCAAGAATATTGCCTGAGTAGTGGTCGGACTTGCGGATATGGGTGCGGATGCCCGCCGCATTCAGCGCCTCGACCACCTCGCCAGAGGGGCGCGCGTCGATCCAGAAGCTGACCAGCCCTTCGCGCGCCGCATTATCAGCGCCGCCGACGATCCGCACGTCCGGCAGGTCGGACAATCCCGGCAGGTTTCCGACGCCGTCCAGCATCGCCGTTGTCAGAGCGCTTTCGTGGGCATGGATCGCCGCGCCAGCCGCTTCGATCCGCGCCCGGCGATCTGTAGTGTCGGACACCTGCGCACCCAACCAGTCAAAATAATTCACCACATCGGACATCGTGGCATAGGCGCCAGTGTCCCGCGTGCCCAATTCCCAATTGCCATCCGGCCCGCCAACCAGCGCGTCATGCGCCAGCATGGTCAGCCGGTCCGAGGCCCAGGCCACGCCATAGCCATGCCGCGAGAACACCTTGTAAGGCGAGATGACATAGCCATCGATCGGCGCGGCACTGACATCGATCTGCCCGTGACAGGCGTGCTGGATGCCGTCGACGATGATGAAGCACTCGGGGCTGACGTCGCGGATCGCCTGCGCAATCGCCGCCACGTCGTTGCCCATCCCCGTCACCGGCGAGGTGTGCAGGATCGTCGCCACGCGGGTGTCCGGCGTGACGGCATCGGCATAGGCCTGCGCCGTCACCAAACCGGTTTCATCGTCATGTGGCACCAGAACATGCGGGCGTTTCGTCATGGCAGCCCAACGGGCGCAGGCGCTGCGCGAGGCCGGATGCTCGACCGTTGATCCAAGAACGATGCCCCCGGCTTCGGCGCCAAGGCAGGCGTCCTGCACCAGACGGAACAACAGCTCGGTCCCGCTTTCGCCCCAGAGCACGGCGCCGCTCGGCGCGTTGAACAAGGTCCGCACGTCTTCACGCGCAGCCTCGATAACCTTGACCAAGGCCTTGGACGCCGGATTGTCCCGCCCCTGATTGTCCGGAATCGCGGCAAAACGCGCCGAGGTTTCGACCACCGAATTCAGCGTCAGCGCGCCGCCGGCGTTCTCGAAAAAGATGCGCGGGCCGGTAAAGGGGCAGGTTTCGACATGGGCAAAACGGGCGCGGACCTGCGCCGATAGATCGTCAGAAAACATCAGTGCGGCTTTCTTTGTTGGTCTTCAAAGGCGAGGGCGGCTTCCTCGGCGGCCTTTTCGATATCCTCGGGATCGTCCGAGGGAATCGCATAGCTTCCGCCCAGCCATTTCGCCAGATCTACATCCGCGCAGCGCTTTGAGCAGAAGGGGCGGTATTTCTCGTCGCTTGGCCGGGAACAGATCGGACAGCTCATTTCAGCAATTCCTTCAGCGGCTGGCGGTCTCTTTTGCGCTGGATTTCCATCAGGCCAAGGGTCGTCCAGCCCGCAAGGATCGACTCGGTCGACTCGCGTTTCAAGCCGGCCCGCAACAGCCCTTCAAGCTGCTTGCGGTCCTTCTTGGGACAGGGCGCGGGATCAACGATGATCTGCCCCCCAAGGCCGCGCAAACGCAACTGACGCGGCAGATCACGCATTGCGGCCAGATTGGCCTTGAGCCCGGCCGCGGGCGAGGTATCGCCGCCGGTGTTGATGTCCACCGCGACAAGCGCCGAGGTCGGCTCGATGATCATCGAGTAGCCGCCCGGAAGGGCGACACGCGCACGGCGCAAATCCGCGATCATCTCATCAACGCCCTGGCGTTCGAAACTGCCATCGTCGGAATCGACTTCGGCCTCTTCGACCCATTCGCGCCACGCCAGCGCATGCGGGCCGTCTCCTTCGACCAGCACTTCGGGGCCTGCGCCTTCGTCGCTGAGCACATGGGCGGCAAGGCGCGCCATGGCCTCGACATCCTCGGCGATCTCATCCGGCGAGGCATTGGCGCAGGAGGACCGCAGGATAAGCCCGGCTTCATCCGGCAGCGGTGCATTTTCCAAAGCCTCATGCGCGGCCTCAAGCGCCGCGTCGCGCAGATCGTCGTCCTTGATCTGACGCGAAACGTTGATGCCCGGTTTGCCCGCCGTGACGATGGCATAACGCGACTTGAACAACAGGCGCTGGGTGACCGGGATCGCCTTGCCCGGTTCAGCAAAGCCGGTGACCTGCACCAGCAGCGCCTGCCCCGGTGTCAGCCCCTTGACCTGCCGCAGAAAGGCCGTGCCGTCCGGCGTGCGCAGGAACATCCCGCCCTGCCCTTTGACGGGACGCTCGGCAATCCCCCGGTACAAAGTTCCCGGCCGCGGCGCATCGCTGTCGATCAGCAGATCGTCCAGTTTGCCATCGCGGATCAGCGCCGCCGCTTCCCGGTCTCCGATATGGTCCAGTGCAACAGTCAAACCCTTCATGTCTTGTCCTTATAAAGCGGATAGCCCGCGGCAAGCAGCAGGTTCGCTGTCTCTGCCAGCGGCAATCCCACCACAGCCGTAAATGATCCGTTGATCCAAGGGATAAAAGCCCCCGCCATGCCCTGGATACCATAGCCCCCTGCCTTGCCTTGCCAATCACCACTGGCGAGATAAGCATTCAGCTCGGCGTTCGAGAGGGTCTTCATCTTGACCTGTGTGACCACGTCGCGTTCCCACAGCCTGTCGCCCCTACGCACGGCCACGGCGGTGATCACCCGGTGACGACGGCCCGCCAGCATCGTCAGAAACTCAGCCGCCTCGCCTGCGTCCTTTGGTTTGCCAAGGATACGGCGGCCCAACGCCACGGTGGTGTCCGCCGCCAGCACAATCTCATCCGGTGCGGCAGTGATCGCCTGCGCCTTTTCCCGAGCGATGCGCACACAATAAGGGCGCGGCAATTCACCCTCGAGAGGGTCTTCGTCAATGTCAGGCGGGCGGATGTCATGTGGCGCAAGGTCCAGCTGTGCCAGCAATTCGCGGCGGCGCGGGCTGCCAGAGCCCAGAATCAGGCGGGGGGTGTCGGTCATGGGCGTCCCTTGTCTATCTGCCCTGCCCATAACTCTTTGAGGGACGATGGGCAAATGCCCCTCTTGCCGAGGGACGCATTCTCTATACTCTCCACCACCGGGAGGAAGATCATGGCATTGCGTATTTTTTCGGACCGGGCACGTCCGGTGCACCTAGGCCCCTATGCATTGGAGCGCCTTGAACGCGGCCCCATGCCCGATCTGAACGCCCTGCCCGGCTGGCAGCCCCTGAGTTTTCATCGGGATGATCCGGACAGCCTTGTGAACGCCATGGCCGAACATCAGGCGATGATGGACGCGATCCGTGACGGGCTGGTGAACAAGCAACGCTCGACCATCCCCGATGATCTGCAGGACCGCGCCAACCATCTCAAGGCCTTTGGCTATTTCTCTGACGCCTCGATGGTTGGTTGCGCCCTTCTGCCCGAAGGCGTCCGCCTGAAGACCCCGGTCATCAACCCCGACATCAAGGCCCTGTCTGAGGCGCTGAGAACCCGTCAAACCAAGACCTTGGCGGCGGGGATCGACATGATCATGGCCGACCTCAAGGAATCTATGCAGGCCCCGCCCGCTTCGATCGAAGCGCACAGCCATGTGCTGGTCTTTGCCTATGAATATCCCCGCGATCCCCGCCCGGACGAGCCGGGTTATACATGCATCAAAGACGCTCAGGCGGAACGGGCCTGTCTGCGCGCCGCCGAAACCGCGACGGTTATTGCCAATTATATCCGATTGCTGGGCTGGGATGCCAAGGCGCATACCGGAACCACCTCGGATCTGGACCTGACACGGCTTGCGGTCGCCTCGGGGCTGGCCTTTGCCGATGGCAGCGCGCCTTGGCTGGGGCGACGCTATGGATTGGCGGCGGTGTCCACCACGCTGGCAATCGCGCCCGACGCGCCTCTTGCCCCGCGTGAGCAGCAGCCGCAGGCGGAACTGTCCGGCATTCACTGGCGGTTTGGCACGCGGGCGGCCAAATCGGCACGCACGCAAGATCCCTTTGCAAAACGGCGCTTCGTGGATGGCCCGCACCCGTTCGAAACGCTGAAACGGGTGGACAACCCGACAACCTATATCGATGAGCCCAACGTCGCCCGGGTGCCCAAGCGCACCGATATGTTTGCCCGCGCCCAGTTCGGAGACATGGGCAAGTCCGTGCAAAAAGGCGCCACCGGCGGCTACTACGCCCGCAAGGCGGCCCCTTCCGGGGCCCAACGGCGCCTTTTGGGGGCTTTCGTGCTTTTGCAGGGCGGCGAGCCCTTGGCGCCGCCACGTCCCCCTGACCCGCAGGCCAATGCCGAGGCCATCAAGGCGGCAAGCTATTTTCTGGGCGTCGACGCCGCCGGCATTTCGCGCTGCCCGGATTGGGCCTGGTACAGCCATGACGCCGCCGGAGAGCCGATCAACCCGACCCACACCAACGCCATCAGCATGATCGTCGATCAAGGCTTTGAGACGATGGAAGGCGCCAGCGGCGACGACTGGATCAGCGTCGCTCAATCCATGCGCGCCTACCTGCGGTTTTCCCTGCTGGGCGGGGTGATCGCCGCGCAGATCCGCCGCATGGGTTTTTCCGCCAAGGCCCATACCGTGATGGACGGCGAAGTTCTACAACCGCCGCTGTTGCTGCTGTCCGGCATGGGCGAGGTCAGCCGCATCGGCGAGGTGATCCTCAACCCCTTCCTTGGCCCGCGTTTGAAATCCGGCGTTGTGACCACCGACATGCCCTTGGCGCACGATCGCCCCATCGACTTTGGACTTCAGGCCTTTTGCGAGGCCTGCAACAAATGCGCCCGCGAATGCCCCTCGGGGGCGATCACCGCCGGGCCAAAGCTGATGTTCAACGGCTATGAAATCTGGAAAAGCGACAGCCAGAAATGCGCCACCTACCGGATCACCACCGAAGGCGGCGCCATGTGCGGGCGCTGCATGAAGACCTGCCCTTGGAACCTTGAAGGGCTGTTCGCCGAAGCGCCCTTCCGCTGGGCCGCGATGAACATGCCCGGCGCGGCCCCGCTTCTGGCGAAACTGGACGACGCCGCGAACCGGGGCAGCCTGAACCCGGTCAAGAAATGGTGGTGGGATCTGGAACTGCAACCGGACGGCGCCTATCGCCCCACGGACAAACCTTTGAACGAACGCGGCCTGCAAAAGGATCTGGATCTGAAATACGAAGATCAGACACTGGCCGTATACCCCGCGCCGCTTGCCCCGCATCCTTGGCCCTATCCCTTTCCGATGGACCGCGAAGCCGGGATCGAAGCCTATCAGGCCATGGTCACCGCGCAGGAATACCAGCGGCGACGCGACGCCGGGGATGCCAGCGTTTTGCACAAATACGCCGCCGCCGAGGACAGCCCCGTGCTGCGTGTTCAGGTGAGCAAAGCCGAAGAGATGGCCCCCGGCCTGACAAAGTACGAATTTACGTCAATCGACGGCAGCCCTTTGCCGGAATGGACGGCGGGTGCCCATATCGACATCGTCGTGGCGCCCGAATTCCTGCGGCAGTATTCGATGTCCGGCGATCCGGCGGATCGGTCAAAATACCAGATCGCCGTCCTGCGCGAAGACGAAGGCCGCGGCGGCTCGAAACTGCTGCACCGGATTTTCAGCGAAGGGCGCAAGGTGTTCATCTCCAAGCCGATCAACCATTTCCCCTTGGTCGAAGATGCGACCCACAGCTATCTGATGGCGGGCGGGATCGGCGTGACACCGATGATTGCCATGGCCCATCGTCTGCACGCGCTGGGGCGCCCCTTCACGCTGCATTATTCCGTGAAATCAAAAGCCTCCGCCGGTTTCCTTAACGAATTGTTTAAGATGCCGTGGTCAGCCAATGTCATGCTGCATGTTTCAGACGAAGGCACGCGCTGCGATCTTGCCAGCGCGCTCAAGTACACGCCCGGCGCCCATGTTTATACCTGCGGCCCCGAGATCTACATGAACGCGGTTCTGGACGCCGCTGAGGGGGCCGGTTTCCCGGACGAGGCCCGCCATTTCGAATTCTTCTCGGTCCCCGAGTTGCCGGAATACATTAACCATCTGTTCACCCTTCGCTTGAAGGACGGGCGGGAGATCATTGTTTCTGAAGAAGAAACCGGGGCAGACGCACTTGCCCGCGCGGGCATCCATGTGGACGTGAAATGCAGCGACGGAATCTGCGGGGTCTGCCAATGCGGCTTGGTTTCCGGCGAGGTAGAGCATCGCGATTTCGTACTGTCCAAGGCCCAGCGCGAAACACGGATCATCCTGTGCCAAAGCCGCGCGGCGCAGCCAGACGGTGTGATCGAGATTGACCTGTAAGGTTACCCGGGCATCGCGCGGGTCAGACGCCTCAGCCGTGGTCCGGCGTCTTACCAGATGGCGCGACGTAAGGCCGGGTCACATCGCGCAAGGTCAACTCCAGCGCTTCGACTTGCGCGCGGATCGCGCCATCGCCCGCCAGCGTCAGAACCACATGACCGGAGGGCGCTTCGCCCTCTTCGAAGGTGACCGACAGCACCGACAGGATCATATCCTTGTCGCTGCGATCCACGCCCTGACTGGCCATGCCAAGCACGCCTTCGATCACCAATAGCGCCTGCACGCGCTCGACCGGGCGGCCCCGCTTTTTGGCGGCGTCCACGTCCTCCCAGCGGACACGGTTCAGCAGCAAACCCAACCGTCTTTGGTTGGGTTGCCACTTGATTTCCGTCACCGGCAAGACCGCGTCCTGCACAAGCGCAGAAATCACCTGCAAATCATCGGCGTCAAAAGCGCCGAGGTTCAGGGGGCGTTCGCCGCCATCTTCAAAGCGTGCATCTTCGCTCATTCGCCTTTGACCCGTTCAATCTTGGCGCCAACCGAAGACAGCTTGCGCACCACGTGTTCATAGCCGCGATCAAGGTGATAGACCCGGCTGACCACCGTTTCCCCTTCGGCAGCAAGCCCGGCAAGGATCAGTGAAACCGAGGCCCGCAGGTCGGTCGCCATCACCGGCGCGCCTTTCAGCCGTTCAACACCATGTACTTTTGCCATGCCGCCGTGCACCTCGATATTCGCACCCATGCGGATCAGTTCCGGCGCATGCATAAAGCGGTTCTCAAAGATCTTCTCTTCCAACTCGCTTGTGCCCTCGGCGGTGCAAAGCAGTGCCATCATCTGCGCCTGCAAATCGGTCGGGAAACCGGGGTATGGCTCGGTTATGACGTCAACGGCGCGGATACGATCGCCTTTGCGCGATACCTTCAGGCCCTTGTCGGTTTCTTCCACCGAGATACCCGCCGCGTCGAGACGTTCGCAGAAAGCTTCGACAAGGCTCAGCTTGCCGCCGAGACAGGTCACCTCACCGCCGCAAATCGCTGGCGCCAGCATATAGGTGCCCAGCTCGATCCGGTCGGTGACCACGCGGTGCGTCGCACCGCCCAGGCGATCGACGCCTTGAATGGTGATGGTGCTTGTCCCCTCACCGTCGATCTGCGCGCCCATCGCCCTGAGGCATTGTGCCAGATCGACGATCTCGGGCTCGCGCGCGGCATTCTTGAGCACCGTTGTCCCTTTGGCCAGCGTCGCCGCCATCAAGGCGTTCTCAGTGGCCCCAACCGAGACAAAGGGAAATTCGACAACCGCGCCCTTGAGCCCGCCCGAAGGCGCCTTGGCGTGCACATAGCCATCGCGCAGTTCCAGATCGGCGCCCATAGCTTCAAGCGCCTTGAGATGCAGATCCACGGGGCGCGCACCGATGGCACAGCCACCGGGCAAGGACACAACCGCCTGCCCCGCACGGGCCAGCATCGGCCCTAGAACCAAGATCGAGGCGCGCATTTTGCGCACGATGTCATAGTCAGCGTGAAGGTTGTTCAGGTCATGGCTGCTCATCGCCAGCACTTGACCGTCCTGCAAAGACTGCACCTCGGCGCCCAGCGATTGCAGCAGTGCGGTCATGGTTTTGATATCCGACAAGCGCGGCGCATTGGTCAGCGTCAGCGGTTCGTCAGACAAAAGCGTTGCTGGCATGAGGGTCAGACAGGCATTTTTCGCACCCGCGATGGGGATTTCCCCGTTCAGCGGGCCGTTGCCCGTCACCAAAATCGAATCCATGCCTGTCAGTCCTTGTTACCGCTGCTCTGTTCTGTTTCGCATTTATCCGCCCCCGAGCGTGCCTTGGTCTGCGCCTTGCGCCGTGCCAGATTCGCCTTGAGCGCCGCCTTGAGGCGTGCGTCGCGGTCTTTCATGGGCGTTTTTTCGGGTGTTGATTTGCGTTGCATAAGCACTCTGTAACCCAGGTACAAAAAAGGGTCCAGTTTACGCTTGCACCCGAAAAGTTTTGGGGCTAATCACCGCCCACGTTTCGACGACGGCGCTGCTGTAGCTCAGAGGTAGAGCACTCCCTTGGTAAGGGGAAGCTCTAGGCGGCAGGGCGGCTGAAACTAAAGGGCTTTTCCAGAGCCCGCTTGACCCGGGGTAACGCCCGGGGTAGCTATCTGGAAAACGAGATGCTGTGGTAGCTCAGTGGTAGAGCACACCCTTGGTAAGGGTGAGGTCGAGAGTTCAATCCTCTCTCACAGCACCATCTCCCTCTACAAATCAAGCACTTACCGGATCACTCCGGCCCCATGTCCGCGTTACCCCAGCATTACCCGGCGGATTTCAGCGCCCGGTGAATCATTGACTACATGTTGTGGAAGTTGTCCAATGCACCGCAAGGCGCGGAGGCAACCCATTGGCAGAAGAGCGGTTTCACATTGCGGAGTGGTATGGACACCCATTCAAGGACCTAGGCGACTGGGACCGCGTGAGGCTGGCCGGGCATGACGTGGGCGGCTCGGCAATGTCGAAGGCGGAGTTGGCCCGGATGGTTGCCCTTGAGGAGAAGGACGCCCTCGGGACGATTAAGCCCAAAGAGGCCGACCGGCTCAACGTGCTGCGCGACAAGCTGGCCCAGCAGCAGGCGGAGGAGCTGCCGTGTCCGTTCCGCACCGACAGCCCGCACCCGACCTGCACCAAGCCCGGCGGCGTCTGCTCAATCCGCATCTACCACGAGGAAGCCGGGAGCATCGCGCCGATAGACGGGGAACGCGGGCGGCTGCGCGCCCTCTGCCCTTGGCGCTTCCATCAGCACGGCACGGCCTTCGACAAGATCGGTGAGAGCCTTCTTGCGGACCCGTCGCCCCTGCGCGCCGGTGAAGTGGGCTTCCTCGAATCAACCGGCAACCTCGACAGTGACCCGGGCGAGGACGTGGGCCGCATCGACATGATCCTCGTGAAGTCGAACAGCGCGGACGGCGCACCGATGAACTGGGTGGCCGTGGAGGTGCAGGCCGTCTACTTTTCCGGCAAGAAGATGAGCATTGAGTTTGACCACCTCAAGCTGACGCAGGGCAAGCTGTCGATGGCCCAAGAGAAGCGCCGCCCGGACTACCGCAGCAGCGGGGTCAAGCGCCTGATGCCGCAGCTCCTGACCAAGGTTCCGACCCTCCGGCGCTGGGGCAAGAAGATGGCCGTGGTCGTTGACGCCCCGTTCTTCTACTCCATGGGCAAGATGGAGCGGGTCCCGCACCTCTCGAATGCCGACATTGTCTGGTTCCTCGTTGACTTCAAGCAGGCCGCACCCGGCGCGCCGTTCCAGCTTGAGGTCGTGGAGGAGTTTTACACCACGCTTGAGAGCGCAACCCTCGGGCTGACGGGTGGCGTCCCCGTGTCACAGGGCGAGTTTGAGGCGCGGATCACGGCGAAGGCCCAGAAATAGAAGTTGCCCAGTTAACCCCCTGTAAGGTAAGTCTGGGACAAAATGAGAACAAAAGCGGAGGCGAGCCCGATGACATACACGGCGATAGACTTGTTTTGCGGGGCTGGCGGCCTGTCCGCCGGGCTTGAGATGGCAGGCTTCACCGTGCTGGCGGGCAATGACCTCTTTGACGCGGCTGGCCGGACCTTTGAGGCCACGCACCCGAGGGCGAAGTTTATCCCCGGGCCGATTGAGGAGCTTTCCGTTGAGCGCCTGATGGAGGTCACAGGGCTGCGCAAGGGCGAGCTGTCGGTGCTGGTCGGTGGCCCGCCCTGTCAGGCCTATTCGGTCTACAACCATCAGCGCGGGATGCACGACGCCCGGGCCTCCCTGTTCAAGCAATACCTGCGGAT
The DNA here is from genome assembly GCF_049341065.1 of Pacificoceanicola algae. Taxonomy (NCBI): domain Bacteria; kingdom Pseudomonadati; phylum Pseudomonadota; class Alphaproteobacteria; order Rhodobacterales; family Roseobacteraceae; genus Pacificoceanicola; species Pacificoceanicola algae. The sequence continues at coordinate 14,981 of NZ_JBMPIX010000016.1, read as the reverse complement.
TGTCGATGGCCTGCGGCCCGAGTGGATCGTGATGGAGAACGTCACGGGCATCTACTCCATCGCCAACGGGGAAGCCGTCCGGGCAATCAAGGCTGAGTTTGCCGCACTGGGCTATGCGGTTGAGGACGCGGTGCTGCGGGCGGAGGACTACGGGGTGCCGCAGGAGCGGCGGCGCGTCGTGTTCATCGGAAACCGCGTTGGTGCGCCAATCTCGCACCCGGAGCCCACGCACGGGCCGGGCCGCGCGGACCCGTTCACCAAGATCAGGGACGCAATCGGGGACCTGCCACCGCTCAACAACGGCGAGGACCCGGGCCGGGTCGCCTACGCTGACGGCAAGCCGACCAAATACCAGCGACGGATGCGCGGCAACGCGACCACCGTGGGCAACCATGCGGCCCCGAGGCTCGGCAAGGTGAACATGGACCGGCTGCCCTTCATCCCGCCCGGCGGGAGCTGGCGCGACATTCCGCATGACCTGCTGCCCGAGGGCATGAAGCGGGCCAAGCGGTCGGACCACACCAAGCGTTACGGGCGAATGACGTGGGACGGGCTGTCCTGCACGGTCCTTACCAAGTGCGACATCCACTGGGGGGCATACATCCACCCGGATCAGGACCGCGCCATATCGGTGCGCGAGGCCGCGCGGCTGCAAGCCTTCCCCGACTGGTTTGAGTTTGCCGGGTCGAAGACAGAACAGTATGTGCAGGTCGGCAACGCGGTCCCGCCCCTCTTGGGCAAGGCCGTTGGCGACCACCTGATGCGGCTCATGGCTGCCAAGGGCGAGGCTGCCGCCTGACACTGTCGCACTAATCCCCGCCGATTCAGCGCGCGATTGGCGCGACCGACGCAGGGCGCGCGGTGTGTCACTTCTCAACCACTGGCCGATGGAGCCGGATGGAAAAGGAGAGACAGACGTGAAACAGAAACAAGAATTGATTTCGGAGGCAGTCCTGCCGGAACAGAAGCCGACGCTGGCGGAGATCGTCGGCGCGGCGGAGACGCTGGCGGCGGCGAGGCGGCTTCTCGGGGGGACCGGCTGGGCCAGTTTGGAGGAGCGCCGGGGCAGGAAGCGAGTGGTGGTCAACCCCTACATCATCCCGAGGGAGCGCCCGCTTCTGAGTGATGACGTGCTGGAGAAGATTCACCATGCTGCTGAGGTCCTTACGTGGGCCGTCAACCACTCGCTGCCCTTCGTGGCCCTAGACATTCCGACCAATCATTTGGGGCTCTCACTGACCGTCACCTTCGACAGGTGCTGACCTCACCCGAAAAGGGCCGCGCCGGACTATCGCCGCGCGGCCCTGTTTCTGTGGGTCCAAGGAAGGCCAGCCGGACCACCGCCGGAAACGGTCGGTTTACGGGTCAGTGCAGGACGGGGCGTGGCAGCCAGAGGTCGCGGGCGAACAGGCACCAGCCAAGCGCAACACGCACGGCGCGGTCGTGCTGCTGGATCAAATGCGGCGTGGCCCGCTCAGGGTCGCGGACGGCATCTGTCCACACGTCGCGCCGGGTCCCCGGGTATCGCTGACAGAGGAGCCCAACCAAGGCCCCTAACCGGGCGCGGGGAACGCGGTAGAGGCGCGAGAACTGGACAACCATATCGGGCGTGGCCCAGCCGTCTGCGCTCGCCTCCTCCGCGTGGGCCACCAGCGCGAGGTGCGCCAGTTGGAGACGCCGGGGGAACAACTGCCCGTAGGCGTCTGTCAGCCGGTCTGCGTCCATCTTCACGCGCCGCGCCCCGGGCCGGTGTAGGTTGCGCCCAAGGCATCGCCCTGGAACACGCAGGGGACAAAGCCGCCCGCCGCCGTGGCCGCGACCTGCGTTGTGTCGAAGCCCGCGAAAGGGGTGTTCAGGTGCGGCGTGAGGGCGTCTGCGGCAAGGACCGCCGCCGGGCCGTCCGCCGCGTTCACGAGAGCGGAGTGGATTGCGGAGGGGTTCTTGAGGTGGGCAGCGCCCTTGGGGCGGGTGACGAGGTAGAGGGGCATCAGTTGGCATCCTTTTTGTTGAGAGCGAGCTTCACGCGGTCCATCGGGCGAACGCGCCCGGCCTCATACTCGCGGTTGCGGTTGATCGCGCGCTGGGCCGCCAGCTTCACGGCGGCGATGGCGGCTTGGACGCTGCGCGTCTCCTCACCTACCAGCTTGTCGGCAAGGTCCTGAGCGCTGAACGGGCGGGACCGCGCGGGCATCCGGTCGATGATTGAGACGATGGCCGCGCCCAGAGCCTTGTTGTTCGTGGCGACCGCCAGCAGCGCGGCGTTCTTCAGGTCCACGACGCCCGAGCCGTCAAGCTGCTGTTGATATGCAGAGCGCTCCGGCGTCCCGAGGCCAGCGCGGGCTAGGACGGTCACGGGCGAGGCCCAGAGCTGGGCCGTGGTGGCGAGGCTGTCAGACGCCGCGCTCAACTCCTTGAGGTGAGCCCAGCGGGCATCGGAGGAGTTGGTGACGACTTCGCGGCGGGCGATGGCCGCCGCCTTGTCAGCCGCCGTCTGCTGGTCCTTGGGTTGGAAGCCCGCCCGGGAGAGGCTCTCAGCGGCATCTGCCGCACGCTTGGCAACGCCAGCGTCCAGCGTGTCGATCAGCGTCCCGAACTTCTCAGCACGGCGGGCCGCGACCTCAGCGAGGCTGACCACCTCAGCCGTGGACAGGATGGGCTTGTCAGGGATGTCTAGGGGGAGTGATGGGGCGGGGTCTGCCATTGTCGGGCTCCTCATGCCGTGGGCGGCTCCATTGCCGTCCCTTCGCCCAGAGAATACCGCGCCGCTGGTCTGAGAGGCGACTGGAAAGGATTGTTGTTCAAGCAATAGCGCTTGCCATAGGATTGCGAAAAGAGAGGTCTGTGTAATGGCAAGCAAAGCAAGAGCGGCATTCGACAAGAACGCAAAGGATATTCAGCGCCTGTTGAAGTTGCACGAGGATGTCGGCGGAACGGCCCCCGGGCGCAGGTATGGCCTAGAGGTCCTGAACAAGTCCGCAATTGTTCTGATGACCGCATTCTGGGAGGCGTACTGTGAAGACATCGCAGCAGAAGGGTTAGAGCACATAGTGAAGCACGCCAAATCCGCCGATGCTTTGCCGGATGAACTGAAGAAGCAGATCGCCAAGAAGTTGAAAGCGGAAAAGCACGAGTTGGAGATTTGGAAGGTCGCTGACGATGGATGGCGAGACTACCTGTCAGGCCACCTTGAGGATTTGAAAAAGGAACGTGATCGCCGCCTAAACACCCCAAAGACAGATCAGATCAATGACCTATTCAAAGCCGCAGTGGGCATCGAGAAAATGTCAGGAAATTGGCATTGGCCCAACAAAATGAAATCCGCCCGCGCTTCTGAAAAATTAGATAAGTATGTCACCCTCCGAGGAGCAATAGCTCACAGGGGGAAACATGAAACCAGCGTCACCAAGCAGAACGTGACGGACTATTTTGAATTCGTTCAAATACTCGTCCCAAAGACCGGCGGTGTGGTCAACTCGCATTGCATGAAAGTTACTGGCAAGCGCCTCTGGGCGAGGCCGCGACCCAAGAAGAAATAGTCATTCATCACGCGCAATTCTGGGGGTCACGTCTCGCATCTCGGCATCCCTGAGGAAGTCCTCAACGCTCTGTTTCTGTGGCACCACCAATACCCCGCCAGTGTTGACGCTCAGGCTCAGGTTGGCCTGTGCTTCCCCTTCTTTGAACCCGTGCTTGGCCTTGAGGAGGAAGATGTTCGCCACCACGTTGCCTTCATCTGCAAGTGTCCGCAGGTTTCCAACAAGCTGGTCATGCTCTCGGGCGAGGCCGCGCTGGTAAGCCTCGTCAACCTCGGGGTCGCGCTTTCGGACCTCGCGCAGCGTGGCGACGTGCATCCCCAACACCTGCGCGATGGTTGTGAGGTGGCAGCCGCGCCCGGCCAGCTCCTCTATGATCGCCAGTCCCTTGGCCGTCACCTCCCAGCGGGTGCGACCTTCGCCGCCGGGGCCGGGCGAGACAAGGCGCGCGGGCAGGTCGTCATTTTGTTCGTCGGTCATGGGGCGTTCGCCTCCGTCTGTTCACGGTCGTATTTTTGGCAGACGCGCAGGCTAAGCGACTTGCCGCATTTCAATTCCTTGGCGATTGCGTCCATCCCGCGACCCTTGGCGCGCAGGGCGCGGATGGATGCCACGATGGCCTCGCCCGCCGGGGGCCTACCGATGCGCTTGCCCTTCGCGCGGGCGCGCTCCATCCCGGCCTTGGTGCGCTCGACAATCATGGTCCGCTCAAACTGGGCGAAGATGCCGCTCATCTGCATCATGGCCTCGCCCAAGGGGGTAGCGGTGTCGATCCCCTGCTGCTGGATCATCAGGTCCACCTTCACGGCGCGCAGCGTCTCAAAGGTGTTCAGGAGGTCGCGGAGGGACCGACCCAGACGCGATATGTCCCAAACCATCACCACATCGAAGCGGCGGCGCGCGGCGTCGGCCAGCATCCTGTCCAGCTCGGGGCGGCGGGCGGTGGCACCGGATGCCGTCTCGCGGTATTCATGGACTATCCCCCAGCCCGCACGTTCTGCCGTGTCCCTGAGCACCCCTAGCTGGTTCTCGGTGTCCTGTTGGCCGGTCGATACCCGGGCGTAGATCGCGGCGCGGCGCGGATTGGTCTGACAGTGCATTGTTGTTGCTCCATTTCTTCGCTCAACCTGAGGCAGAACATACCGTGAACGATATGGGGCGGTCTACCCGCAAACCGAACGGATACAGGTGTGGAAAGCGGAGCCGCCGGGACGCCAGCGAAGATGGGCCGACATGGCGGCAGACCGGCAGACCCTTTGCGGGTGGGGGTCAGCGCGCCGCGATTTCAGGCCGGTCTGGCACCCATCGCGCAAGGCGCTGGTTCCAAGAGCCGCCCGCGCCATCAAGCGGACGGTCAAGGCCCTGTGGCATCGGTTCCGTGGCGTCGGGGGCGAGCCCGCGCCAGAAGGCCCGTGTCACTGCGCCCGGCTGGATCACGCGGTAACAGAAGCTCCATCCCGCCGCGAACGGATCATAGTTGCGCACCCGCAGAACCGCCTCGCCTGCCGCATGGCGCGGGACAAATGACATTCCACGGGGGCGCTCGGTGTGGTGCACCGGATACGCCTCTGCCCAGTTGCCCCCGTTCAAAAGCGGCAGGTCGCGCGACACCTCATGCCGGTTCTTGACCTCCACGAACCGATGGAAGCTGTCCAGCCATGCCGCAAGCGCATCGCCACTCATCGGGCGCGGAGGCGTGGCGTTCTGCTTGCCGAGGAGGCGGACAGCGGCCCGGATCTTCCGGTGCTGGCCTTCCATCTCGCGCGCGGTCCATGCGTGTGACAGACCCTCCATCAGGTCACAGGGCTCATTGTGCACGTCGCCCGGCCAGAGCTTACCGCCGGACGCGGGGTAGAAGGCCCTTTTGGTGAAGTGCAGCCCCTCGGGGTGTTTCTCCGCCAGATAGCAGTCGGCCAATTCAGTCGGTGTCATTTACAGTCTCCTTTTTATGCGGCGCACAGCGCGCGGTTCGGTGTTTTCCCAGTGGGTCATTCATCCATCTCAGGGCATTCAGGGTTTTCAGGGGTTCTTCTCCCCCGGCGCGGAAGATTCACAGAAAGGAACAGTAAAGGCCGGTATCCGCGAAGAACGCAGCCCGGCGGAGCCCTCCGGATACGGTTGGAACGGACCGCCGCGCGCGGCTGGGGGGAAAGAAGCCCCGAAAGCCCTGAATGCCCGGCGGCGATCACTGCAACACCTGCACCAGCTTGTAAGCGAGGGCGTTGTTCTCCCCTTGGAAAGCCACGATCTTGCGGCCACGCACGATCCGGCCCTTCACCCGTTTCAGATACCGCGCCACGGCCTTCGGGCTTGCGCCCCTCGGACAGGCGGCATCAAGCGCCAGCATCAGCCCATCGCGCCCGGGGCCACCAGCGGCCTCCTCGCCCGCCTTCCGAACCAACTCGCCCGCCGTCACCACCATGCCGAGGTCAATCGTCTGCTCCCATGCCTCGATCAGGCTCGAAAGCTCCTCACGGACTGAATCGACAGCAGCCACATCGGCCTGCGTGTCGTGCGGGTCGGGCTCGCCTGCCCAGACCAGCGCGCCGCGCACGAGATTGGACCAGTCCTCGAAGCCGCCGAACGGCGTCAGCTCTTCCAGCCCGGGGCGTCCGGCAACGATGAAAGCGCGCAGGACCGTCAACGCCGCCGGGACCAGCTCATGCCGCCGCCTCGACACCTCCACTTTGAGGTCAACTTCAAACTTCCGCTCGGCAGGCCGCTCCATTCCTGCGTCCATGGTGCAGAGGATCGCGCGGCGGCTCATGTCCTCCCGGAACTCAAGGTTGTTGCCGTTGGCCAGCCAAAGCGTCCGCGTCGAGACATGGCCTTGGTCGTTGCCGCCCAGCATCCGGTCCTGCCACGTCTCCTGCGTCAGGATCGAACACATGCGCGCGCCTCCCATCGGGCGGTCCACGTTGTCGATCACCACCACGGGATCGCTCTGCATCAAGACCGACATGAGGCGCTTGCGCTCCTCCTCCCCGTCCCCGTCGCCCGACTGGTTCAGCACGGTCGCGGCGCGGCCCATCGCCAGCAGCGCCACTGCGTCGGTCAGCAGACTCTTTCCGGTCCCCATGGTCGGGGCCGTGAAGCCGTGCATCGGGGCCGTGCGCAGGGACCGGCGGCACACCGCCGTCAGCATCGCGGACAGGGCCACAGAGCGCGACGGCGAGCGCCCGTCACCGTCCTCCACGAACGGGAAGCCTTCGATGATCCACTTGAGCTTTGCCAGCGCCGCAACCGCATCCTCTTGCGTCGGCGCATCAGGAACGGCGTCGAAGGTCGCGCCGCCGGTGTCCAATATCAGGCCGGAGGCCGCGTCATACCCCTCCTGCGCCAGCACTGTCCCATCGGCTCGGAGCGTCGGGCATTCCACGATGCCGCGCAAGACGGGCAGCCGCCCGTCGCCCTCGCGCACCCGCTGGATGTAGGCCAGCGACAGTGAAACCGGCGGGCCAACGGGTTTGTCTTTGGTCCCTTCCTCTGTCTCGACCACCTTCACGAAGTTGGCCACGCGGGTCATCAGGTCCCGCAGGCTGTGGGGCTGCACGTCGCGGACGACAAGCGCCCCCTCCTGCCGCACCACGTCGCCATCTAGCTCGGACACGTCGAGCCTGACGGCGCGGACCAGCCGCCCCATCTGCTGGTAGACCGGTAGCCCGGCGGCCATCATCGCGGCCTCCGCCGCGTCCTGCGTCTCATGCAGCCGGTTCTCCGATAACTCCACCCGGGTCCGCTCGTCCTCGCGCCCAGACATGCCCAGCCAGAGCCGGAAACGCTTGCCGACAGGCTCGGGCAGGCACAGCATCTCGACCACCCGCGGGATGCCCGTCGCGGCCTCGCCATCTTCCATCTTCGCGGCGGTCTGGCCTGCCTTGCGGCGCTTGCCTGCCTCCTCGTCGCCTGCCGCCTCGGCAACCGCTACGATGCACCTGTCCGCATCCTCCGTGGGGAGCCCAGCCGACAATAGCGCGCCAGCGAGCGCCATACAGAAATCATCACGCGAGCCCTGCGCAGGGTAGAACCGCGCCACCACCGACAAGAAGGCCAGCAGGCCCGCCGATGACAGCACAAGCGCGGCCTCCCAGCGTGGCGGCGTCCGGTCGTTCTCCCAAGCCACTGCCTCACCGCCGGGGTGGATCGACGGCGGTGCCATCGTGTGGCCGTTTGCCCGGACCTCCAATACGCATGTGGCGTGTTCTTCGGGCAGCCCGTCCATGCCCTTCAGCTCGGGGATGTCGTACTTCTTGATGCCCTTCAATTCTGGGCAGAGGACCAGCCGGTGCGAGCCGGGTGCGCCGAACCGCCCGAACCGGGCCAGCGCAAACAGGTTCAGCTCCGCAAGCCGCCGCGCCTCCGGCCAGTCAAGGTCGAAGTCCACCAGACCGCCGTGGTCCGGCCCCAACCGGAGCCCGAGGTTGAAGCCGCCCATATTCAGCAACTTCGCAGCGTTGTCGCTGCTGACGGTGTTCGGGTCATGCTTGCCCGGCGGAACCTTGCTCCCCGGCCCCAGCCGGATTGGCGTCATTCCCCGCGCTAGGTATCCGCGCGCGGCGTCTAACAATTCTTTCTGGTCGGTCGGTGAGGCGTTCCCAGCTATACTCTTGGCATCAGGGTTTTGATGATGGGTCCTGTCCTCTCCTTCGCCCCCGGCCTGCTTTCCCGCGCCGGGGGCGTTCCTTTCCGCCCCCTTCATCCCGTGGTCCTCGCCTCAGCTCGGGCGGCAACCCAGTCGCCTACCTCGCGCTCAAGCCATGCGACCTTGTTGGCGCAGAGGCGGAGCTGGCGTGGGAAGTCCCCCTGCCGGATCAGCTTGTAGATGGTGGGCTTGGAGAGGCGGGTGCGCACGGCAACCTCCTCTATCGTCAGCAGTGTGTCGGTCTCAGGCATCGGTTTATCCCCGGATATGGCTTCATCTGGGGAGAGACTACGGGGGCCTACCCACGCAGTCGGTCGCGCCATTCAGGGGCGTTTCCGACCGACATAGCCGCTACGAGCGGAGCTGGCTGTCTACCGCTGCCATGACCTCCTCAGGGCTCGGGGGGTTGCCCAAGGTGGCCCGGGCAATGGCATGGGGTGGCAGGGCGCAGGTCACGGCGTTCACTACGAATGCCAGCATCTGGTATGGCTCATAGCGGTTAGTGTTGCGGTGGATGTTGCCCCGGCTCCATTCGTTGCCCCGGTCAACCCAGACCTGCGCCGCCTCACGCACTGCCTCGCGGAAACCCGGCGCACGGACCTTCGCCCCGGCGCGGCCTCGCCCGTATTCAGCCGCCCGCGTTGCCGCCAGCCCAACGTCAAGGTCGTGCGGGTCGGCATCGGGTGAGACCATCTGCGCAAGCTCAAGCGACACCGCCGCCCGCTCTTCAATGTCGAGCTTGTTCCACGCCTTCATCAGGCGCATCAGCGCGGGCCGCTCGCCCCGGGCCTTGTCGTCGGCATAGCCCTCCCAGACTGCCATCTGGGCAACCCGGTCATAGGCTTCACGCACACGGGCCAATTCCTCGTCAGTCAATTCCATTCTTGCCCCCATGCGTCTAGAGCCGCCCGCTTCTCCGGCAGGTAGCTGTATCGGTTGTAGGTTCCTGCCACGCCCTCGATAGCGTGGCCCAGGACGCGCTCAATGTGTTCCTGCGCCACCCCGAGGCGCGCCATGTGCGTTGCGGCGGAGCGGCGCAGGTCGTGCAAGGTCCAGCCCTCCACCTCCGACAGCTTGTCCAGCCGGGCCTTTGCCTTGGAGAAGCCGGAGACGGGCCGCTTGCCCGCCGTGGTAGACAGCATGAAGTCCCCGCTGTTCCACTTGGGCAGGCCCTCGACAACGGCCAGCGCCGGGGCCGACAGCGGCACCACCTGCGGGCGGTCGGTCTTGTAGTGGCTGGCCGGGACCTCGAATGCCTGCTGGTCGGGCAGCAGCCAGCCGCGCTCTAGGTTGGCTACCTCCGCCCGGCGCTGCGCAGTCAGGATCAGCAGCCGCACCATCGGCCCGAACGGGTATCCCATCTTGCCCGCCGCCGCCCAGACGGCGCGCAGCTCGTCCATCGACAGCACCCTCTCTCGCGGCGTGTATCCCAGCTCGGGACGGCGCATCCCGGCCACCGGGCTCGCGGCCAAAAGTCCCCGGTCCACCGCCCAGTTGAACAGCTTGGTGATGTGCTTGCGGACCTCGCGCGCCGCGCCGGTCCCGTGTTCCAACGCAATGTCGTCCAGCAGCTCGTGCGCCGCCGCCCGGTCGATCTGGTCGATGGGCCTGCCCCGCCAAGCCGGGACGGCGTAGGTGTCCAGAAGCCGCTCAGTGTCGCGCCACTTGACGGTGTGGGCCTTTGCGTGAAGCTCGATGAACCGGGCGCAGATGACCTCGAACACCCGCTCACCCTTCTGGCGCATTTCATCCTTGCGCTTGTCCGCTGGGTCGTCGCCCCGGTCGGCAAGGTCGATTGCGGCCCGCGCCCGCTCACGCGCCGCCTTGAGGTCGATCAGGGGATAGGCCCCGAGGGTCATCCGGCGCAGCGTCCCTCGGTTGCCGCCTGCGCCCCGGCCCGCGACCCGATACATCACCGACCAGCTCTTTTTGCCGCGCTCTGTCACGCGCAGGGCGAGGCCCGGCGTCAGCGTGTCGAACACCTCCAGCCGTCGCCCCGCTTCTGGTGCGATCTTGGACACGGCCATCTCTGTCAGCTTCTTCTTCATATGCGGCTCCGGGGTAACGCTCGGGTAACGGACTAGGGGGCTATTCGGCTTTACGGGCCGATACCATCGGAGCCGACTATAGCGTCCAAGTGCCTGCAAAGATAGGGGTTTAGGCTATGCGCGGAGCCTGACGGATACCGTGGGAAACCGTAGGCCCGCCCCTTGGTAAGGGAGAGGTCGAGAGTTCAATTCTCTCCAGCAGCACCACTTTCTTCCCATGGAAATCAAAATCTTTAGAAAAACAGGGCTTTGGCGGTCTGGCGGTGTGCCAACCATTGTGCCAACTGAGGTGCCAATCACACTTGGCACATCGGACGCAGTATGAAGACGCGAAAGGTCTAAGGAACGAAGACTCGCAACGAGCGATATAAGTTCAACCGTAAGCGTTGCATACAGCCCCCTGTTTGAGGGCTGTATCGTAGACATATTCCTTGTATATTGCCGCGTAGCGCCAATACATTAGGGTAAATTCATACTCGTTCGGCCCTTTGCTACCTTTCGCACGACCTTGCTAACGCTGCGGTGCGGCCCGTCATTCCGGACTTTCGCTGCAGGTGCGAAATCGAGCCGGCCGCGAATTGGGAAGATGCGGACCATTGCCCAGTTCGGATGCAATTGCCGGTGTCAGCTTATCGCTGGAGGCGTTTAACTGCCTGGTATTTCGCCCAGAGGGCCCGCGGACGAAGAGGTTCGCTTGGACTCTTACCTTCCGCCGGGACAAGCGTGTGAAGCGCTTCTGCAACAACGGCGGTCCCACCCCAGCTATCGCTTTGTGCGGCGGCCCCAGTCGGACGCAAATCGCGTAAAATCGATTTGTTGGTACTTTGAAACCGGTTGGACCAATACCACGCCGTTGCGGCGATGGCGGCGGGTGAGGTTGGCTTTTTGTTTGCCGCAGATCACGGGACGGGCGGGTATCATTCCGGCCAGGCGGTCGCCGATCCCGGGGAAAATCGCGGTGATTTCGCGCCAGGCATCGGAACCCATCATCTGTTGGGCCTGTGGGCCGGGCAGTAGGGTTTCGGCCGGGGCGCCATTGGCGAACACGATCTCATGGCTGTCGCAGAGAATGTGAAAATAGCGCACGTGGCCCTCGCGCGTGTCGGCGTGGATGCCGCGCATGTCGATCAGTTTCTTGGCGGCGACGAAGACCTCGGGCATGCCGGTCATGCGCCAGGCGATGTCCGAGCGGATCAGCATGCGGTGCTGTGGCGAGACGAAGAGCGTTCGGTTCGGGATTGCGTCGCCGAGCGCACCGCGCGCGATCCGGATCGGTCGCAGCCTGTCACTTCGCGGTACCCGCGAAGACCCGATCCAGCGGATCTTTTGCGGGCCGTTGTCTTGTGTGAGGATCGTGTCGCCTGCCTGCAGTTTCTGGATCTCGACCTCACCGTCCGGGGTCCGGATGCGGGTGCCGCGCACGAAACACGCGACGCCGGTGTTCTCGACGGTAAAGCTGCTGCCATCGGCGGCCGCTCCGGTTAAGGTCAGGCTATCGCCGGGCGCGAACTGAGTGTTGTCGGAATAGTCGACGTCTCCCACGCCGTCATTCGACTGATTGAGCACGCCGTCGTCGGCCTGATCTGCATGCAGTTCCCAGATGTCGTCGTAGAAGGCGCTCAGGTCCAGAAAGTCATTGTTGGTGGCGTCGCTGTCTGAGAGCGTGCCAGTATTGCCGGCGTTGAAATCGCTGATCGTGTCAGCACCGTCGCCGGGGGTGTAGGTAAACGTGTCGTCCCCCGCACCGCCGGTAACGGCGTCATTGCCCGAACCACCGATGAGTGTGTCGTCACCGATGCCGCCAAAGATTGTGTCTGCGCCATCGCCGCCCGAAAGCACGTTATCTTCGGTGTCGCCCGTCAGAGTATCATCGCCGCCGCCAGAGTTGACGTTTTCGATGCCTGAATAGGTGTTGCCATACTGGTCAGTGCCAGTGGTCAGGTTAAGATCGTATGCGTACCCAAGAACATCCGTTTCCTCAGCCTCGATCTGCATGACATCGATGCCGGTGCCACCGATATAAGTGTCGCCTGGACCAGTATGAAATCCGGCACGGATCGTGTCGTCCCCAGCTCCGGCATCTATGACGTCATTGCCATCAAACCCGTGTAGGTCGTCATTGCCGGCACCACCGGAGATGCTGTCATCGCCGAGCCCACCCGCTATGGTGTCGTTCCCGGCTCCTCCCTCCATCGTGTCGTCGCCATCCCCGCCAATCAGGCTGTCGTCGTCGGCCCCGCCGTCGATGTAGTCCGCACCGCTGCCACCTGTAATCGTGTCGGTGCCTTCGTTGCCGAACAGCCCGATGCCCACGCCATCGGCGCTGGCGTCGAGCGTGTCATTGCCGCTGCCGGTGAACACGTTCTCGATTTCCGAAAAGGTGATCGTATCCGCGCCGGAGACGATTGTGCCCACTTCATCCGCGCTGAAGCTGACGGACATGTTCGTGGTGACGGCGCTGCCGTCGATGGTATCGCTGTCGGTTCCGGTCGAGACGCCTTCGCCACCAAGGATGCTATCGTTGCCGAAGCTGTCCGCCAGAAGGAAGGTATCCGCATCAGCATCACCGCTCAGGGTGTCGGCGCCCGTGCCACCGTCAAGGGTGTCCGCACCGACCCCGCCGGTGATCGCGTCTGCGCCCGCTTCGCCGCTCAGGTTATCAGAGCCGCCGCCGCCGTCGATCACATCATTGCCGATGCCGCCCCAGATGTAATCCACGCCGGAGCCGCCAGTGAGCGTATCGTCGCCAGCAAAGCCGCCAATGAAAAGTCCCAGCGTATCCGACGCGCCATTGATGAAATCGGCGTAGCCTGTCGACCAGATCGCCTCGATCTCTGTGAACGTGCCAGAGGCAAAGCCCCCGCCATAGTCATAACCCCCCGCCGAGGGGCCACTGAACGTGACCGTAACGCCCTGTGTTGAGAGGAAATTGCTGAAAGCAATGGCGTCAAAATCATTGCCGCCCTCGCCACCAGTTATGACATCGGTATTGTGGTCGTCCGTTATCGCAAAGACATCACCGCCATCACCGCCATAGAGCGTATCTGACCCAGCACCACCGGACAGGTTATCGTTTCCGGCATCGCCGTACACCGTATCGTTGCCGTCGCCGCCAACGATGGTGTCGTCCCCGTCGCCACCGTACATGACGTCATTTCCGGCGTCGCCCGGTCCAAAGACACCAATGACATCGTTACCAGTCCCGCCGTAGACGGTGTCATCGCCAGCGCCCGCACTTACCGTATCGTTGCCAGCCCCGGTATCAATCAGGTCTTTGTCGCCATCGGCGCCATCAATCTGGTCGCCATTGGAATCGCTATCGCCGCTGCCCATTGCGTCGTCGCCAGCGGTGCCGTCGACAACCTCGACGAAATCGCCATCAAAGCGGTCAGCAAATGCCCAGGTTGGGGTTGCGTTGACGCTGTCAAGCGTCAGGGATCGGATTGACGCCGCCTCGAGCGCGTCCTGCTCCGCACCGGCGGCGGTTTCGGGAAGCAGGTAGAGATTGCCGGCCGTGTCCTGAATCAGGGTGGCCGTGATCGTGGCCGTTGTGCCATCGAAATAGGTGATGGTCGCGTTGTAAATGACGGTGCTGTCAAAGGTCTGGTCCGCGCCGCCGTCTATTCTGAACTGATCGTTTGTAACGAGGTTGTCTGTATCGTAGCCGGATGTATTCCCACCGGAAAATCCCGCCGTCCCCGGTGAAAGGCTTTGGATGTGGTCATAAAGCGGGTCGCCTGCCGACCCAAAGGTAGAGCCGACAATCGTGCCCGCATTTTCTGCGGCACTATTGCCCTCGGTTGGATCGAGATCGGCGATATTGCCAAGAAAGAAGACGTCAAAGGTGGTGCTCATGCCGCCCCGTCGCCATCACATCCGGCTGCGATGCACACATGCCTTCCGGCCCGGCCACCAATAGGCGCCGACCAGGAAAACCGGATAATTGCGGTCCCTACAGCATCCATCATTCTCTATTCTCTGCCTTGCGGTGAATGGGCTTCTCAGGTGTGCCATGCGCCACGTTTAGTGTTCAGTTTCGCCTATTTGGATTGCACGAGCGTAAGTCGACATCGACTTTTTCTTGAAAAGTTGAGCAGAATTCAGCGGTGTTGCCTCGCGTGGGCACCCATGCATCGCGGCCACTTCCATCCGTGCGCCCATCGAGCGGTTTGATAAGCGAGCGGCCAGCCAATTTTCAGCGTCCCTTGTCATCGCGATCGACCGGCAGGGTCTGTGCGACCGCGCGTTGGAAAGCAAGCGTGCCAAAGTAGATATGCGTCTTATTTTGTTGGGCACTCGTCATTGAGGGACCGGCCGGATTGACGATACTGCGGCATGGCTCTGGACGATGTTGTTAATACACGCTGTAGGGGGCCCAAAGATCGCCCCCTTCCAAGCTCGACTTCTCGCATTTGTAAGCATTGGGCAAACCGTTCTCACAGCCAGCTTCCCCACAGCAGAACAAACTCCTGATCCTTGAACGTTTGAATGTCGGCTTTCGCCGTTGACCCAATTATCTACCGCAACTGCGGCGAAAGTCCGTTGTCCGCCGATTCCGTGGAAAAACACCCGTTCGCTGGCGCAGAATATCGACGGCTGAACGTGGCGCGAGCGCCTTTCCTGTCAGGCTTTTCGCGGTTGCTGCGGTGCAGGAAGGGTCTTGGCCAGTTTCCGGAGGTTTTGGGCGGTTGCAGCGAGGAGGAATTCGTCATTTGCGCCGCATGCACTGCCCGGCAGGGTCATGGCGCAGCCATGATC